>NZ_PPEL01000003.1 GCF_002899695.1 Rubneribacter badeniensis
CTGGTACCGGGAGGGGAGGCTGAAGGCGTTCGACGAGGGAGGGCGCAAGGTGTACGATACGATAGCCGGCCGCAGGAGGCGGCTGGGGCTGGCCGCCTAGGCCGTCCGGAAAAACGTCCGCACCCCCGATACGGTACAATATCGCAAGAAAATCATCTGATCATTACCATGATGCCCGACAGGGTGACCGCCATGGTAAAATATCGTCAAAAAGTTGCGAATCCATTACCGTAACGCGCCCGGTACGCGGACAAAGGATGCCGGAGCCGGGACGCGATCGACACGCGGAGCGGTATCGCGGCACGATCCACGCACGACACAAGCAAACCTCGCAGGGGGTAAAACCCTGTAGCACGTCCACGCCAGTGCGCCATGGCACGATCGCCGTGCGGAGCGCATGCAGAGCGCTCCGCACGGATCGACGGCGCAGACCGACGAAGCCGCTACCCCAGCTCAGCCAGCTGCGCCTCCACGCGGGCCAGCTTGTCGACCAGCTCGGCGTGGCGGGCGCGATCCTTCTCCACGATCTCGGGAGCAGCTTTCGCCAAGAAGCCCGGGTTCGACAGCTTCTTGTCCAGCTTAGCCGCATCGGCAGCCAATTTGACCTGCTCTTTCTGCAAACGGTCGCGCTCGGCGTCGAAATCCACGAGACCCGACAGCACGATGTACACCTCGAGGCCCGGAGCCAACGACACGCTCGACTCGGCCGGCTTCTCCGCGTCGGCGGCGATGACCAGCGACGACGTGTTGCCCATGCCCTCGATGAGCCCGCGCTGCGCCTCCAGGAGCGCGACATCGCCCTCCCCCGCCTTCACCGCCACGGAAAGCTCCGTCTTCGGCGAGATGCCGTAGCGGGCGCGCGTCGAGCGGATAGCCGACACCGTCTCGCACACCAGGTCGATGGCGCGCTCGGCATCTGCGTCGACGTAGCGCGCGAGCGAGGCGGCATCGGGCCACGCGGCCACGATGAGATACGGCGCGTCCGTGCGATCGATGGGCAGCTGCTGGTAGATCTCCTCGGTCACGAACGGCATGATGGGATGCAAGAGGCGCAGCGCCTGGTCGAGCACGAACACGAGATTGCGCTGGCACGCGGCGCGATCCTCCGGCGAGCCGGCGAGGCGCGCCTTCGAGAACTCGATGTACCAGTCGCAGAACTCGTTCCAGAAGAACGCGTAGAGCTCTCGGGTGACCTCGCCGAACTCGAACTTGGCGAACGCCTCGTCCACGCGCGCAACCAGCCCGGCCAGACGCGAGAAGATCCAACGGTCCACCGGCGTGACGGGCTCGGGCGCGCCCGGCTCGTAGTCGTCGAGGTTCATCAACACGAAGCGCGCGGCGTTGCGGATCTTGTTCGCGAAGTTGCGCGAGCTTTCCAGCTTCGCCTCGTTGAACTTGAGATCCTGCGCGCCCGTCACCTGCATGAGCAGGCCGAAGCGCATGCCGTCGGCGCCGTAGTCCTCCATGAGGCGCAGCGGGTCCACGCCGTTGCCGCGGCTCTTCGACATGGGCTTGCCGTCGGCCGCCATCACCGTGGGATGGATGATGACGTGCTCGAACGGGATGGTGTCGGTGCAGTACATGGACGCCATCACCATGCGCGCCACCCAGAGCCCCATGATGTCGCGGGCCGTGGACAGCACCTGCGTGGGATACGCCTGCTTCATCTGCGGCGCGTCCATGCCCTCCTCGGTCCAGCCCATCGTGGCGAACGGCCACAGCTGCGACGAGAACCACGTGTCGAGCACGTCCTCGTCCTGGCGCACGGGCGCGCCGCACACGGGGCACACCTCGATATCCTCCACCGACGCGTCTTCCCAGCCGCATTCGTCGCAGTAGAACATGGGGATGCGATGGCCCCACCACAGCTGGCGCGAGATGCACCAGTCCTTGAGGTTTGCCAGCCAGTCGAGGTAGACCTGCTTCCAGCGCTCGGGATGGAACTGGATGGAGCCGTCCTCCACCACGCGCGACGCGTCCTGCTTGAGGCCGTCCACCGCCACGAACCACTGCTCGCTCTCCCAGGGCTCGAGCTTCGTGTGGCAGCGGTAGCACGTCATCACGCTGTGGTCGTGGTCTTCCACCTTGTCGAGCAGTCCCAGCTCGTCGAACGCGGCCACCACGGCCTCGCGCGCCTCGTCGCGGTCCATGCCGCTGAAACGCCCGTAGCCGTCCACCACGTGCGCCGTCTCGTCGAAGATGTTGATGCGCTCAAGGCCGTTACGCTCGCCCATGGCCCAGTCGTTCGGATCGTGCGCGGGCGTGGTCTTCACGCAGCCGGTGCCGAACTCCATGTCCACGTGCCAGTCGGCGAAGATGGGGATCTCGCGATCCACGAGCGGCAGCTTCACGGTCTTGCCCACGAGATGCTTGAAGCGCTCGTCCTTCGGGTTCACGGCGACGCCCGTGTCGCCGAGCATCGTCTCGGGACGCGTCGTGGCCACCACGAGGTACTCCAGGCCGTCCACCGGCTCGGCGAGCGGGTAGCGCAGGTACCAGAGATGCCCCTTCTCGTCCACGTACTCGGCCTCGTCGTCGGAGATGGACGTGGTGCAGTGCGGGCACCAGTTCACGATGCGCTTGCCCTTGTAGATGAGGTCGTCGTGGTACCAGTCCACGAACAGCTTCCGCACGGCCTTCACGTACGCCGGCTCCAGCGTGAAGTGCTCGTCGGAGTAGTCGCACGAGCAGCCCATGCCCTTGATCTGGTTCACGATGGTGGTGCCGTATTCCTTGTACCAGTCATAGCACGCCTCGATGAACGCCTCGCGACCGATCTCCAAACGGCTGATGCCCTGGTCGGCCAGCTTCTTGTCCACCTTCGTCTGCGTGGAGATGCCGGCGTGGTCGGTGCCCAGCACCCAGCGCGTGGGACGGCCCTGCATGCGGGCGCGGCGGATGCACGTGTCCTGGATGGTGTCGTTCAAGGCGTGGCCCATGTGCAGCACGCCGGTGATGTTCGGCGGCGGGATGACGATGGTGTACGGCTGCCCCTTCCCCGCGCCCAGTTCGGGCGTGCGCTGGAAGTAGCCCGCGTCCATCCACGCCTGGAACAGCGGGCGCTCGTGGGCGGCGAAGTCGTAGTCGATCTTCTTGCCGCCGTTCTTGTCGTTCGTGTTATCGGCCATGATCTGCTCTTTCGTCTCGATCCCTCGCGTCTCCCAAACCGAAAAGCGGGCGCGCCGCCCAGCGTGCCGCCCGCCCGTTCATCGCCTTTCGCGCTCGCGCCGTGCGCTACGCGCTTTGCAAGCCCGCCTCGTCGTCCGCGTCCAGGGCCTCGACGCCCCCTGCGGCCACGATCTCCGGCCTCGTCTCGCCGGTGATGTCGCTCGCTCGGACGACCACGGCAGACGGCCCGGTCTGCTCGGGCAGGTCGTACATCACATCCTGCAGCACGCGCTCGCAGATGGAGCGCAAGCCGCGCGCGCCCGTGCCGTGCTCCACGGCCTCGTGCGCGATGGCGCGCAAAGCCTCGGGCTCGAACGTGAGCTCAGCCTCCTCGAACTCGAACATCTTCGTGTACTGCTTCACGAGCGCGTTCTTCGGCTCGGTGAGGATGCGCACCAAGTCCTCCTCGGAAAGCTCGGAAAGCGAGGTGATCACCGGGATGCGTCCCACGAACTCGGGGATCATGCCGTATTTGTTCAGATCCTCCGGCAGCACCTGGGCCAAAAGCTCGGCCTCGGCGTGCTTCTTGCTCTCCGGCAGCTCGGCGGCGAACCCGAGCCCGCTTTTGCCCACGCGCTCGGCGACGATGTCGGCCAGCCCCACGAACGCCCCGCCCAAGATGAACAGGATGTTCGTGGTGTCGATGTGGATGAGCTCCTGCTGGGGGTGCTTGCGCCCGCCCTGCGGCGGCACGCTGGCCTCGGTGCCCTCCACGATCTTGAGCAGCGCCTGCTGCACGCCCTCGCCCGACACGTCGCGCGTGATGGAAAGGTTCTCGGCCTTGCGCGCGATCTTGTCGATCTCGTCGATGTAGATGATGCCGATCCCAGCGCGGTCGGTGTCGAAGTCGGCCGCCGTGATGAGCTTCAGAAGGATGTTCTCCACGTCCTCGCCCACGTACCCCGCCTCGGTGAGCGTCGTGGCGTCCGCGATGGCGAACGGCACGCGCAGCGTGCGGGCGAGCGTCTGGGCCAGAAGCGTCTTTCCCGACCCCGTGGGGCCGAGGAGCATGATGTTGCTCTTGGCCAGCTCCACATCGCCGTCCTCGGCGTCCGCCCCCAGGCTGATGCGCTTGTAGTGGTTGTACACCGCCACGGACAGCGCCTTCTTCGCGCCCTCCTGCCCCACCACGTGCTCGGAGAGCTCCGCGTACAGCTCATGGGGCGTGGGAAGGTCGGCCAGCACCTCGGCGGGCGCGGGATCGGCGACGGACGCGACGTGCGCCTCGCCCTCCGTCCGCGCATGGCGGCCCCCCTCGGCGTGCGAAGGACGCTCGAACGCCCCGGCGGTGTCGAGCGCGGGCACGTCCAGCCCGAGGTCGCGCATCATGGCGTCGGCGCACACCGAGATGCATTCGTCGCAGATGTAGATGCCGTTCGGCCCCGATATCATCGCAGCCACCTGGTGAGGCCGCTTGCCGCAGAAGGCGCAGGCGATGTCGTCGGGGCTCTGTCCTTCGAAATGCTCGTCGCGTCTGTCGTTCATGTATCCTGTCTCGCCCGTCTACTCGTCTTTGCTCGGCGCGATGGCGCGCGACGTGGTGATGCGGTCGACCAGGCCGTACGCCACGGCCTCCTCCGCAGTCATGTAGTTGTCGCGCTCCGTGTCGTTCTGGATGGTCTCGAGGGTCTGACCCGTGTTGTCCGCAAGGATCTTGTTCAGGCGCTGGCGCGTCTTCAGCATGAAGTCGGCCACGATGGCGATCTCGGTCTGCTGGCCCTGCGCGCCGCCGGAAGGCTGGTGGATGAGCACGAGCGAGTTGGGCAGGCACAGCCTCTTGCCCTTCGCGCCGTTGGAAAGGAGCACCGCCGCCATGGAGGCGCACTCGCCCAGGCAGATGGTGGACACGTCGCACTTGATGAAGTCCATCGTGTCGAGGATGGCCAGACCGGCGGTCACCGAGCCGCCCGGGGAGTTGATGTACAGCGAGATGTCCTTGTCGGGATCGGCGCTCTCGAGGTGCAGCATCTGCGCCACCACCGAGTTGGCCACGTTGTCGTCGATGGCCTCGCCCAAGAAGATGATGCGCTCGTTGAGCAGGCGAGAATAGATGTCGTAGCTGCGCTCGCCGCGCGGCGACTGCTCGATGACGTAGGGGATCAAAGCTGACTTCGTTTCAAAGCTCATAGGTATGCCTCGCTTGTCTCTAGCGGCCGCGGCGCGCGCGGCCCGGTTGGCGTCTCTGTCATAGTGCGGCCTCCCGCACCGCCGCGCAAGGCCCGGCTACCGTATCGTTACCTCGGCCCGCCCTGCGCGCCGATGCGCGGCAGGACGGGCCGAGGCACAGTCGTTCTATTCGGCGCCGTCGGCCGCGGCGTCGTCTTTCTTGGCGACCTTTTTGGCCGGCTTCTTTTCGGCGGCCTCGTCGGCGCCCTCGGAGGCGTCCTTCTTCGAGGACTTCTTGGCGGCGGCCTTCTTGGCCGGCTTCTTGGCCTCGCCGTCCTTCTTCGCCGGATCGGCCTCGCTCACGACGGCCTTCTCCATGAGGTCGTACACGGCCTTCGTGCGCATGATGCCCTGGCGCACCATGTGCAGCTGGCCGTTCGCACGCCATTCCTTCTCGAGCGCCGCGGGATCCTCCACGCCGCTCTTCTGGAACTCGGCGGTCACGTCCTCGTCGGTGGCCTCCATGCCGAAGTGGCGCGCCCACGCGTCGAGCGCGAGATCCTGCTTCGCCACGTCGGCAGCCTGCTTCTTGACATCCTCCTTGAACTGATCGGGAGTGATGCCCTGCTGCATGAGGTAGCGGTCGAACGTCATGCCCTGGCTCTGAAGCTGCTGGAAGAAGTCCTGGATGAGGGTTGCTTCGGCGCTCTCGCGCATGGCCTCGGGCGCCTCGCCCTCAAGGCGTTCGGCGAGGGCCTCGAGGCAGGCGTTCTCCTTGAGGCGCGGCAGAACGATGGCCTTTTGCTGAGAGATGGACTCGGCGACGCGGGAGCGCAGATCCTCGGCGCTCTCGAACCCGAGCGTGTCCTTGGCCCACTCGTCGGTGACCTCGGGCAGGATCTTCTTCTTGACGGCCTTCACCTCGACCTCGAAGGCGATCTTGTCGGTCTTGCCCGAAAGCGCGGACAGCATGATGGGCGGGTCGGCCGGCATGTCGAGCGTGAACGCGGCGCTCTGGCCCTTCTTGAGGCCCACGAGCTGCTCGTCGAACTCGGCGGGGAACAGGTTCGCGCCCAAGCCGTAGGGGCGGCTCTCCGTCGTGAGGGACGGGATCTCCTCGCCCTTGTCGTCGGTGGCCTTCATGGCCAGGTCGATGTAGCTGTCGGCCTTCACCTTCGTGGCGGCCGACGCGTCCTCGAACGTGTGGTAGTGCTCGCGCAGGGCCTCGATCTGCTCGTCGACCTCGGCGTCGGTCGCGCCTTCGGCGGGCAGCTCGATGGACACCGCGTCGTAGCTTGACAGCTCGAGCTCGGGCTTGACGGCCACGGTGAACGAGAACGCGTAGGGCTTGCCGCCCTCGACGAGGCCGGACTCGTCGAACTCGGGCTTGGAGACGGGGTACAGGCCGCAGTCGTCGATGGCGAGAGGATAGCTGCCGTTCACGACGTCGTCGGTGACCGTCGCCAGGACGGCCTCCTTGCCAAGCGCGTTGTCGATGATCGGGCGCGGGGCCTTGCCCTTGCGGAACCCGGGGAAATTGTACTTGTTGGCGAAGTCCTTGTAGGTCTTCTTGATGCGGGCATCGATGTCCGCGGCATCGACGGTAACGGTCACTTTCGTGCGGTTATCTTCCAATGCCTCAACTTTTGTTTCCACGTAGCTGTCCTCCATCATTTCATGTATCGCCTTGCGGCATCGAGCGGTGCCCCGGACGATCGTCCCCTGTTGCGGACGCCGCGAACGCGCGTCGCGCTCCGAGCGCACCGAAATGGAATTATCGCACATATGACCCTTGTGAGGAAGGGCGCTTGCACCACGTTCACGAAGAACCGACGAAACCTGAGCGCGGCGCGAAGCGCTGCGGACCGAAGGGCTCCGAACCTCGAGGCCGAACGCCGAAAGCGCATGGTTACAGTTGCATTTGACGCTACCAATCGGAGCCGCACAACGTTATCATGGTTCCCAACAAACCCGAAACGCAGCAGCGGAGGAGCTATGACCCTTGAACTGAACCTTTTGCAGGAGCGCGAGCTGGGACGGCTCATCGATTACGAGCGTGCCACCTGCACGGTGAACGGCGAGCTGGTCTACCGCTGCGCCTTCCCCTACCGCCCCGACGACGACCTGCAGTGCGAGCTCATCGAGCGCGGCGCGCTCGCACGCCGGGCCGACGAGCGCCGCGGCAGCGTGGTGGCCATCACCTCCGACGGCTACTCCTACTTCCCCGCCAAAGATCGCGAGGAGGCCGAAACACGCAGACGCTCGAGGCGCGAGGTGCGGCTCGTGGCGCTCTCCGCGCTGTTCAGCGCCGTCTGCATGGCGGTCGGATTCTTGCTGGGAAGGATGGCCTGAGGCCGCTCGGAGCCGCGACGCCCTTCGCGCGGGCGCATCGGCCCTTGACACAACGGAGCCACCTGCGAAGAGGAATTAAGCGCAGTTGGTGCGGGCGAAAGGACTTGAACCTTCACGAGTTTCCCCACCAGAACCTAAATCTGGCGCGTCTGCCAATTCCGCCACGCCCGCACAGCGTCGCAGCGCCTTCGAGAACGGCGCTGCGATCATGATAGCAGAATCGCACGTTGGCCGAAGCCTCAATCGCAACGAGGGGCCAAACCCCCCAAAGGATCGACCATGCCCTGCAATCCCCGGCCACGTTCGCCAGCGCGAAAAGCCGCGGCTTCACGGACGCCCTTCGAGGGAGAGGGAGACGCGCTCGCCAGCGCATCCCGTCGATTGAACGCCCCCGTCGGACGCCAAGAGCACCGCGCAGAGCGCATGCGACCGAACCGCCACCTCCCCTACTCGCCGAGGCGGGCGAAGAAGTCCCGGCCGCGCTTCTCGATCTCCACGTCGTCAAGGTCGGCGACATAAGAACGCAGTTGGGTGTAGCCGAGCTCGCGCAGCTTGAACGTGCGGAACCGCGCGCGCACGCGCTTTCCCACCTCCGAAAGCGCCACGCCCTCGGCTCCGGCCTCGCGAACGAGGCGGCGGATGAACTGCTCGGGCGTCTCGGACGCCCCGACCTTCGCAGGACGGGTGGCCTTCGGAGCCTTTGCGGAATCGACCGCAGGGGCGGCGGGCGAAGCGGCGCCGGGCGCGGGACGGCGCTTCGGGGAGCGCGCAGCGGGCTTGCGGCGCGAGGCGCGCTTCGGCGCGGAAATCTCCGCGTCGCCGAGGGACCCCGATGCCGAAGCGGCGGCGTCAGGCACAGGCAGGGGACCAGGCTCGGACGCAGCAGCTGCGGCGGCCGCGTCGGCCTCCTCCGTCCGCTCCCGCGCGGCATCGGACGCAGACGAAGCCGCAAACTCGTTGGCGTCGGGCTTTCGGGAAGCCCTGCCCGCCGCGCTCTGCGAGGCCCCCTTCGGCTTCCGGGCCGACGGACGCGAGGCGGGCTCGGTCCGGTCGCCCTCCCCCGTCCGCACGTCCTCCGTCGACGCTCCGACGGAATCGGCCTCGGCCCCCTTCGAGGTCCGACCGCCACGCGAGGAGCGCGCGCGCCGGGGCTTCGCCGCCTTCGCGCTCTCGGACGCGGCCTTCTCGCGATCCCGCCCTTGCCCGGCAGCCGGTTCGCTTTCAGTAGCTGGGGCCTCGTCCGAACGCACCCTGTCCGCAACCGCAGCCAAAGCCTCGTCCGAACGCCCGCCCGACGCGCCGTCGGCACCCGCCCCATCGCCCGGCATCCCGGACGCGGCCTCCAAGGCCGACCCGCTCTCCGAGGCCGTCGCCTGATCGCGCCGGCGGCGCGACGAGCGGCGCGAGCGCTGCCTCGGCTCCGCTGCCGGAGCGGGCGCGGCCCCGGACGGCGCAGGACTGTCCTCCGCAGCGCGCTCTGCCGTCGAACCCTCGACGCCCTGCGCATCCTCGGACGGCGCATCCGCGCGCGCGTCCTCGGACGCGGCGGCAGACGCCTTGTCCTCGGCCAGCTCCACGGTCACCGAGTTGCCGTCCTTCGTGACGACGACGCTCTCGAACTCGTCGAGCAGCTTCTTGAGCTGGTTCGTGCCGTAGCTGCGCACATCGAAGTCGGGGTGGCGCTTCAGAAGGCGGCTTCCCACCTCGCCGAGCCCCGTCGACTTGCCGTTGTTCTGGTTGTCGGTGACGATGCTCACCACCGCCTGCTCGATCTCCTCGATCGAAGGCCCGGTGCCGTTCTGGCCGTCTGCCCCCTGGCCCGCGCGCTCGGGGCGGCCCTTGCCGCGGCCGTTCGCCTTGCCCCCCGAAGCGGGCAGCAAAAGCTCGAGCGTGGTGAAGATGTCGCACGCCTTGCGGAAGGGCACGGGCGTCTTCTTCTCCCCCATGCCCACGACCGTAAGACCGCTCTCGCGGATGCGGCTGGCCAGGCGCGTGAAGTCGCTGTCGCTCGACACGATGCAGAAGCCCTCCACCGAGCGCGTGTACAGGATGTCCATGGCGTCGATGATCATGGCCGAGTCGGTGGCGTTCTTGCCCTGCGTGTAGCCGAACTGCTGGATGGGCGTGATGGAGTTCTCGAGCAGCGCGTCCTTCCATTTGGCGTGAAGCGTGAGCGTCCAGTCGCCGTAGATGCGCTTGTAGGTGACGGTGCCGTACTTCGACAGCTCGTCGATGATGGGCTTGATGTATTTCGCCGACACGTTGTCGGCGTCGATCAAGAGCGCGAATCGTTTCTCGGAAGATTGCTTGGTGTCCACGTTTTCGCTCCTTGGTTGCGGGGAAAACGGAGCCGCATGCCCCGCCCTGACGCATCGCGTCGAAACCGCGCGCAGCGGCTCGCCATCCGACGAACGTCGAGCACATACTACCCGATAGGAGGCCGAACGCGGACTTTTGGAGGATGGCTGATACAATTTGTCCATATTCCCCTTGCGCTCATCGGCGAAAATCCGTATACTTCCACCTTGCGCTTTGGTGGGTGTAGTTCAGTTGGCTAGAACGCCAGATTGTGGCTCTGGAGGTCGTGGGTTCGAGTCCCATCATCCACCCCAGCGCGCGTTTTGAAAAAAGGTCTTGCACGTTCGAGCGGAATGATCTAGAATGTCAAACCGCTTCGCAACCGAAGCAAGCACATGCTCCGTTAGCTTAGTTGGTAGAGCAGGGGACTCTTAATCCCAAGGTCGAAGGTTCGAGTCCTTCACGGAGCACCACGAATCGACGAACCGTCCGGCGCAGCCGGGCGGTTTTTTCATGCCCACAGTCCAGAGCGAGCGCTCGCAGCACTGCCCGCCCATCGGCGCAACGTCCGCAACCTGCCTCCGGAGACGCACCGCCTCCCGCCCCGATCGGGCGCAGCCCGCCACCCTCCCGCAGCGACCGCCCTCAAGCGCCGCGCCCTGCACGTCACGCACCGCGAGCGAATGCGGGGACGGCGCGGGCCGCCTCGTAGCCCTTCTCGTACAAGCGCTCGAGGCGCGCCGGATCCCTCGTGAGGGTGTCCGCGCCGCAGCAGTCGTCGGGAGCGACCACGAGCGCGCGCCCTTCGCGCTCGAGTTCCAGCGCGCGGGCCACCCCGAGGTTGTAGCGAGCCGCGCGCCCGCGCAGGGCCTCGGCAGCGCGCGGGAAGCGCCGGCGCAGCATCCGGTAGGCGAAGCGGTCGCGCTTGAACGAGCGCAGGTAGGAGCGCGGGCGCGTGAGCACGACCACCACGCGCGCGCAGCCCTCGGCGAAGGCGCGCGCAAGGGGCACGGGGTCGGCGATGCCGCCGTCGAAGTACGTGCCGCCCTCCCACCGGCAAGGGCGGCACACCACGGGAATGCCGCTCGAGGCCTTGAGGATGCCGAAGTCGTCGCGCCTGAGGTCGGCCTTTCGGAAGTACACGGCCTTCCCCGCCAAAGCGTCGGTGGCCACCACGACGAGGGCGGCGGGGTTCGCGAGCAGCGCGTCGTAGTCGAGCGGGTACTCGCCGTCGGAGTTAGACAGCACCGAGTACACGTAGTCCAGATCGAGGTAGGACCCCTTCGTCACGAGGTTGCGCACGCTCATGTACTCTTTGCGCTGCGGGTACTCCGTGTAGAACAGCCGGTTGCGCCCGCGCTGCCCGGCCAGATACGCCACCATGTTGCCGCTGCCGGCCGACACGCCCAGGCACACGTCGAACGAAACGCCCTCGTCGAGGCAGCGGTCGAGCACGCCGGCGCCGAACGCGCCGCGCAGGCCCCCTCCCACGTCGATGACGCCGACGCGGTCGGCTCGGGGGCGGTCTTTCGGTGTCGATACGTTCATCGCGAGGTCCCAACGGTCGAAGGAGGATCGGCACCGATGCTGCCGCACGGCCCCGAGACGACGGCGCGACGCCGAAGGGGCGGCGCGCAGGGTGTCGCAGGATATGGTAGCCTCGCCACAAGGCGCGGCGGCAAGCTGAGCGGAAGCGGTTGCCGCCGCGTTTCCCGGACGTTTCCGAACCGGTCGGCGAAGCGGCCCGCAGATTCCGGAGGAAGTGCAACAAATTCCCCCGTGAAACCGTGTTGGGCGCGAAAGGAGAGAAGCCATGGATCCAGCTTGCGAAACGTTCGGCCGGACGGCAGCGCGCGGCCCCGCGCCCTCCCCTCGCGCCGTCTCGAGCACGCCGCGTCCGGCACCGCCCGGACCGGCGGCCACCCCGGCCCGCTTTCCGCACCCCGCACGCGCCGAAAGGGCAGCCCGCGCCGCCGCGGCGAAACCCGACGGCGAAGCGGCGGGGCCGAGGGGCGCGGAAAGCCTCTCGGCCGCCGAGGTGGAGGCCGCCGTCAGCCGCTGGGGAGATACGGTGCTGCGCCTGGCGAGAAGCCGCATGGGCAACGCCGCCGACGCGGAGGACGTGTTCCAAACCGTGTTCTTGCGCCTGTTCCAGTCGGGAGCGCGGTTCGCGGACGACGAGCACGCCAAGGCGTGGCTTCTGCGCGTGACCGCGAACTGCTGTAACGACGCGCACCGCGCCCCGTGGAGGCGGCGCCGCTCGGCGATCGACGAGGACGCGCTGTCCTCGATCCCGGCGCCCGAGGAGAGCGGCGAGGAGGACGAGCGCCTCGATCGGCTCGACGCCGCCCTCGCACGGCTTTCCGGCAAGCAGCGCGCAGCCGTGCACCTGCACTACTTCGAAGGCTACTCCACCGACGAGGTGGCGAAGATCACCGGGGAGCGCCCGGCCACCGTCCGCTCCCACCTCCACCGCGCGCGCAAGGCCCTTCGCATCGAGTTAGGAGGACGATCATGAACGAAAAGGAGTTCCGAGAGCGCTACGCGGCGCTGCAAGCGCGCACCGCCGTCTCGCCCGAGCTGAGGGAATCGACGGTCAAGCGCGTTGTTCGCGACAGCCGAAGGAACCGATTCCGATCGGCCGCGCCGCATAAACGACCCGCAGAGCGCTTCGCAGCGAAGCGCTGGGGCGCGGCGGCGGCCTGCCTGCTGGTCAGTGCACTCGCCGTCGCGGGAACCCCGACCTTCGCAAGCCTTCTGCAAGGCGAGAAAGACAAACCGGGCATCGCGCTCGACGAGGCCGCTGCGAGAAGCGGGTTCTCCGTCCGGGCCTACGCCAGCGACGGCAGGGCGGCCCTCTCCCCCGGCGAGGGCGACATCGTCGTGTTCGACCGCAACATGGGCTACCGCCTGATCGGCGGCGACGACTACCGGGCGAGCGGATTCTTCTCCGGTTGCCTGTTCCACGTGGAAGGCGAGGGAATCGCGCGCGTGCAGGCCAATCTGACAGGCGGCGCGCTGTACCGAACCACGTTCGAGAGCCCTCCCGACGCGAGCAGCGAGCGGTCGCGCGAGCTTGCGGGCTGGAAGCCCACCTCGCGCGGCACGGGCACCTACTACGGCGGCTACGACTTGGTGATGGCGCAAACGGTGGACGGGCAGTCGAAAGTCGGGCTCACGAAGCTTCTGGGATCCACCATCGACGTGAACGCCCAAGACGATCCGGGCATCGCGGACGGCTCCACCCTATTCGGATTCTGGACGAACGAAGGGGACGCGCCCGAAGAGATCCCCGCCGTGGACGATCCGCTGTCGTTTCTGGTGGACCGCTTCGAAGGGCAGCGGCTCACGGTCACCGTCACGTTCGAGGACGGACGCACATCAACCCAGGTGATCGAGCTGCATGTGGGAACGTTTCGCACCGAGCGCGAAGAGAACGGCGCTGCAGAGGTGACCGCCGAGCGCGCATCGGAGGAGGATGTCGAGCGCGGGGAGGCCATGAAATCGCTTTACGGAGAGGTGGTCGAAGTCGACGACGGAGCCTTCCCGCTTCCGCTCGAGGACGCCAACAACTACGCGGACAAAGTGCTGCCGCCCAGCATGATAGAGCGCCGAGACAGCCTGGTGCGCGCCATGCGCGAGGGAAGCGATGGTCTCGAGGACGCGATCCTGGCCGAGGAGTCCCTCGTGGACGCCGACGCTGCGCTTTCCTTCGACAGCCCCTGGGAGGATTACGCCACCGGCGAGGCGGGAACGTCGCAACTTGAAATGCGCGACGTGTCCGTGGAGACGTTCGACACCCTGCCCGAGGGAACCGACCTCGCCTCGTTCGTGTACGTCGAAGACGGATGGCTGGGCAACTTCGCCTATATGGACAAATGCGCCCGCGAGGTGTGGGGCTATGGGCACAACGACGACGGCACGCTCTCGGGCGGCGAATACCGCTTCGCCCTCGTCTCGGTCACCGTGCGCAATCCAAGTGACGAAGCGGTTCAACTTTGGCCTAAACTCCTGTTCGAACTGGCCGTGCGCCACGACGACGGCACCTACGACGTCGCCGTCGGCGGCTACGACCTCGATTTCACGGCCAGCGGCGACGTTTCGACCTTGGAGGGCCATCCCCAAGCCATCGTGTTGGCCCCGGGCGGCGAGACGCGCATCTCCCTTTTGCGCGCGGCGCCCGCGAGCGCCTTGGCCGACGAGGGGCTGTGCCTCATCCCGAGCCGCACGTCCGGCTCCGATCAGGCAGCCTTCAAGCTTGCGGCCCAAGAATAGCCTACAGGAGAAGGCGGGACGAGGGAACCCCGTTCCCCGTCCCGCCTTCTTCCCAAGAACGCGACGATCCCCAGACGCTCGCGGCGGATGGTCGGATCCGAAACGCGCCTCCCCTCCTCGCGTAGCGAAGCGCCCGCAGGCACGTCCTGCGAGCGCTTCGCATGGTGGTGCCGAACGCAGCGGCGGCCAGAATCAAGGCGTGCTTGGCACGTCCTGCGGATGCCTCGCGCGCCGAACGCCCAACGCCCCGGTGCGCGTCACTTGCCCGTGAAAGCGAGCTTGCGGGCGCCGAAAAACGTCACCGCGAAGTACGCGCCGTACACGGCAAGGAAGCACGCGGCGCACACGAGGGCTGTCTCGGCGATGTCGAGGTGTCCGAACACCGCCACCACGTCGGTGACCACCGCAAGCGCGCAGCACGAATGCGCCACGGCCAACGCGAGCGGGAACAGGAAGTACACGAGCACCTGCACGAAGATCGAGCCGGAGATCATCCCTTCGGGCGCGCCGAGCTTGCGCAGAAGCCCGTAGCGCGGCGCGCTGTCGGACGCTTCGGAGAGCTGTTGGATGGCCAGTATCGCCGCGCACGCCACCACCAGCACGAACCCCAGGTAGATGGCCAGGTACGACACCACCGTGGACAACCCGATGCTCTGATCGAGCACCTCGGTGCGCGTCATCGACAGCGTCACGGGCCAGGTGTTCGGTTCGCTCGTCTCCGCCACGGCCTCAACCATCTCGCCGAACGCCGCCTCGTCCGCATCCGTGGCGCACTGCACGTTCAGCAGGGTTTGGATGATGGCCGCACCCTCGGGCACCGCGTCGTCGGGCACCGCGATCGCGCCCGTGTTCAGAGGGAAGGGGGTGGTCTGCAGCGAGTCACCATGGAAAGACGTCAGCTTGAGCGACCGACCGCCCACCTCAAGCGTCGTGCCCCGCTCCACGGCCCGCTCGTAGAACCCGCGCGTGATGTCGGAGTCGCTGAACACGGCGCACTCGCCCTCCCCCAGCGAAAGCGCGGGCTTGCCGGCCAGCTCGAGCGCGGCGTTCACCTGCGACAGGCGCATCACGCACACCGGGTACACCTCGTAGCCGTCGTTCACGCTCGAGCCGGCGAAGTCGGAAAGGGCAAGGCCGCTCGCCTCCTCCACGTCGCCCATCGTCAGGCCGTCGTCGGGATCCACGAGGAAGTCCACCTGCGCCGCCCCCTCCACGAGCGCGTCGAAGTCGCCCGCGCCGAGCGTGCGCGCGCTCGCGCGCAGACCGGCAGCGGCATCCCAGCCCTGCTCCTCGGCGAATTCGCCGAATCCTCCCAAGTCGGCGGGCACATAGCCCGTCTCGGAGGTGTAGGCGCCGAAGCTCGTGGACACGGTGGCGCTGTAGGCCGTGCTCGCCTCGATCGAACCCACGAGCGCGTTGCGCATGCCGATGCCGCCGCACACGCTCGTGATGGCCAGAAACAGCACGAGGCACACGATGGAAAGCGACGCGAACGTCGTGTTCACCTTGGAGTTCAACTGCCGCAGCGTGAACATGGCAAGCCCGCTCAAGTAAAGGGGCTTCACCATCTGCACAAGCTTCAGCAGAAAGCCCGAGAGTGCGTAGAAGAACAGCACCGTGCCCACGCACACGAGCACTGTGGCGGCAGCGAACTGAGGCGACGGCTCCATGAGCCCGTTGTCGATGAGCAGCTTGTACGACACGCCGATGATAGCGACCGACGCTGCGAACAGCGCGAGCGAAAGCGGCAGGTTGGTCAGCTTCATGTCCTCGCTCGCGCGCTCCGCCTGCAAAAGGTCGATGAGCTTCGCCCGCGCCACCGTGCGCGCGTTCAGCACGGCCGCGATCACGAAGATGGCGGCGAACACAGCCACCGTCTGCACGAGCGCGTCGGCCGAGAACACGAACGCGAACCCGGCGGCATCGGCCACGTCAGCTTGGAACAGGGCCGAGGTCACATAGAGCAGCAGCTGCGACAACCCGAAACCCACGAGCAGACCCACCGCAAGCGATGCCGCGCCCACGATGAGCGATTCGAGCGCGACAATCTTCACCACGTCACCCGTGCGCATGCCCAGCATGAGGTACAGGCCGAACTCCTTCTTGCGCCGCCGGATGAGAAAGCGGTTCGCGTACACCACCAAAAACACGAGCACGAACGCGACGAACGCCGACACGCCGCCGATGATCATGCCCAGAAGGTCGAACATCCTATCCTGCGTCTCCGAGAACGCGAGCACCCCCTGCTGCGCCGTCATGGAGTTGAACGCGTAGAACACCGCCACGCCGAGCATGACAGTGAGGAAGTACACGCCGAAGTCCGAAACGGACTTGCGGACGTTGCCGAAGGCGATCTTAGCGAGCATGGGGCACCGCCCCCTCGCTCTGCGCGGCGTGCGCGGCTGCGTCCCGCTCCCCTTCGCCCTGATCATCGCTCATGCTGGCCACCACCTCGACGATGCGATGGCGAAACGCCGACCGGTCCGCGCCGCGGCGGCGCAGCTCCCCGAAAAGGCGGCCGTCCTTGATGAAGATGACGCGTCCGCAATAGCTCGCCGACACCGCATCGTGCGTGACCATGAGGATGGTGGCTCCGCGCGCGTTGAGCGCTTCGAGCGATTCGAGCAGCGCGGCCGCCGACCGGGAGTCGAGTGCGCCCGTCGGCTCGTCGGCCAGCACGAGGTGCGGGCGCGTCACCGTGGCGCGCGCGGCCGCCACGCGCTGGCGTTGGCCGCCCGACATCTGGAAAGGCCGCTTGTCCAGCACGTCCTCGATGCCGAGGACGCGCGCCGCCTCGCGCACGCGTCCGTCGATCTCGCGCGCGGAAACGTGCTGGATGGTAAGCGCGAGCGCGATGTTCTCGTAAGCCGTGAGCGTGTCGAGCAGGTTCGCGTCTTGAAAGATGAACCCGAGGTCGTCGCGCCTGAAGTCGCTGAGCTGCCGCCCTCGCAGATCGGTGACCGTCCGACCGCCGATGACGATCTGACCGCTCGAAGGCTTGTCGATGGTGGCGAGGCAGTTCAGAAGCGTCGACTTTCCCGAACCCGACGGGCCCATGATCGCCGCGAACTCCCCTTCCGCCACCGCGAAGCTCACCCGGTCGAGCGCTTGCGTGACGCTCGCCTCCGACCGCTTGCGCCCGCTCGCACCGTAGCGCTTGCTCACGTTGCGCACCTCCACCACCGTCGTCGCGCCATGCGTCGCGTTTCCCATGCATGCCTCCTTCTGGTATTCGCGCAACGGAAAGACGAGGGCTCCGTCACGCTCTCGCGAGGCGTACGTCAGCCTCGCCTTTTTTCTCCGAGCACAGCGGAAACCTCGCCCCACTGCACGCTCCCTGTCGCTTGCTTCAGTCTAGGGGGCCGACCTTACGCCCCCAGCGCGCCTTCCTTGCGATTGCCTTACGAAGCGAAGGAGACTGGAAGGGAATGCGGAGGAGCGGAAGCTGCGTTCCAAAGCGGCTGCCTGGCGAGAAACGACCGCTTTCGGAACCTTGCCGCGCTTCCGCATCCCGCCATGAAGCGCTTCCCGGCGTTTCGATGCGAACGATCAGGCGCTTGAGCGAGCGGATGGGTGCGCCCCGGCGAAACCGCACGTCGAGTTTTCCGAATTCGGTCATTTCTCGCCAAACGAGGGCGCTGCGGCGCACCCCTTCTGCCCTCCATGCGCCGCACCCCCGCGAGCCACCTTGCGACCTCCTTACGTCTGCGCGAACCCTGCGAGAACCGATGCGAAGATGTGGCATAATGTGGCATAAAGCGAGGGAAGGAGGCCGCGGATGGCGCTGGGCGGGTTCGGCATGGTGGACGAGCATCTGCGCGACAAGCGCATCCTCGTCGTGGACGACGAGCGCGATCTGGCCAGCATGGTGGCCGCCATCCTGCGCGGAGCGGGATTCGCCCGCGTCGATGTCGCGCATTCGGGCGAGGAGGCGCTCGCGGCCCTCGACGGACGCCCCGTCCGCAGCCGTCCCGCCAACCCCCAGGAGCACGGCGGCCTTCGACCGGCCCCTTCCAGCCGCGTCACCTCTTCCGGGAACTCGACGAGCTGCGAGCACGGCGCCTCCGAAAGCGCGTACCAACTGTTCGTGCTCGACGTCATGATGCCCGGCATGGACGGCTTCGAGCTGCTCACGCGCCTGCGCGAGCGCCCCGCGTACACACGCGCGCCCGTCGTGTTCCTCACCGCGAAAGACGAGCCCTTCGACCGCGTGAGCGGCCTCTCGCTCGGCGCGGACGACTACATCGCGAAGCCCTTCCTGCCCCAGGAGCTCGTGCTGCGCGCAACCGCGGTGCTGCGTCGCTGCTACGCCGAGGAGAGCCCCTTGCTCGAGCTGGACGCGTGCCGCGTGAACCTCGCCACCGCGGAGGTGCTGCGCGCCGATGGCGAGACGGCGCTGCTCACCGCCAAGGAGCACGAGATCTTGAGCGTGCTCGCGCGCAACGCCGGACGCATCGTCACCATCGACTCTTTGTGCGAGGCGTGCTGGGGCACCTCGTTCGGCTACGAGAACTCGCTCATGGCGCACATCCGCCGTCTGCGCGAGAAGATCGAAGCGAACCCGTCGAAGCCCGCTTCGCTCGTCACCGCGCGCGGCCTGGGCTACAAGCTCGTGAAGCGCGGCTAGCCATGACGCGGTCGACGAGGGCGAGAAGGCAGACCTCTACACCGAGCCTCGCGCGGTTCTTCACGAAGCAGATGCTCATGTTCGTAGCGCTCGCGCTCCTCATCGTGATGGTCGACTTCTTCCTGTACACCCTCATCGCCTATCGCGAATCGAACGAGCACTACAACGACGACTCGCCCGCCACCGCGGTGCGCGCCGTGGACGCCGCCCTCTCGCGCGGAGAGGACGGCGCATGGACGCTTTCCGAGGACGGCGAGCAGGCGCTTGACGAGCGGGGCGCCTGGGCGCTTCTCGTGGACGAGAGCGGCGCCGTGGCCTGGTCGCAGCGCGTCCCCGACGAGGTGCCGCGCTCCTTCTCTCCGAACGACGTCGCCATGGCCGCGCATTACGCCGAGATCGCCGATTACCCGGCGTTTTTCTGGGATCGCGACGACGGCTTGCTCGTCGTGGGCTTCCCGAAGGGAGAGTACTGGCACGAAAGCCTCACCTACCCCGCCTCCACCATCGCCAACCTGCCTTTGTACGTGCTCCTCGTGTTCGCAGTCGACCTCGGCATCCTGTTCGTCCTCTACGCGGTCGCGCGGCGGCGCACGCAAAGCGCGGTGGGCCCCATCGTCGACGCGCTCGACGCGCTGTCCGAAGGACGGGCCGCCGAATTGAACCTGAAGGGGGATCTGCGCGAGATCGGCCAGCGCATCACCGAGACGAGCGGCATCATCGAGCAGAAGGACGCCGCCCGCGCGAACTGGATCCGCGGCGTGTCCCACGACATCCGCACGCCGCTGTCGATGATCTTGGGCTACGCCGACGCCATCGCCGCCGACGAAGGCGCGAGCGACGATGTGCGCGCAGACGCTCAGGTCATCCGCGCGCAGGGGCTCAAGATCAAGGATCTCGTCACCGATCTCAACACCGCCTCGAAACTCGATTACGACATGCAACCGCTCGACCTCGAGCGCGTCCATCTGCCGCGCCTTCTGCGCAGCGTGGTCGTCGAGCATGTGAACAGCGGCCTCGACGAGCTGCACCCCCTCGAGCTCGACCTGGACGAAAACGCGCTCGACGCCGTCGTGCTGGCCGACGAGCGCCTGATCGGCCGCGCGGTCGAGAACGCCATCGCGAACGCGCGCCTGCACAACGAGCGGGGCTGCCGGGTGCAGGTGACGCTGGCCGTGCGGGGCGAACGCGCGCTCGTGCGCGTGGCCGACGACGGCGCGGGCACGTCTGCGGAAGAGTTGGCCGAGCTCAAGGCGCGGCTCGCCCGCGCGCGCACCGCGCGCAGCGCGGCGGGGTCGTACGGCGAGGAGCACGGCCTGGGGCTTGTGCTCGTGGACCGCATCGTCCGGGCCCACGGCGGCTCGATCTCCATCGAAAGCGAACCGGAACGGGGCTTTTCCGTGGAGCTGTCGCTGCCGCTCGCCTGACGTCTTGAGGATGCGCCCGCGCGAGAAGGACTCGCCGACGTTGAGCGCGCCCCTTCGACCGATGCCGGCCTCTCGCTGAGAATCGCCCTCAAGCGCCGCGATGCGCCCGTTCCTCCGAACACGCCCTCTTGCACTCGAACGCGCCTCTTCGAAACCGCGCGTTCCTGCAAACGCGCTATGAAGGACCCCCTGCCCCGCCCAAGGGAGAAAACGTTCCTCCGACTTCTTCGACAGACACTCCGAACGAGCGGAGAGAATCGGCTACAATAAGGGCCGATCACGCACGAAACCGAGAGGAGAACGACCTTTGGAAGCGCTCATGCTCGCTCTGCTCATGCTGGCCGCCGTCCTGCTTTCCTCCGTCATCGACCAGCTCGTTCCCAAGGTGTCCTCCCCGCTCATACAGATCGTCCTCGGCTTGGGCATCGCGCTTCTCGCGCAGCGCCAGATCAGCATTCAGCTCGACCCGGAGCTGTTCCTCGTGCTGTTCATCGCGCCGCTTCTGTTCGACGAGGCGAAAAACGTCGACAAGGCGGCGCTGTGGAGAAACCGCAGACCGGTGCTCTCGCTTGCGGTCGTGCTCGCCATCGTCACGGCGCTCATCATCGGCTTCGCCGTAAGCTGGGTGATCCCGGCCATCGGTCTGGCCACCGCCATCGCCTTGGGCGCAGCGCTCGGCCCCACCGACGCCGTCGCCGTGGCCTCGCTGTCGAAAGAGACCGACCTCTCGCCTCGTGCGAAAAGCATCCTCGAGGGAGAATCGCTCATCAACGACGCCTCGGGCATCGTGGCGTTCCAGTTCGCGCTCACTGCAGCCATCACCAGCTCGTTCTCTCTCGCCGATGCGGCTGCGGACTTTTTGTTCAGCTTCTTCGGAGGCATCCTCATCGGACTCGTCTTGGGTTATCTGGGCAACTTCCTCGTGCGCAAGGTGCGCTCATGGGGCTTGGAGAACACGACGTTCCACGTGCTGTTCGAGCTGTTCACCCCCTTCATCGTGTACCTTGCCGCCAATGCGGTCGGCGCGAGCGGCATCCTCGCCGTCGTGGCCGCAGGCTTGGTGAACGTCATCTCCCCCCGCGCCGTCGGCCCGTCCATCTCGCGCATGAACATCGTGTCGGCAAGCGTGTGGCGCGTCGTGTCGTTCGCGCTCAACGGAGTGGTGTTCGTACTGCTCGGCACGCAGCTGCCGCGCGCCATGCAGCGCACATGGGAGGACACGAGCTTCGACAACGGCTTCCTCATCGGAGTCATCTTGCTGATCACGGCGATCTACCTGGCCGTGCGCTTCCTGTGGCTGCTCGGGGTCGAGCGGGTCCACGGACGCTCGAGCGCGAAGGGAGAGCGTCCGAGCTGGCTTGCGGATGCGCGCTCGGCGCTGACGATGGCGCTCGCCGGCCCGAAAGGAACCATCACGCTCGCCGTCATGTTCACCATCCCTCTGTATCTGCCCACCGATGCGGGAACGGTGACCCCTTTCCCCCAACGCGACCTCGTCATCTTCCTCGCATGCGGCGTCATCGTGGTCACGCTGCTTTTGGCCACGTTCATCGTGCCCCTTCTGGCTCCGAAAAAGGGCACCACCGACGAGGACCTGCGCTGCGACGAGACGGCCGTGAGCCTGGAGATACTGCGCTCCGTCATCGGGGAGCTCTCCTCGCGGCAGACGCCCGAGACGCGCGCAGCCACGCAGCTCGTGCTGCGCTCCTACAACCAGCGCATCGCGCGCATCAAAAGCACGAACGACATCGAAGATGAGCCGAACACGGCGCTTCGCCTGCAAGCCTTGCGCTGGGAGCAAGATTTCGTCGAAAAGCTCATCGAGAGCGAGGATGTCCACCCCGTCGCCGGATACCGCCATCTCAACCGCCTCAACCACATCGAGAACATGCTGCTGCATCACCACGGACGCTGGTCGCTGCAGAGCTTCTTGCTGAGGCTGCGCGCGCTCGTGCGCGCAGGATGGCATCTCCTCGCACCCGGCCTTCCCGGCAAAGGCACGACCGAGCGAACGCAAGCCGCCCGCGACCTGCAGATCCGCTGCGCTGATCGCGTCTCCGAACAGCTGAGCGCGCTTTTGGCCTCCCCGCAGGACGACTTCCCCACCGAGGACGTGAGCGCGCTTCTTCTGGAGTACCAGCGGACGGCCCGCAATCTTCGCAAGACGAACCCCTCCATCACGGCGATCACCACCACGGCCGACAAAGCGGTGGAGATCGAGCGGCTCGGTCTGCGCCTCGAATTGGAGCAGATACAGGCACGCTACGAGGAAGGCGACCTGTGCCGCTCGTCGTACAAACGCCTCCGCGAGAACGTCTTCCTCATGCAGGTCGACCTCGAGGACAACGTGTAGACAGCGGCGACGTAGCGTGACAGGCGTGACAGGGCCCTGCCGCCCCGTCGCCTTCGCCGCCACTGCCACGCTTCTGGCAAAAAAAGGCCGCCCCGAGGGCGGCCTTCTCGTCGCATGCGACAGGACGTTACATCTTCGCAGGCGCGCTCACTCCCAAAAGGCCCAGGGTCGTGGCCAGCACGATGCGGGCGGCGTCCACAAGCGCGAGGCGCGCATCGCGCAGCGCCGCCTCTTCGCCGATGACGTGGCAGTTCGTGTAGAACGAATGGAACAGCGCGGCAAGGTCCTGCGCGTAGTGCGTCAGGCGGAACGCCGCGCGGTCGCGGGCGGCCTGGGCCACGAGCGGGCCGAAGTCGTCCATCTTGCGCATGAGCGCAAGCTCGCTCTCGTGCGCAAGCGGCGCGAGGTCCACGTCGGCCGGGATGACCTTCGCAGCCAGCTCGTCCATCGACAGCTCGCCGGATTCGGCAGCCGCGGCATCGGCCTCGGACGCGGCCTTGCGCAGGATCGAGCAGATGCGCGCGTGCGCGTACTGCACGTAGTACACCGGGTTCGACGCGTCCTTCTTCTTCGCCACCTCGATGTCGAAGTCGATGGGCTGGTCGGAGGACTTCGCCAGCATGAGGTAGCGGGTCGCGTCCACGCCCACCTCGTCGATGAGCTCCTCGAACGTGATCATCTCGCCCGTGCGCTTGGACATGCGCACGGCCTCGCCGTCGCGAAACAGGTTCACCAGCTGGCCGAGCATGATCTCAAGCGCGCCGGGCCAACCCCAGGCGGCCAGCATGGCCTCGCAGCGGGCGATGTAGCCGTGGTGGTCGGCGCCCCAGATGTTGATGAGGTGGTCGAAACCGCGCTCCATCTTGTTGTAGTGATACGCCACGTCGCTCATGAAGTACGTCATCTCGCCGTTGGCCTTGATGAGCACGCGGTCCTTCTCGTCGCCGAACGCGCTCGACTTGAACCAGGTGGCGCCGTCCTCGACGTAGATGTAGCCCTTCTCGTCCATGGCCGCAAGGCTGCGGTCGACGGCGCTCTCGCCGTTCTCGTCGGGCTCGTAGAGGCTGCGCTCGCTGAACCAGCAGTCGAACGTCGTGCCGAAGCGCTCGGTCACGCGATGCTGCTCGGCCAGCTCGTAGGCGTAGGCGCGCTCGCGGAAGTTCTCCATGCGCTCGGTCGGGTCGGCATCGAGCCACTTGTCGCCGTCTTCGTCGATGATGGCCTGAGCGATGTCCTTCACGTACGCGCCGGCATAGCAGGCTTCGGGCATCTCCACGTCGCGGCCGAGCAGCTGCTGGTAGCGCACGGCCACCGACTCGCCGAAGTTGTCCATCTGGGTGCCGTGATCGTTGATGTAGAACTCCTCGTACACGTCGTAGCCGGCATGGCGCATGACGCGCGCCGTGGCGTCGCCGAGCGCGGCCCAGCGGCCATGGCCCACGTGCATGGGGCCGGTGGGGTTGGCCGAGATGTACTCGAGGTTGATCTTGCGCTCGCCCTCGGGGATCTCGCCCTTGCCGAAGTCGCCCTTCTCGGCGCGGACGGCGGCCACCACGCTTTGGAGCGCCGTAGGCTTCAAGCGGATGTTGATGAAGCCGGGGCCCGCGATCTCAACCGACTGGACAAGGTCGTTCTCAGGCAGGTGGTCGACGATGATCTGGGCGATCTCGCGCGGGTTCTTCTTGGCGAGCTTCGCCGAGCGCAAAGCGACGGTGGACGCCCAGTCTCCGTTGCCCTCGTCGCGCGGACGCTCGAGGGCCGCCTGCGGCGTCTCGTCGAGCGAAAGCGCCCCATCCTCGCGCGCGGCCGCCACGGCCGCGTCGATCAGCTGTTCAAGTTGTTCGCGAATTTGCATTGCGCATCTTCCTATCCGGCAAGCTTCGTGCGATTCCCTACAGATTTTAAAATTCTACCATCTTTTCGCCCCTGTGGAGCGACGATGCGGCCCAAACCGGCTGCACACGGACCCGTTATGCAGAAAACGTCCACACGACCTCGCAAAAGAGGATGACCGTTGCGCGTTTTCATGGTATCGTTGCCCTCTCAGGCAGCGACGGAAAAGAAAGGCGGCAGACCATGGCGGTGCGCATCGAACGCGGCAACTTCGAAGACGCGCGGCTCGTGCGCGAACGCGTGTTCGTAGAGGAGCAGGGGTTCGAGAACGAGTTCGACGAAACCGACGCCGACCCCTCGACCATCCATCTGACGCTGTACGCAGACGGACGCCTCGCGGGCTGCGCGCGAACGTTTCCCGACCCCGACGATTCGAACGTGGAGGGCTCGACCGCTCCCCTCGCTGCGGCGCAGGACGGTGCAGACGCACGCGCATGCTGGGTGTTCGGCCGGCTGGCCGTGCTGCCCGAAGCGCGCCGCGACGGATTCGGCACGCTTCTTCTGGCCGAGGCCGAGCGCGTCGCCCGCGAGAGAGGTGCCGCCTCGATGCGCTTGCACGCACAGTGCCGCGCCGCCGGTTTCTACGAACGCGCAGGCTACGAGCAGTACGGCCCCGTGGAGCTCGACGAGCACGTCGAGCACGTGTGGATGCGCAAGCCCCTCTGACGGCGGCGAAGCGCCGCGCGACTTCGTCGACTCTGCGCCAACGCAAGAAGGGCTCTGCCGCAAGCAGAGCCCTTCTCTCTTGAGCGCGCCTTTGCGCGTGCGCGCCGCTACCCCGACCCGCACGCAAGGAGGACGCGGCTATCCGGCGGTTCCCGGAACGAGGATCATCGCCGCCGTCAAGATGACCATGCACACAACGCCCAAAATGACGAACAGCTTGGCGCCGAACTTCAGCCACGTGGAGTACTCCACCTTCGCCAGCGCCAACCCGCCCATGATGGCGCCGCTCGTCGGGGTGAACAGGTTCACCAAGCCGCTGCCGGCGCTGAACACCATGATCATAACATCGGGCGAGAAGCCGAGCGAGTCGGCCAGCGGGCCCATGATGGGCATGGACACCGTGGCCATGCCGGACGACGACGGGATGAGGAACGACAGCACGATGTAGAGCAAGAAGGACATCGGCGCGAACACGACTGCGGACAGGCCCCTGAGCGCGTTCGCGGCGTTCTCGAGAATCCATAGATCGAGCCCCGTCTCGCCCATGAGCACCGTGATGGAGCGCGCCATGGCGATGATCAGCACGACGCTCATCATGTCGGAGGCGCCGTTGACGAACGCCTTGACGAAACGACCTTCAGACACGCCTCCGATGATCCCGATGATGATGGCCATCAGCAAAAACCACGTGGACGCCTCGTCGAAGTACCACGATCCGAGCGGCACGTCGGTCAGAAACGCCGACCAGCCGCTGGACACCTGCTCCTCGGCGGTGACGGTGCCGGACACCTCGCCGTCGAACGCGAGATCGCTGCCCTCGGCGTCAGCCCACACCGCGGAAACGTCCTCGCCGGACACCTGCTCGGTGACTTCCTCGGTGACCGCACCCGCGTCGAACACGCTCACGCCGAAGTCGTTCCACGGGATGAACCCGACGATCATGACCACGAACGTCAGGGCAAACACCGAAAGCGCCGCCTTCTGACGGCCCGTCATGAGCTTTTCGTCCGGATGGGCCTCGGCGGCCTCGGCCTCCTGGCGATCCTTGCCGAACTCGGCCTCCATGGTCTGACGCTCCTGCAGCGACAGGATGGTCGACCCTTTGTCAGCCTTGACCTTTTTCGCATAGCGCATGACGAACACGATGGAGATGGCCAACGACACGAGCCACAGGATGACGCCGAGCAGAATGATGACGCCCTGGTTGACCTCGATCCCCGACGTGCTCAGCGAGTCCACGGCAGCACCGACGGCAAACGGGTTCACCGTCGATCCAAGCACGCCGCAGCCGGCGCCCAGCAAAACGACGGACGCGCCGACCACGCTGTCGAAACCTGCCGCGACCATCGTCGCCGCGAGCAGCAGGTAGAACGGAACCGTCTCCTCGAGCATGCCGTACGTCGTGCCGCCGATGGAGAAGATGAACATCAGAATGGGAATGAGCACGAGTTCGTTGCCCTTGAGCTTCTTCACCAACGCGGCAATGCCGGCATCAAGCGCTCCCGTCTCGGCGACGATACCCAAAAAGCCGCCTAGGATCAGAACGAACAAGCATACAGGCAACGCGTCGGTGAAGCCTTTGACGGGAGCCGTCGCCACGTTGGCCACCGTCGCGCCCGTGACGCCCTCCACGCCTGCCAGCGACATCGCCACCGTCACCAAAGCCAGCGCGATCAGGATGATCAGCAGGATGGTGAACGACGATATGGATCGCTTCTTCTTGCTTTTTTGCTTTGCATTCTCGGTCATACGAACCTCCCCCTTTCAGGGAGTCGAGGTGAATATGATTGGCGAACGAGAATTTGCAACACGGATCGACGGAAGCATAACCGCGCGATCCGCGATAACCCTGAATGGAGCGGCGACGCCTGCCGAAGCAGGTGCCGCCGCTCGCTGGACAACTCCGAGGCGCCGATCTTGCAGCGGCCGGCGCCCCGAGCCGGCAAAGGCGGCTAGGCCGTGATCACCGTGCCCGTCTCGCCGCGCAGGCCGGCCGCGGCGCGCTCGAGGGAGGTGATGAGGGCGCGGCCCCCGGGGTAGGCCTCGACGTAGTCGATGCACGCCTCCACCTTGGGCAGCATGCTTCCGGGGGCGAACTGGCCCTCCTCGATGTAGGCGCGGGCCTGGGCGACGTCCATCTCGTCGATCTCGGCCTGCTCGGGCGTGTTGAAGTTCACGCACACCTTCTCCACCGCCGTGAGGATGACGAGCATGTCGGCGCCGAGCTCGCGGGCGAGAAGCGCGCTCGAGCGGTCCTTGTCGATGACCGCGGGCACGCCCGCGTAGCCGCCCTCCTCGAACACCGGCACCCCGCCGCCGCCCGTGGAGACGACGACGTAGCCGGCGTCCACGAGGTCGCTGATGGCGTCGAACTCGACGACGCGCACCGGCTTCGGGGAGGCGACGACCTGCCTCCAGCCCCGGCCCGCGTCCTCCTTGTACGTCCAGCCCGTCTCGGCCGCCTTGGCCCTGGCCTCCTCCTCGGTGAGGAAGGCGCCGACCGGCTTGGTGGGGTTCTCGAAGGCCGGGTCGGCCGGGTCGACCACCGTCTGGGTCACGACGCACGCCGTGGAGCGGCCGATGCCGCGGGCCTTGAGCTCGTTGAGGATCGCCTGGGAGAGCTGGTAGCCGATGTAGCCCTGGCTCATGGCGCCGGCCTCGGGGAAGGGCATCTCGGGGGTCTTGCCGTCGTTGGCGCTCGCGTAGGCGAACGCGTTGTTGATCATGCCGACCTGCGGGCCGTTGCCGTGGGAGACCACGACGTTCACGCCGTCCTCGACCATGTCGACGATGTGGGCGGCCGTGTCCTTCACCAGCTCCAGCTGCTCCTGGGGCGTGTTGCCGAGGGCGTTGCCGCCGAGCGCGATGACGACGGTCTTGCCCTCGCCTCTCTGATAGGGCATAGTAATTCACCTGGTCTTTCTTTAGGAAAGCGTGGCGTACATGACGGCCTTGATGGTGTGCATGCGGTTCTCGGCCTCGTCGAACACCTTGGACTGCTTGGACTCGAACACCTCGTCCTCGACCTCCATCTCCGTGACGCCGAAGCGCTCGGCGATGTCGGCGCCGATGGTGGTGTTGGTGTCGTGGAACGACGGCAGGCAGTGCAGGAAGATGGCGGAGGGGTCGGCCATGGCCATGACCTCCTTCGTCACGCGGTACGGCTCGAGCAGACGGATGCGCTCGGCCCAGACCTCGTCGGGCTCGCCCATGGACACCCACACGTCGGCGTAGATGACGTGAGCGCCCGTGCAGGCATCCTTGATGTCCTCGGTCAGCTTGACCGTGGAGCCGTTCTCGGCGGCGATGGCCTCGCAGGTCTTCACGAGCTCGGCGTCGGGCATGTTCTCCTTGGGGCCGCAGGCGACGAAGTTCACGCCCAGCTTCGAGCACACCACCATGAGGGAGCGCGCCACGTTGTTGGCCGCGTCGCCCATGAACACGAACGTCTTGCCCTTGATGTCGTAGTTGAAGTTCTCCTGCATCGTGAGGATGTCGGCGAGCATCTGAGTGGGATGCCACTCGGTGGTCAGGCCGTTCCACACCGGCACGCCGGCGTTGGCGGCCAGCTCCTCGACGTCGGTCTGGGCGAAGCCGCGGAACTCGATGCCGTCGTAGAAGCGGCCGAGCACGCGCGCCGTGTCCTCGATGGACTCCTTCTTGCCCATCTGGGAGCTGCCGGGATCGAGGTAGGTCACGCCCATGCCGAGGTCCATGGCGCCGACCTCGAACGCGCAGCGGGTGCGGGTGGACGTCTTCTGGAACAGGAGGACGATGTTCTTGCCCTCGAGGTAGCGGTGCGGGGTGCCCGTCAGCTTCAGGTTCTTGAATTCGCGAGACAACTTCAAGAGGTACTCGATCTCCTCGGTGGTGAAGTCGAGGAGCCTCAGGAAGTGGCGACCGCTCAGGCTAGTAGGCATGATTCGTTCCTTTCGTCGTGCGTGTCCAACAACAAACGGTATCGACGGGCCGCGCCAAGTATTCAGCCCGCCTCTTTTCGGCACCGGAGCCGACAGGCGGCCCCGGCGACCGGAAAAGACATAAAGGCTCTCGGGCTAGTCCTCGCGCCAGATGGGCATGCTCATGCAGCGCGGGCCGCCGCGGCCGCGGGAGAGCTCGGCCGAGGGGATCTCGATGACGTTGATGCCCTTCTCCTTGAGCAGGGCGTTCGTCACGTCGTTGCGCTCGTACACCACCACGGTGCCCGGAGCGATGCACAGCGTGTTCGAGCCGTCGTTCCATTGCTCGCGCTCGGCCGCGATGCGGTCGCCGCCGCCGCAGGGGATGAGCTCCACCGGGCGACCGACGTACTTCTCGAGGATGTCCTCGAGCTTGCCGCTCATCTCGCGCACCTTGATCCCCGCGCCCTCGGGCGTGATCTCGAACACCGTGAGCGGCCCCATGATGCCGGGGTGGATGGTGAACTTGTCCACGTCGATCTGCGTGAACACCGTGTCGAGGTGCATCATGGCGCGGTTGTTGGGGATGTTGAACGCCAGGATGGTGTCCACGGGGGACGTCTCGTCGTTGAAGATGTTGTGGGCGATCTCGTCGATGGCGTCGGGCTCGGTGCGCTGCGAGATGCCGATGGCCAGCACGTGCTCGTTGATGTTGAGGATGTCGCCGCCCTCGATGTGGAACGCGCTGTAGCGGCTGTAGTACTGCGGGACGTCCTTGAAGTCGGGATGGTGCGTGAAGATGTACTCGGCGAAGATCGTCTCGCGGTTGCGCGTGACCGAGTACATGCGGTTGATGGACACGCCGTTGCCGATCATCGCGAACGGGTCGCGGGTGAAGTAGAGGTTCGGCATGGGGGCGATGACCATCTTGGAGGCCTCGGAGACGAGGTCCACGAGCGAGTTCGACTTGTCCGTGTGCAGCTCGGTGAGGTTGATGCCCTCCATCGTCTTGAGCACGAGGTCGAAGTTGTCGGGATAGTTGTCGTTGAGGTAGTCGTAGATGATCTTCTGGTAGCGCTCGGTGCGGATGCCCGCCTCCTCGATGAACTGCTTGAGGAACTTCTCGCGCAGCTCGGGGTTCTGGTCGAGCACCTCGGCCATGAGCCGCTCGAGGTAGACGACCTCCACGCCGTTGTCGCGAAGGGCCTGGGCGAAGGCGTCGTGCTCCTCCTGGGCCACCTTCAGAAACGGGATGTCGTCGAACAGAAGCTCCTCGAGCGTGTTCGGCGTCAGGTTCAGAAGCTCTCGGCCCGGGCGGTGCAACAACACTTTTTTCAAGGGCTTGATCTCGCTCTTGACGTTCACACCAGCCATAGCAACCCTCCTTCTTCTTCGGTTTTATGCATTTTCCAGATTTTCGACCATCGGAACAGCCCGTTGCGCACCGGACGTCCGGTTGACAGGGTCAAAATCTCACGGTTCCGGTCAAATTGCAACCACAAAAACGAAACAAAACCGCCCCTCAGGGATTACCGCGTGTTTTTTCGGCGAACGGTTCACTTGCACCCTCTACTTCTTCATCATTTCTTCAAATTTGCTCTTGCATGGTGGAGTGAATCTGTAAGGATTCAGGAGCATTCGAAGCGTCTTCGCGAGGCGATCAGACCCCTCCGCACCGCAAAATCGACCGTTCGAAATGCATAAATATTCAGAAACATGCAATTTCGATGCAAACGCCGCGCCGCAAGGGGGCAACCGGAAGGAGGATGCGCGGCCCTTACTGGGATCTCCTCTCGTCGATTTCTTCAAAATACCTGATGGATATACCTATTGACCCGCTCCCCCGCCACCTCGGAACCCTAGCGCATCCAAAAGCCCTTCCGGAGAATTTTGCGGTATAATACCGATGTTGGTCAAAACGCGCCCATGGCTCAATGGATAGAGCAACGGACTTCTAATCCGTCGGTTGCAGGTTCGAGTCCTGCTGGGCGCGCCATTGAAGCCTCGTCGCCCCGCTTGATCGGGGCGACCTTTTGAAAAAACCGAACATTATTCCATAACATCATTTCACTTGCAATATCTTTTTGCGATCCCTTCCAAGCAAACGAAGTGCGAACCTGTTCGCTCCCTATCCTTCTGATCGAATGGCAACCGATTGGCAACGGTGCGTTTACGATGTAGAGGAAGTATGCCGAAATGCCATATCATAGGATGCTCTATCGATAAAAGCTCATTCGTTCGCCGATCGAGCATCGAGAGGAGCCTTGCATGCCTTATCTGGAGAACCATACGCTTTACTACAAGAAGTCCTGCCCCTTCTGCCAGAAGGTTCTGCGCTTCATGGACGAGCACAAGATAACCATGGACACGCGCGACACCCTGCAGCCCGGCAATCAGAACGACCTCATCCATATCGGAGGTAAGAAGCAAGTGCCGTGCCTGGTCATCGGCGGCAAGGCTCTGTACGAATCAGACGACATCGTCGCCTACCTGCGAAAGGCGAGCGCCTGAAAACACAGGAGCCTCTCTTTCCGGAATGCCCCGGCCCGCACGGTCGGGGCATTCTGCGTTCAAGGGATGAAACGACCGCGACCTCCGGCGCGGCTTTGCCCGTCGGCGCTCGGACGCGTCGGAATCAGGCAGCGGCACAAGGCTTCGAAAGATCGACGAGCGTCGGAGAGGGATGAGGGTTGGGAAGCGCGCCGAAGCGGCAAACCCTTTCCCGCTGGCCTCCAAAGCATGTACCGCGCTTCAAAGCAGACGGCTTCCAAGCCGAAGAAGCAAGATGACGGGGCGCCGGATGGATGCGGCTCGGAAGTGACCTGGGGGCTCTATGCGGTGGTCGAACACCGTTGGCAATAATCGGGCGCCCGCGCTTTCTGGCCTGCAATCCACGGTTCCTCGCGAAAGACGAAAATCGCAGGAGGAAACAAAAAACCGGGTCGGAAAGCACGCTTCCAGCCCGGTACTTGTCTGATGGAGCGGGTGACGGGAATCGAACCCGCGTCATGAGCTTGGAAGGCTCAGGTTCTGCCATTGAACTACACCCGCATGACGCGTCGGCTATTGTACCGCAACATCGGCCATCGCGCGCAAGATTCCCCGGGAGTTTCCACCAGATTCCGCATAAACTCGACGGAGGGGCCGGTGACGTCCGCACCGAAGGCCGTCATGCCGACGACCGCCCTTCCATTCCGAGCACATCACCACCGGTATCCCGACAAACTCCCGCTCGAAAGCCCTGCCGCTTCAAGGGAATCGATGCACGCCGCCACGCGCGCGTCGGCAGCGCAAGAGGGAAAGGGGCTGCAAGCCCGCGAAAGAATCCTGATCGCCCCCGGCAAAGGACGCCGCAGCCCACCGAGCTGAAGATGCTGAAACGATGCGAAGCAGTGCGCATGCTCGCACCGCCTTTCACACGCTTCCCCGAGCATGCGGCAAAGAGGGAGGCTCTCAGTCTCGGAGCATCCATGCGACGGGGAAGGGCCGCAGCCCTTCCCCGAAAGAGTCCGCACTGGTCGGGACGACAGGATTCGAACCTGCGACATCCTGCTCCCAAAGCAGGCGCGCTACCAGACTGCGCCACGTCCCGACGAAAACGGCAGGTGCCAGTATAGCAGAAGATCGACAGCGCGGGCTCGACGAAGCGCAGGTCGCCTCACGGCGCACGAGCGCCCGCATCGCGCACCGCGAGGACGAAGGAGCCGTCCGCGCGCCGCGCCTGTCGAAAGACGCGCAGGGCGCGGCGTTTCCGCAGATGAAGCACGTCAATTGCAGATCAGGCCGCAGCGCCCCCTACGCGCCCTCTTCGATCCGCGCGCGCAGGGCGCGCAGGGCGTTTCCCCTATGCGACACGGCGTTCTTCTCCTGCGGCAGAGCCTCGGCGAGCGTGCGCTCGCCGCCGAACACGTCGGGCAGGAACAAAGGATCGTAGCCGAAGCCGTGCTCGCCGCGCTCGGCATGCCCGATGCGCCCCTCGACGACGCCGTGGGCAACCTCTTCGGATCCGTCCTCGTCTATGAACACGAGCGTGCACATGAAGCGCGCCGTGCGCTGCGCGTCGGGCACGTCGGCGAGCTCATCGAGCAGCTTCGCGTTGTTGGCGGCGTCGGTGGCGTCCTCGCCCGCGTAGCGCGCCGAGCGCACGCCGGGCGCACCATCGAGCGCGTCCACGACCAAGCCCGAGTCGTCGGCGAGCACCGCCCTGCCGCCGCTCGCCTCGCGCGCAGCCCGCGCCTTGATGCGGGCGTTGCCCTCGAACGTGTCGGCATCCTCTTCCGGATCGGAGGCGATCCCCAGATCGCGCAGCGTACAAAACTCCCAACCGGGAAAATCCAGCGCTTCGGCGATCTCGCGCGCCTTGTGCGCGTTGTTGCTGGCGATGACGACGGTCTTTCTCATATCCTCCCTCTCCCTTCACGTATCAGCGCCGCGCTTCGACGCCGCAAGCGGCCCGCACCCGTCCAAGCTGCGGACAGACGGGCGCGCTCACGCTTCGAAGTCCACGCGCGCGACCGAGTCGATGGGCGCGTTGAACACGCGGCCACCGAACCGTCCGAACTCCTCCACATCGTCTCCCGTCGTGTAGAACTCGTAGCGCGGCACGTGCCCGACACGGGCGCACGCCCCGCGTTCGCGCAGGATGGCGGCCACGTCGCGCGCCGTCTCCTTCCCCGACGATATGAGCGTCACCTCGCGGCCCACGACGCCTCCGATGAGCGCTTTGAGCAAGGGGAAGTGGGTGCACCCCAGCACGAGCGCGTCGATGCCGCAACGGCGCAGGGGCTCAAGGTACTCGCGCGCGATCTCCTCGAACTCGGGACGGATGTACACCTTCGACGCGAGCGAGGTGAAATCCTCCACCGGGCCCTCGGCCATCCGCACGCCCTGCTCGGCGATCTCCACGAACCGCGGCGTGGCCGTCGAGAACACGGTGATGCCCGGATCGATGGCGCGGATGGCGTTCGTGTACGCGCCGGACTCCACCGTCGCCTTCGTGGCGATGACGCCCACCCGATTGTTCTTCGTGGCCCTCGCCGCCGCGCGGGCGCCCGGCTCCACGACCCCCACCACCGGCACGGGGAAAACACGCCGAGCGTGCGCAAGGCCCGCCGCCGTGGCCGTGTTGCACGCGATGACGACGAGCTTCACGCCGCGCTTGACGAGCCAGCCGCCGATCTGCTGCACGAAACCGTCCACTTCCTCGAGGGGGCGAGGGCCGTACGGGCAGCGCGCCGAGTCACCCACGTAGACGATGGACTCCTCCGGAAGGGCCTTCGCGATCTCGCGGGCCACGGTGAGCCCTCCGAAACCGGAATCGAACACGCCGATGGGCGCGTCGTCCCCGCCTGGGAAGGAGCCGGTCGCTGTTTGCATCTTGTCCATGGGGACAGTATAGCGCAGGGCCTGTTCGTTGTTTGCAAACCGTCACGCCGAGCCATAGTATCTGCTAATCTGTCGGCAGCAGTCAGACGAGAGGAGCCGGTGCGCCCAAGGCGGGACGTGCGCAGGGCGCATGGGCCGCAGACGGCCGCGGAAAAGGAGCTGTCATGAAGGTTTTGCTCATCAACGGAAGCCCGAACGAGGGGCGCTGCACGCGCACGGCGCTCGACGAGGTGGCGGGGGCTCTCGCAGCCGAAGGTGTGGAGACCGAGATCGCCTGGATCGGCCGCGAACCCGTGCGGGGCTGCCTGGGCTGTGGCGGCTGCGCCAAGCGGGCAGACGCGCGCTGCGTTTTCGACGACGACGTCGTGAACGGCCTCATCGCCAAAGCGACCGAGGCAGATGGCCTCGTGGTGGGCACGCCTGTGTTCTACGCCGGAGCGAACGGGGCGCTCCTCGCCGTGCTCGACCGGATGTTCTACGCGGCGTCGGCACGGCTGCGCTTCAAGCCGGCGGCGGCCGTGGCCTCCGCGCGGCGCGCGGGCACGACGCCGGCCATCGACCAGATCAACAAGTACTTCCAGATCAACTGCATGCCCGTCGCCTCGTCCACCTACTGGCCCATGGTGCACGGCCAAAGCATCGAGGAGGTGCGCCAAGACGGCGAGGGGCTGCACACCATGCGCGTCCTTGGCCGCAACCTCGCCTGGCTCCTGCGCGCCGTCGAGCGCGAACCCGCGCCCGAGGTGGAACCGAAGGTCAGGACGAACTTCATCCGCTGACCATGGCCAAAGAACAGCACAAGACCAACGCTATGCGCACCCTCGATGCGACGGGGGCGCGCTACGAGGCGCGGTTCTTCGACTGCCCCGAAGCGCTTTCAGGCGTCGAGGTGGCGCGACGGCTCGGGATCGACGAGGACCGCGTGTTCAAGACGCTCGTCACCGAGGGACGCTCGGGCGCGCACTACGTGTTCATGATACCCGTCGCCTGCGAGCTCGACCTCAAGAAGGCGGCCGCGGCCGCAGGCGAGAAAGCCGTCGCGATGGTGCGTTCGCGCGACCTTCTGCCGCTCACCGGCTACGTGCACGGAGGCTGCTCGCCCATCGGGATGAAGCGCCTCTTCCCCACCGCCATCGACGAGACGTGCGACCTCCATGAGCGCATCGCGTTCTCGGGAGGGCGCATCGGATGCCAGATCGAGATGGCGCCCGACGACCTCGCCCGCGTCATCCCGCTTTCGCGCGCCGATCTGATCGTGCTGTAGGAGCGCTGTAGGAGCCTCGGTCCGAGAGCCTCGATCCGGGAGCTTCAACGGCCCGCCTTCCGAAGCAGCCCGCCCGAAACGACGGAAAGGCGTGGTAGGATAGGCGAGACGACCAAACGATGCCGAGGAGGATCCTCATGCAAGCGTGCAACCTCTTCATCAGCGTGCCCTTCTCCGTTCGCGCCGCCGACGAGCCGTTCGGCGACCCAGTGCGGCGAAACGCGTCTCCCGCCCTCAAACGCGCTTACGTCGAAGCGGTCGTACGCGAGATGGAAGGGTTCTCCGAAGACGCCGAGGAGCTGGCCATCGAGAGCGTCACGCTGGGAACCGGGCCGACGAACGCCCTGTCTGCCGCCGACCTCCACCTCATGCTCGCATCCGCCAAGCGGCTGTTTTCCATCGCCCCCGAAACGCCCGTCTACGCGGCTTTCGACCCTGGGCTCTTGCCTGCCGCCAGCCTCGACGAGCTGCGCTCGCTCGGCGATCCACGGCCCGACTTCCGCTACCTCACGTCCGATCCGAACGAATCCGAAGCGCTCGGCCGGCCCGATGCGGAAGCCGAGATGAGGGAATCGGACGCCCTCCTGGAGCGCGTAGGCGTGCGCGCGATCGGCATGCAGGTGGCCGTGGGGATCGCCGGCCAGACGAAGGACAGCCTGACGCGAACTCTATGCGACATGCGAAGGCCGTGCGTCGAGCGCGTCGAGCTCGTCCCCCTGCGCCCCGAAAGCCCGCTCGCGCTGCCCGACGACGACGCGGCCGCCCTGCTGCGGCACGCGGACGAATGGCTTTCCGAGCACGGGTTCGCGCCGTCAGGCCCCTTGCGGTTCGCCCGCGGCGAAGACAACCCCTACTTCGGCGACCGGTTCGCGCCCGTTCTCACCTTGGCGGATCGGGAGACGCTCTCGCTCGGCCCAGGAACCGCCTCGTCCGTCGGCGGCCTCGCCTGGTCGAACACCGACGATTTCGCCCTGTACCTAAAGCGAAGCGCCGACGAGACGGCCATCACCGAACGCGTCTCGGCCATCGACGAGGAAACCCTCGCCCTGCGCGCCCGTCTCAACGCCCTGCATCGCGGCGAGCCGATCGCCTACGATCCCGCTGTGCACGCTCCGCTCATCGACGAAGGGCTGTTGCGCTTTGCCGGCTCGGAAGGACGGGAGGCCGTCGAGCTCTCCGACAAGGGACGGCTTCGCTATCTCGCGGTGTTCAAGCGGCTGGGCGCAACTTCGTCCTGAATCGCCCTCGCAATATCGAACGGCAGCGCACTGCGAAGAACCCCTCCCCGCGATAACGGAGAGGGGTTCTTCCAGACGAGGGAAAAGCGCATCATCCGTCCGATTGCGGCACGGCGCCCTACCAGTGGCAGACCACCACGTCGCCTCCCTGGATGAGGCCGTAGAGCTCGCCCGCCTTCGACGGCGGCAGGTTCACGCAGCCATGGCTGCCGAAGCCCTCCTTGTACAGCGTGCCTCCGAAGTCCGGCTGCCAGTCGGCGTCGTGCAGCCCGATGGCATTGCCGACGAACGGCATCCAGTACTGCACCTCTGTCTCGTAGATCTTCGTGTTGCCGTCGTAGCCGACAAGAGTCGAAGGGCTTTGCTTCTGGTTGAGCCAGTACACGCCGCTCGGCGTGTCGTGCTCTCCGTTGGGCGTGCCCGTCACGCAGGCGGACTCCCAAACGAGCGCGCCCGCTTCGTCGTAGAAGCGCACGTACTGCTCGGACAGGTCGATGTCGAGGTAGCGGCTGCCCCAGTCGCGCGCGCCCGCTCCGTTGTAAGCGGTTCCGGTGGTCGAGCAGGGGACGTCCACCGTGCCCGTGCGGCCCGACTTCACGCCCTCCTTCACGATGCCGAGCAGCGTGTCGCGATCGACCGACCAACCGTACACGCCCCCCGACACCGTGACCGCCTTGCCGTCCGCGCGGGTGTAGGAGCGCTCGGTGCCCACGGTGCTGCATTGGGCGGCAAGCTCGTCAACCCAAGCGGTCAGCGCCCCTTCGTCGAGCACGGCGTTGAGGTCGCCGTCCAAGCTCACCCACTGCGCCACGAGCTCGGCGTTCACCTCGCCCACCGTCGTGCCCGCCATCTGCAGCACGAGATCGGCTCCGATCATGGTGTTCGCTTCGTCGACCGCCGCGGCGAGCCGTGTATCCGATTCGAAGATAGAGGGCTGAAGCAGATGGCCTTCCGTGAGCGTCACCTGCTCGTCGAGGGCCCCCAGCGCGCTGTCGGCAGCCTCCACCACGGCATCGGCGTCGAGCGCGGTGCCGATCTGCTCGGGCACGATGGAGAACGAACCCGCGGCCTCGTCGTAGGAGACGGTGGCGTTCTCCGGAGCGACAGCCGACGCGTTGAACTGCCCCACCGCATCGCGGACGGCCTCTTCGAGCCCCGTTTCGTTGTAGCGGGCCACGAGCCGATCCGTCTCGTCGTGCTCGCGCCCCAGTTCAAAAGGCCACGCCCACGGGTTCATATCGGCCAGCATGTCGCCCACCACGGCAGATCCGTCGAAGAACATGCCCGCATCGGAGGCGGAAAGGGACAGCTCGAAGCCCTGCCCCTCGATCGAAAGCTCGTAGCCGTCGATCACCTCGGCGAGCCGCTCCTGCGCCTCCGAAGAGGACATGAGCGACACGTCGACGTCGCCGACAGTGGAGTTCGGCATGAAGCGCCCGGTGAAGTACACGGCCACGCCCACGTACGCAACGAGAAGAAGGGCGACCAGCACGCCCACGCCGATGCCAACCGCTTTGAGCGGACGGCGCTTCGAACCAGACGAAGGAGCCTGCGCCACGTCGACCGGCCTCACAGGGCCGCCGGACGCGAACGCCCTTTCGGGAACGTAGCGCACAGGACGGGTCCCCATCTGCGATTTTTGCGGCATGGCGCTTGCCGGACGCACAGGTCGGGGCATCGCCGTCGTCGCATCGGGCGAACGACGGGCAGAAGACGCGGATTCGCCGCTCGGAACGGCGTTGCCCGACGCAGGCCCGTTCGCAGCATGGCGGCCGCTGCGGTTGTTCTCGGATGTGTTCTCGCTCATAACCACTCTCAGACACTCGGATCGTGCGCCAATTGTACCAAGGGGCGCAAGTTTCCTCGGTAACAAAACGACCCCGAAGCGCGCGATGCGGCGAACTTCGCAAATTCGACACGGAGAGCGCACGGAGCATGCGCATTTCCCTCTTATCGAAGACGGGCGGGGCGCACGATGCGCCGGCGAGCGTCCCGACGTCCGAAGCGCACTTTCAAGCTGCGCCGCCCCGTTCACAAAAGACAGACGCCTTCGCAAAGAAAACGCCGCTTCGATCCTGCGTCCCGCAGGATCGAAGCGGCGTGCTTGCCGTTGGCAGAGATTGGCGCGAAAAAGGTCGAACACCCATACGAAAGGTGTTCGACCAATTCTCCTGTGGTGGAGGCGCGAAGAATCGAATGTTGAGCCACGGGCGTTTGAGCAGGGGAAACGCACCTCCATTGGTTAATTATTGGCTACGATCCCCCGAGCTCAACGGTCGTACACGCTGCGCCTGTGCCCGATTTCGACGGCGAGCACGATGAGCTCGTCGTCGCGTATCTCGCACAGCACGCGGTAATCCCCCACGCGGTACCTCCATTGCCCCGACCTGTTCGCGGTGAGGCATTTGCCGTGGGCGCGGGGGTCTTCGCACCCGTCCACGTTCTTCGCCATCCACGCGACGATCATCCTCGCGACGCCCGGATCGAGCTTCGCGAGCTGCCTGTCGGCCCTCTTGGAGTAGCCGAGCCTCCACGTCATAGGTACCTCTTCGCGATCTCGGAAGCCGGTATGATCACGGGGTCGGCGTCGAACTCGGCCTTGGCTTCGCTCCAAGCCCTCAAGTCGAGCTCGTCTTCGATGCGCTCGAGAGCGGTGCGGCGCATGAAGTCGGACGCGGTCGTTCCGAACGCCTTGGCGTAGTCCAGGATCAACGCCTTCTCGCAATCGTCCATGCGGACGGTCATCGTCGCGCTTGCCATGTCGCTCCTCCTTCCGGTCATCATGATAGAACACATTGTAACACAGATGGCGGCATGTCGGGGCAAGGCGTCACAGGACGGCGTCCATGCCCCTGCGGAGGTCTTCGACGTTCGGCCTCACGTAGCGCCGGTACGTCGTGTTGATGTCGCTGTGCCCGAGGATGCGCGACAAGTCCTCGACGCCTCCCCCGGCGTGCAGGTACGACGTCGCGAAGCTGTGGCGCATGTTCTCGATGGTGACATGCGGGACGGCAAGGCCCTCCGCATAACGACCTGCGGTTGGACGTGGTGGCGGGATCCGGCAGGGCGGGGCCGGAATCTGGCTCTAAACCGGCAACGGCACGCCCGCGCAGCAGCGGTACGTCATGGACGGCGGCGACAGCACGTGGACGCTTGTTAACAACGCATACAGACGCAAGGTCGCGCCGAGTGTCGCTACTTATAGGAAAAAATACCGTCTGAACTGGCATTACGCAAGTTCAGACGGTACAGATTGAATGGTGGAGGCGCGGAGAATCGAACTCCGGTCCATACTAGATCGTCCATGAGGCTCTACAAGCTTAGTCGGCGGTCGGCTTTCGGAGGCGCGCGGCTCGCCGACGAGCGTTGCGCTTCCTAGCCAGTTCGATCTTTGCCCGGGCCATACCGGCTACGTGCCCGAGCGCAGCCCCCTCGGTTGATGCCGAACCGCGAGTCGGAGGCATCCCGCGGACGACAGCCAGGCGCGATTAAGCAGCCATGGCGAGCGCCGGAGCGCTCTGAGTCTTAGCTTTGCCAATTAACTTGACGGCACCCCTGTTTAACGTGGCGAGGAGACCACGACCTGCTCCTCATTTCAAACCTACCATGTCGAAACCAGTCGCCCCCTTGCATGCAAGGCGCATCTGCGCAGCGAACGCGTCGCGCGATGCCGGGTCGAAGGCCCCACCTTGTCAACGTGCGAGCGCACGGTCGGACTCGTGCGCGAACATTCATTCTATCGAGCGCGCGCGGTTTGTCAAGCGCTGGGAACGCCGCTTGTAGCCGCCTGCCCGCCGGGAAAGGCGGGCAGGCGCATCGAGCCCTTCGACGCAGAGTCCGATGCGAAACGGCGCTCGAGGATCCGGGTGCCCGCACGGCCAACGTCACTTCTTGAGGAAAGAGCCGAAATCGAAGGCGCCTTTGATGTCGTCGAACGCCCCTTTGAGCTCGGCGGCCACGGCGATGCCGTCCTTGTAGATGGCGTTCATGTCGCTCGTGGCCTCGGCGACGCCCTCTTTGGTGATGCCGAAGTCGAACTCGTCGCCTTCGTCCGCGCCTTCGCCTTCTTCGCCCTCCTCGTCTTCCTCGACGTAGAAGTACTCGACCTCCTCGCCGTCCTCGACGAGCACGAACCCGACGATGTCCCCGTCGTCGTCTTCGAGGTAGCGCACGATATCGTCGTCGGAAAGCTCGAGCTCGACCAGCTCGTAGGCTTCATCCGCGTCGTCTTCGGCATCCTCGAGGTCTTCCGCGGCCGCATCGTCTGCAAGCTCTGTCTCGTCGACGTCGCCGATGTCGCCGTCCACCAGATGAAAGCCCTCTTCGGACAGATCGACGCCCTCGCCCGCGCCCGCGACAGCCGCCAAACCGCCGTCGTCTCCCGAAAGCGCCGTCTCGCCCTCGCCATCGGGGCCCTCTTCGGCGAAGAAGCCCTCGTAGGCGTCTTCAAGATCCTCCTCGTCGGCGTCGGGGTCGAACTCATCGTCGCTTTGGAATTCTTCGACGTCTTCGAGGTCGGAAGCCTCGTCGGTCGCCTCGGCTTGCGTCTGCTCGCCGTCCTCCATCTGTTCAAGCTCTTCGTCCAAGCCCATAGCAGGCCTCCTTCGCCTCGGGCGCCGTGGAAACGGCGCGGGTTCTTCGCGCGGCGCTTCGCCTGAAACGCCATCGGGGACGGCGCTCAGCGGCTGCGCTCCTTGAGCGCGCGCTCCACCTCGCGGCGGCTGTCGCGCTCGGCCATGCTCGCGCGTTTGTCGTAGAGCTTCTTGCCGCGCGCCACGGCCAGCTCCACCTTCACGAGCGCGTTCTCCTTGAAGTACATCCGCAAGGGCACGAGCGCCAGGCCCTTTTCCCGCACCCGTTCTTGCAGCTGGCGGATCTGCCTCTTGTGGAGCAGCAGCTTGCGCTTGCGGTCGGGATCGGGGTTGGCGATGTTGCCGTTGGCGTACGGCGGGATGTGCACGTTGTGCAGCCACACCTCGCCGCCGCGCACGAGCGCGAAGCAGTCGGTGAGCTGGCAGTGGTTGTCGCGCAGCGAGCGCACCTCGCACCCCGTGAGCTCGATGCCGGCCTCGAACGTCTCAAGGACCTCGTACTCGTGCAGCGCCTTGCGGTTCTTGGCGATGGTCGTCTCCTCGCGCCTCATGGAGAGCTACCCCGCCGCCGTTTCGGAGCCCGCCGGCCCCGCTTCGGATTCCGCTCCGGCCTCGCCCTCGATGCCGGACGCGGTCGCAACGCCGCCCATGCCCGGCACGAAGCACGCGCCTTCGTCGAGGTCGCGCGCGAAGCGCACAATGAGGTCCACCGTGGCGTCGAGGTCGTCGAGGCACACCACCTCGGTGGGCGTGTGCATGTAGCGCAACGGCACGGACACGAGGCCCGTCGCGATGCCGCCGCGGGCCATCTGGATGGCGCGCGCGTCGGTGCCCGTCACACCTGGCTCGGCCTCGATCTGGTACGGCAGCCCCTCGGCCTCGGCGGCGGCCACGAGCCGCTCGAACACCTCGGGGTTGATGTTGGGCCCGCGGGCGATGACGGGGCCCCCGCCGCAGACGATCTTGCCGTGCTTCGTCCTGTCGATGCCCGGATAGTCGGTGGCGTGCGTCACGTCGAAGGCCAGCACCACGTCCGGACGAACCGAGTACGCGCTCGTCTCGGCCCCGCGCACGCCGATCTCCTCCTGCACGGTGGCGGCGAAGACGAAGTCGCCCGTCGGACGCGGCCCCTTCGCCAACCGCTGCAGCACGCGCAGGCCGATCCACACGCCCGCCTTGTCGTCGAACGCGCGCGACACGGCCATGTTCGCGCCGAAGCGCTCGAAGCCCACGCCGAAGGTGGCGACATCGCCCACGCGGACGAGCTTCTTCACCTTCTTGGCGGGAAGCCCCAGATCGATGACAAGCTTGTCGAGAGGGGTGACGCTTTTGCGCTCGTCGGGCTCGATGAGGTGGATGGGCTTGCGACCCACTACGCCGCGCAACGGCTCGAAGGCGTTCGAAGCGTGCACGTCCACGCGCAGACCCGGCAGGATGGCCGCGTCCACGCCGCCCACCGCCGCGACGGAGAGGAACCCGTCGTCGGAGACGTAGGTGACCATGAGGCCGATCTCGTCCATATGGGCCGACAGCATGAGCGAGGGGCCCGCGCCCGAGCCCTTGAGCCTGGCGTGCACCGAGCCCATCACGTCCGTGTCGACCTCGTCGGCCGCATCGGCCGCATGCGCCCGCACGAGCGCGGCGACGGCGGCCTCCGTGCCGGTGGCCGAAGGGGTCTCGAGCAGTCGCTTGAGAAGTTTCACCTGCTTGTTCTTCATAACGCTCCCTGATATCCGGTCGTGTCCGCGCAAGGGCGCGCAAGGCCCCGGCACGCTGGTTTTTCGATCAGACGCATTATAGCGCCTTGCGGCGGCGACGGCGCGAAGACGCGAAGACGGAGCGCAAGCGTCACCGCGAAGGCACGCGCAAAACCGCCCCGGCTACCACCACTCCTTGCGCTTCGCACGCTTGCGCTCGGGCTTCGGCGGTCGGAAGTCCAACTCGAGCTGGCCGTCCGAGGCCGCCGCAGTCGCCCTCTTCCGCTCGACGCGGTCGATGTTCCACGACACGGCGTCCTTTCCGTACAACTCGAGCATCTTGAGGCGCGCGTCGCGCAGGTTGCCCTTCGTACCGGCGCGCGATTCGCTTTCAAACTCGAACAGGCCCGTGCCGCGCACGTCGGCGGCGGCGGGAGAGCGGTAGTGGGCGACGTAGGTCTGCATGTCCTTCCTTCGATGCGGTCGGCGGTGGATTTTCGTCTGACGGCATCATAGCGCATAACGAACCCGCGCGGAACGCGAAGGAGCGCGCGTCGGACGAGGAGGGGGCGCGCGGCCCCCTCGAAAGGCCTTCGAGCCGTTCGCGAGGCGCGCCGAGAAGGCCCGCTTGGGCGCGCGGCGCAAGGGCAGAGCGAGCGGTTCCGGCCGCCTTGGGCGCGATGAGCGGTTCACGACGGCCTGACGAGCCTGAAACGGCAGCGCAACCGCTGCGAGCGGATGGCCGAGGGCTGCGTACAATGGCCGAAACGACAGAGAAGATGGAGCAGCATGGACACGACAGCACACACAAGCGCGGCCGTCGCCGACCGCCCGAAGACGTCGCCCTCGACCCTCGCATCCGGTTTCGCCCCCGCGCGAACGGCCCGCCCTGCGGAAAGCTCGGAGCACGAGACGCCGAGGCGGCTCGTCATCGTGTCGAACCGCCTCCCCTACCGTTTCGAGGGCGACGGCGCGGGCGGTTTCTCGTTCGAGCGCAGCGTCGGCGGGCTGGTGACGGGATTGGGGCCTTTGCACGAGGAGGCCGGAAACCTCTGGATCGGCTGGGCCGATGCGGCCGAGGGCCTCGCGGACGAGGGGCGAGCGGCGCTCGACGGCGCGCTTGCCGAGCGCGCGTGCCGCGCCGTGTTCCTGGATACGAAGGACGCGAAGCGCTATTACGAGGGGTTCTCGAACTCCGCCGTCTGGCCGCTCTTCCACGGATTCCCCCACCTCGCCCGCTTCGACAAAGGAGAATGGGAGGCGTACCGGCGCGTGAACGAGCGCTTTCGCGACGCGGTCGTCGCCGAGGCGCGATCCGGCGACGTGCTCTGGGTGCAGGACTACCACCTCATGCTCCTCCCGTCGCTTCTGCGCGAGGCGCTGCCCGACGCGCGCATCGGCTTTTTCCTGCACATCCCCTTCCCCGACTACGAGACGTTCCGCATGCTGCCATGGCGCGGGGAGATCGTCCGCGGCCTGCTCGGCGCCGACCTCATCGGCTTTCACGCCTACGACTACGTGCGGCACTTCCTCTCGAGCTGCCGGCGCATCGCCGGCATCGAGAACGCGAGCGGCACGCTCATGGCGGACGGACGGCTCGTCCAGGCAGACGCGTTTCCCCTCGGCATCGACTACGAGCGCTATCGCGACGCCGCGCGCACGCCCGCAGTGCGCCGCGCCGCAGCGGAGTTCGCGGCCGAGAAGGGCCACGAGGGCTGCAAGGTGATGCTGTCGGTGGAGCGGCTCGACTATTCCAAAGGCATCCCCGACCGGTTGAACGCCTACGACGCGTTTCTCGACCGTCACCCCGAGTGGGCGGGCAGGGTGGTGCTCGTGCTCGTCACCGTACCCTCGCGCGAGAACGTGGGGTCGTACCGCGCGCTCAAGAAGCGCATCGACGAATTGGTGGGGCTCATCAACGGCAAGCACTCGACGATGGACTGGACGCCGGTGGACTACTACTACCGTTCGCTGCCGTTCAACCAGCTGGCCGGACTGTACGTGGCGAGCGACGTCATGCTGGTCACCCCTTTGCGCGACGGCATGAACCTCGTGTGCAAGGAGTACTTGGCCTGCCACGACGGCGACGGCGGCGTGCTCGTGCTGTCCGAGATGGCAGGCGCTTCTTCGGAGCTGCACGAGGCGATCACGGTGAACCCGTTCGATCTCGAAGGGTTGGTGTCGGCCATGGAGCAGGCGCTCGCCATGCCCGCAGACGAGCAGCGCCGACGCAACGCCCCTATGCAGCATAGGCTCGCACGGTACACGTCGCGCAAGTGGGCGCGCGAGTTCTTGGACGCGATGGACGAGACGAAGAGGAGGCAGGAGGGCCTGGGCGCCCGTCTGATCGGGCCGGATTCCGCGCGCAGGATGGCAGAGGCGTTCCTTGCGGCGAGAAGGCGCGCGCTTCTGCTCGACTACGACGGGACGCTCGTGCCGTTCTCGGGCGAGCCCGCGCATGCGGCGCCCGACGCGCAGCTGCTCGCGCTTTTGAAAACGCTGGGAACCGCGGCGGGAACCGACGTCGTGGTGGTGTCGGGACGCGACCGCGGAACGCTCGAATCCTGGCTGGGCGGCACGCCCGCGGAGCTGGTGGCCGAGCACGGCGTGTGGTTCCTCGACCGCAACCGCAGCGGCTGGACGCTTGAGGAGCCGCTCGACGACGCTTGGAAAGACGCCATCCGGCCGGTGCTCGCCGGCTTCGTGGACCGCACGCCGGGAGCCATTCTGGAAGAGAAGGACTTCTCGCTCGTGTGGCACTACCGCATGTGCGGGCAGGAGTTGGCCGAGCGCCGCGTCATCGAGCTGAAGAACGCGCTCGGCGAGCTGGAGGGAAGCGGGCTTGCGCTCATGGACGGCAACAAGGTGATCGAAATCAAACCGAACGGCGTGGGCAAAGGGCACGCGGCGCATCGGTGGTTCCGCGATCCTTCATACGGGTTTTTGCTGGCGGCGGGCGACGACCGCACCGACGAGGACGTGTTCGAAGCCGCGCCGGCGAACGCGTGGACGGTGAAGGTGGGAGGCGGGCCGACGCGAGCGCGCTTCGCCCTGCGCGACTGCCGCGAGATGCGCGCGCTGCTCGAAACGCTGGCGAAAACGGCGGGCTAGGATGCATGAACGGGAGGGATTCGAACTCGCCGAGCAGTCTGCCAACTCCGGTCTGGAAAGATAATCCGCGTCGACTCCGTTTTGGCATCGATGTGAAAGGGCACGAACGCGAGAGGAAGTCGGAGCGAAACCGAGCCGATCAGACGCCGAATCCTTGGCAGACGAAACCGCGAACAGGCGTTTTTGCTTGCAGCAAACCGAAAACGCACGTCCTTGAAGCAGAGCCGCGCCACGACGATCTTTCGCGCCCATAAATTGCGCCTTTTTCCGCCAGGCCACCGCCGACGAGCGTTCAGCTACCTTCGCGCGACGGCTCGCCCCAGCGGCCTCAAGAAGAGGTAATTCGTGGCGGAAAGCTTAGGGCGAAACAGGTCGCGCCAATCCCTGCTCGACGGAAAGGGAGGTCGACGAGGGCGATGCCGTCGAAGGCAATCGGCTGACAGAAACCATTCGCGCACCGAAGTATTTCGATCTCACTCCCCATGCGGGGAGCGAGGATGTGCACCTGAGCTCGACCCTGCCCTCGCTCTTGAAGCGGTCGTAGTCGGTCGTGCCGCCGTCGAACACCAGCTCGGGGATCTTCACGGTCTTAGCGGCTGAGAACTCCGCTCCCTTGACCTGGTACTTCGTGGTGAACGAGGAGAGCTCGATCACCTTGTCGAGCGCCTTCAGGTACTCTTCGGGAAACTCGGTCGCCATATCTCACTCCTTAGTCAAGCTTCGTGCCCTCGGGCAGTCCGGCCGCGGACACGGCCCGCGCCTCGCGCGACGCCTTGTCGTTGGACGCCCCGGCGGGCCTCCCGCCCGTCGCGCCCTTGGGCTTGTCCTCCTCGAACAGGTAGGGGCACTCGGCCTTGAGCTTCGCCACGTCGCCGCCGTAGTCGCCGAGCAGCGCCTTGGCCGCCTTGACGTTGCGGCACCCGGCCTTCTCCAGCTTCCACGCCGTGCGCTCCTCGTCGATCTCGGCTCGCACCTTCTCGATCTCGGCCTTGAGGTCGGCGCGGGCCTTCTCGGTCTTGGCCGACTCGTCCAGCTTGTCGGTCAGCTCCTTGATCTTGTCGTTGAGGGCCGCGACCTCCTTGTCGTGGCGCCCCTTGTTGATCCCCGGCTGCCCGTGGCTGTCCCTGACGTCCTCCCCGCCGCCTTGGCCTTCGGCCGCGGGGCTTCCCTCGGGCTTGCCCTCGATGCTCGCGCCCTCCTAGGGCTTCGTCTCGGCGTTCGCGCCCTCTTGGGGCTTGTCCACGTCCACGGGCACGTTGACCACGGTTCCGTCCCTGCGCACGCAGGAGGTCGTCATGAGGCTCCCTGCGCGAGCCTGGAGACCTCGCGCGCCATCGCGTCGCGGTAGGCGATGCCGTCGCGCCCTCTGCCGCCCTCCTCGAGGACGCGGGGGCGGGCGAGCGCGCGGACGTACTCCCCGGCGCAGTCGCCCGCCATGCGGCAAACCATGTCCTCTACCTCCCGCGCCGCTTCTCCGTGCGCCTCGTCGGCGCTCTTGTAGGTCCCCGAACGCATCCGAGGCAGCCTTGGCCAGCCTCGCTCGGAGGCACAACGCGACCTTGACCACGAGCGGAGCCGAAGCCGCGAAGAACGCGCCCCACCCGTGCTTCTCGAACACGTCGCATTTCAATCCACGCTCCCCGTGCGAGGAGCGACGCGCCTCGACTGGCTGCAGATACATGTCGCTTCTATTTCAACCCACGCTCCCCGTGCGGGGAGCGACTTCCCCAGGGCGACCCGGTGGGCGTCCTGCTCCAATTTCAACCCACGCTCCCCGTGCGGGGAGCGACCACGGCGCGCTGCCGCCATTGGGCCTCGGTGTCATTTCAACCCACGCTCCCCGTGCGGGGAGCGACTGTGCGCCAACTGGCAGCCGGGTTGCGGATGCTGGATTTCAATCCACGCTCCCCGTGCGGGGAGCGACGAGGTGCCCAGCGCATGGGATCGCCGGGGCTCCCATTTCAATCCACGCTCCCCGTGCGGGGAGCGACCGGCGTTCTGCGCCTGGGAATCCAGACCTTGCCAATTTCAATCCACGCTCCCCGTGCGGGGAGCGACACAACGCGACCGATGTACGGCTCCGCGACGCTCAAATTTCAACCCACGCTCCCCGTGCGGGGAGCGACGCCCTTGAGGTCGTTGCCGGTGCCGGTGCCGTTCAATTTCAATCCACGCTCCCCGTGCGGGGAGCGACGAGGAAGGGGACCGGGCAAGTCGTCTACTGCGAATTTCAATCCACGCTCCCCGTGCGGGGAGCGACCGTGGAGCCGGGGCCTGGGCGCACATGCCGGATGATTTCAATCCACGCTCCCCGTGCGGGGAGCGACCACGCCCGCCGCAGAGTTCTTCGGCGGCGTCTGGATTTCAATCCACGCTCCCCGTGCGGGGAGCGACCATGGCTGTTTTCGCGGCTGTCAGGACGGTTGGATTTCAACCCACGCTCCCCGTGCGGGGAGCGACTCCTGCTCGCTGCCGCACGCGGCGAGCGCCGCGTTATTTCAACCCACGCTCCCCGTGCGGGGAGCGACATTTGTCCCGCTCGCGGGACTTCGGACCGAACTCATTTCAACCCACGCTCCCCGTGCGGGGAGCGACGGAGGCCTCCGAGCGGGAGTTCGACGAGGCCCACATTTCAACCCACGCTCCCCGTGCGGGGAGCGACGTCCCCGAGCTTCATTTTTCGTCCTTTCCCTCGTTCGATTTCAACCCACGCTCCCCGTGCGGGGAGCGACGCAGCTGCTTGACGAGTACCGGCGCAACAACGAACGATTTCAACCCACGCTCCCCGTGCGGGGAGCGACAGGCCGGTGGCGATGGCGTACAGTAAGCAGACGTGATTTCAACCCACGCTCCCCGTGCGGGGAGCGACCGCGCTCGCGGCCGCGGCCCGACGCGAGGCGGCGAAATTTCAACCCACGCTCCCCGTGCGGGGAGCGACGCTCCAATCGAAGTCGCTCGTGATGGAGTAGGTGGGGAATTTCAACCCACGCTCCCCGTGCGGGGAGCGACCTACTGGTACCGAGAGAGCACGACGTCCTTCTTCAAATTTCAACCCACGCTCCCCGTGCGGGGAGCGACATCCGAGGTGACGGCGACCATCTCGTCGGATGACGATTTCAACCCACGCTCCCCGTGCGGGGAGCGACCGGCATCGCCGCCAAGTACGGCACGACATACCAATTTCAACCCACGCTCCCCGTGCGGGGAGCGACGAAGCCCTCTGACTGCAGCGTGAGGATGTAGTTATTTCAACCCACGCTCCCCGTGCGGGGAGCGACGGCCCGGCCACTGACCCGTACGTCATTATCGGCGGATTTCAACCCACGCTCCCCGTGCGGGGAGCGACTCGCCGCCGCTGGCGAGCTCGCTCTTCGAGCAGTCATTTCAACCCACGCTCCCCGTGCGGGGAGCGACCGAGCAGGCACGGCTTCCTGCCTACTATTTCCTCATTTCAACCCACGCTCCCCGTGCGGGGAGCGACGGGGTACACGGGCGAGGTGCATGCCATAGTCACATTTCAACCCACGCTCCCCGTGCGGGGAGCGACGCATCGTGCTCGTGCCGTTCAAGGCGACGTTCACATTTCAACCCACGCTCCCCGTGCGGGGAGCGACGGCAACAAGCGCAGGCGTACTGCCGATATGGGCAATTTCAACCCACGCTCCCCGTGCGGGGAGCGACAAAGGTCCTCGACCAGGTCGAGCGCGACGACCTTATTTCAACCCACGCTCCCCGTGCGGGGAGCGACGTAGCCACCGTCGCTCTCGTGCTTGATGCCGAGCTGGTCATTTCAACCCACGCTCCCCGTGCGGGGAGCGACGAGAACTGCCAGCCTTTGTTGCCCTTCACGATGATATTTCAACCCACGCTCCCCGTGCGGGGAGCGACGGCCCTGACCGTAGCGCAAGCAACGAGCTAAGGAATTTCAACCCACGCTCCCCGTGCGGGGAGCGACCCGTGGGCCGCGCCAACTCCAGCATGCGGTGCGCATTTCAACCCACGCTCCCCGTGCGGGGAGCGACGACAAAGACCGGCCGCCATAGGTCGCCGTTCAACACATTTCAACCCACGCTCCCCGTGCGGGGAGCGACCGCAATATATTGCGTTGATCGTGTTCTGTTGTCAATATGCAGACCAAAGAAGAGCGATTGGCCCCCGAAAAACAAGCTGCAAGGACCTCAAAGAGGCCGAATGCGGTGCGAACCTCCCCCGTGGCGCTTGGGAGCCTCATGCTCGCACCGCAGACTACAGCGCCAAGAAGCCCTCGGCTTCATACGTCGGTTTCGCGCCCACGTGCTCTATCTTCGTTTGGTACTTGTTGCCCAAATAATAGAATCGCAAGCTGTCCTTCTCAGGGTCGATGAGTTCCACCAGCTTATTCTTGATGCGCACCATCTCGGCTGCATCGGCAACGCACTCGAACACCGAGTTCTGCACGCGCTGACCATAGTTGACGCAGTGGCGCGCAACCTTCCTCAACCGCCGCTGCCCCGCCGGATCCTCCGTGTTCACGTCGTACGTGATGACCGTCAACATCTCACTTAGCCTCACTTCCACAGAAACGGCGGATAGCCGTCCAAATCGCCCCGAATGCAGCGCGCAAGCAAAAGCGCCTGCACGTGAGGAACAAGTCCGCGAGGAATCTTCTCCTTCAAGAACGGATGCATGATCGTCTCCCTCTTCCGCTCCTGCCATGCGCCGAACAATGCGCGCCTCCCCTCGTCGGTCAAACGCACCTCGCCCGACTCCCGCCGCTCGAACTGCCCGGGCCGCATCACGCGATTGTTCACCGCCGACAACACGAAGCGATCCGCCATGATCGGTCGCAACTCCTCCATCAGGTCTAATGCAAGCGAGCGCCGACCCGGCCGATCGACATGCATGAACCCGACATACGGATCGAGCCCCACGCCTTCGAGCGCCGCCGCGCAATCGTGTGCCAGCACGGCGTAGAACAACGACAGCATGGCGTTCACCGCGTCGGTCGGAGGCCGCCGCACGCGCCCCGCGAACCGAAACGCCTCCTTGTCCCGCAAGATCAGCTCGTCGAACACGCCGAAGTACTCCGCCGCCGCATCACCCTCGATACCGCGCAGCCTGTCCATCGATTCGCACGAAGCCGCACCGCGCATCGAAGCGTCAAGCCGCCCCGAAGCGGCCTTCACCGCATCGGCATCGATGCGCAGCCCGTGATCGCGCACCGCCCTCTCAAGCACCCAGCGCCCGTTGTACAGCTTCCCCACGATGAAGTTCCGCGCCACGGCCACACTCTTCTCCGGATCCTCCGACCAGGCGTACTGCGCCTTGCGCAGAAGCACGTTGCCGCGCTGCTCGCCATGCACGCCCGCGAGGAAACGCCCTTTCCGATCGAAGAACGACAGCGCCACGCCCCGCTCGGCACACGCGCCCATAAGCCCCGGGCTCGCACCGCGGTACGAGAAGCACAGAATGCCCTCAAGTGTGTGCAGCGGCACCCGCCCGAGCTCGCCTTCGCCGCGCCGCACGACCACGTTCTCGCCGTCAAGCGCAAGATACGCGTCTTCGGTGAACACGTACAGGGTGTTGAGCAGACGCCTCATCGCGCCTCGCCTCCTTCCGCCAAACGCGACGCCACATAATCGGCGACCGACGCGCGATCAAGCGCACGCGGAAGGCACGCATCGACAAGCGAGCAGGAGCGGCATGCGGAAAACGGCTTCACCTTCGGCGTGTGCCGCCGCCGATACAGCGCATGCATCTCGTCGGCCATCGACGCCACCGACGCGCGCAACTCAGCGCCAAGCCCCACACGTTCGCGCGACCTCGTCTCGCCGTAATACAGAAACCCCTCTGAAACATCGCATCCGAGCATTTCCTCGAGGCACAACGCCTGAGCGGCAAGCTGCAGCCGATCGGCATCGTTCGCCTTGCTGCGCCCGCGCTTGTACTCTACCGGCACAGGACGCCACAGGCCATCCTCTCCTGCAAGAGGATGGCCCGATTCACCCCTATGGAATTCCACGACGTCGCACTTGCCCGTCAGCCCCAGCGTGCGGGAATGCACCGCCAACCCGCGCACGACGAGGACGTTGCCGCGATGCTCCCGCAGCTCCTCGTCGTGCGCGCGGCGGTGCATCAGGTCGCCCTCCGCCGTCAGCACGTTTTCGGCCCACTCCTGCTCAAGGTGGATGAGCGCCCACTGACGGCGGCAGAACGCGAAATGCTGGATGCCCGACAGCGCGAGGAGCTCGTCCTCGCCGTACACGGCTTACACCAGCCTCTGAACCGTGACCCCTTCGGGGACAACCGCTTCGTCGACGGCGATGGGCTCGTAATCGTCGATGGAACGCGGCGCCTCGACGCCCGCCTTCCTCTTTGTGGACACGGCGTCGAACAGCTTGTACGACGGCGCGTTGCCCAACTCGCTATCATGTTTGAACACCACGAGCGCCCGCACCGCCATCTTGCCGCGCGCCGCCGAGTGGTCGTGCTCGAACATGTTCACGATAGCGTCCCACAGAAGCGCGAGGTCGTCCTCGGAAAAGCCCGTCGCCTTGCGCGCAAGGTTCGCCGAAACGTACCCTTCGCCCCGGTAGAGCGCGTAGGGCACGACGTATTTGCGCCCCATCTCGGTGCCCTTCTTCTCGGCGTCGGCCTCCGTGGTGATGGCCACGCGCGTGATGGTGACCTCCTGCGGGATGATGGGATCGACGCTGCGCGCGAACGTGAGCTGCACCGGCCCGCGCACCTGGCCGCAGTTGAGGGCACCTTTCACGAACGTCGTCATCACCGCGCCGAACGTGCGCACGTCGAAGAATGTCCTGCACATGAAGTCTCGGATCTTCTCGTCGAGCGTCGGATCGTCCTTCTTGAGCTTCTTTATGTCCTTCGCGTCGGCGCCAAGCGCCTCAAGCGCCCGATTGTCGCTCGCGTTGAGCGGCACGCCCTCTTTGATGTAGATGTCGAAACCGGGCTCGCCCTCCTTCGCCGTCTCCACGTAGTTGCGGATCTTGCGCTTCAGGCAAACATCGGTGACGATACCGTACCCCGTCTCCGGGTCGATGCGCGGCATGTTGCCCGCGTCGGGATCGCCGTTCGGATTGCCGTTCTCCACATCGAAGTACATGACGAAGTCATAGCGGTTCTTGATGGGTTCGCTCATGGTCTAAGCCTCCTGGTTCTGATGCGCGTCTTGGTCTTTCTTCTCATAGCGCTTCTGGGTCTGATGGTGATAGCCCAGAATGAAGTCGCCCTGCTCCTCCAGCGTGAGCCGCTTGGGGAACGCGTCGATCCTATCAAGCAGCTCGCCGCGCATCCTTTCGTAATGTATCGCGAGGCCCTTGCCGTCACGCCCAAGCTTCTCAAGATGACGGTCGCTTAGCTTGATGACCAAGGGGAACACGACGCTCGGCGTGGCGCTCGCCGAGTCGTAGTACTTGTTCTTGATGGTGGCGTTCACGCCCGGGCTGGCGGCTTCTTGGATGCTCTCGAGCACCGAGAACAGCCGTCCCAGCACGTACGGTGCATCGGTGCGCCCTTCGTTCAATGACACGGTGACCTCCTCCTCACTTCTTCCTTTGTTTTTCAATAGGTACGCTTTGACGATGGCGGCACGGCCGCGCGTAACCTTGCGCGTATGCCGCTCGTCGTTGTCCTGCGTTGCCCGCACGCGCAGGATGGCGTTCTCGTACAGCGCCTCGGGGTACGGCAGATCGCCCAAGATGGAGCGCATGAGCGCGCCGCCCAGCACCGAGGTGGCGGGTTTTTGCTTCGAGTTCGGGTTCTCCGTCTCGGCGAGCAGGCGATACGGCGTGAGGTACTTCTTCTCATACGGAGCGCGGGCCACGTCCAAACGGTCGTAGTGCCGCCGCAGGTTGTCAAGCACATCGCCGAACGTGCTTCGCTGGAAGAACCGCACCGACAGGCGCGCCGCGTTCGGCGCGAGCCCGAGCACGAAGAAGTTCGCATCGAGGTCGACCCCTTTGATGGGAAGCCCGCAAGCGAGCTTCGTCATCACCTCCTCGATCAGCTGATCGGGATCGCTCTCGGCCCCCTCCGCGCTTGCCGGCCCATGCGGGCGGGCATCGAAGAAGTCGTACGTCAGCTCGGCGCAGGCATCGTCGTTCTTGTCGGCCCAGTACACCACCGTCGTGTCGCCGAGACGCACATGGTGTTTGCGATCGGAGAGCAGGTAGTTGAGCGCCGTCGCGTAGGCGAACGTCGCCCGCTCGCTCACCGGCGCGTTGAGGCCCTGTTCCTCGTCGTGGCCGTACGATTCGAACGCCCGCGCGTTGAACCCCACAAGCGACGCGCCCATAGCTTGCGACCCCATGACGCCCTTGATGGAGGGGTGGAGGCGCGCGATGGGCGCTTTCTCGCCGGAAACGAGGCAGGTCATGATGGCCGCATCGTCGGACGGTTGCAGATAGGCGCGATCCCATGCACCGGCGATGGCGGGATCTTCAAGCGCTTCGCGGCCGCTCACGCGGAACACGAGGTTGCCGCCCGCGAGCAGCGCCTCCCCCGCCGCAGCCACGACCGGATCATCGACCGCAGTTGCGGGATCCCACGTCTCGAAGAAGCCGCGGACGGCCGCCGCCGCAGGCGAATCCACGTCGGCGAGAAACGCAAGATGCCGCTCCCGCGCCGCCTCGAAGCATTGGCGCGCCCGCTCGGGTTTGCCCTTCGCATCGATGCCGAGCAAGTACGTGGCGTTGTCGCACAGCAGGTTCGCGGCGATTCCGACGGTTCGCTTCGCCTGCTCGGGAACCGTCCTCGTCCATCCGCGCTTTTCTTCGGCGGGGATGATGCCCACGAGCCTCCCCTGAAGCGACAACTCCAGCATGAACGCCACCTGCCGGGAACACCAGCCGGGACGTGCCACGCGGTCGGGATGTTCGACGACCAGATACTCGTAATAGTCGGCGAGCGCTTGCAGGATCATCGGAGCACCTCGCTTCCCGCCACGTCGATCACGCCGTTGCGCATGACGGCGCGGAAGAACATCGGCGTGATGTTCTGCGGATCGGCGTAATCCATGTCGTACAGCATGAGCCCCAAATCACGCTCGCCCTCGCCGGAGTAATGGCCTTCGGGAGGCATCGATCCTTCGTAAGCCTTGAAGTGCGCCGGGAACTCGCGCGTGCCGAAATAGGGGGTGGAATAGCACTGCCCGCGGTCGAGCCTTCTCCTTATAATGTCCTTGAACTTGCCGGGGTTGTCCTCGGGCGTCGCCTTATCGGTCAACTCGAAATGAGCCTCGATCACGTAGCGCACATCGGTGAGGATGAGCGAGGCGCGCTGCTGGATGTCGTCCTTCGTGTTTATGTAGGGCAAATTGCCGCCGTTCGCGATGGCGGTGCGCATCGTGCTGGCGAGCGCCTTCGACTTCACCTCGTTGCGCCGCACGTTCGTGAAGCGGATGGGGTTGAGCACATGGATGCGGTCGATGGTGTAGCGGAGCCCCGGATGCCAATAGATGCTCTCGATGAGACCGCGCGCCGCACTCGGCGTGATGACGTCGTAGGAGACGCGCTCAACCGATAGTTCAGGCCGCGTGAACAGGGCGCGATCGCCCCAAACCTCCACCTGTATTCCGTAAGCCATAGGACACCTCCTTTCCTTTGCTTCATAGGTTTACCTTGCCGATTCGATTATCAAGGTGCTTATGATTCACGTTACGCGCAAGCAGCGACGAGCGCAATACCCTGCCTACAAGAACAGCCCCTTCCCGCCGGCGTCGGAGGCGTCGAGGCCGGTGTCCTCGTGGTACAGATCGCCGTCGAGCAGCACGTACGTGTCGCCTTCCAGCAGTTCTACGGAATGGGCGGCCTTCAAAACCTCCAAATCGTTGTCGTACAGCCCCACCGAATAACGGGCCAGACGGCGCATCGCACCGCGCATCGCACGGCCCTCTCTGACGGCCGCGAGGTCGTCGGAAATCCGCGGGTCGAAAACGATGACGGGATGCGACCCCTCCTCGATCATACGAAAGCGGTCGGCCACATCCTTGAAGGGAATGCAGGGAGCGCCGCCGCTCACTCGCAGCAACTCGAGGTCGGCAAGAGCGCCCGACGCGTCAAGGCGGTCGCGGCGAATCTCATGGAGCTGGTTGAAGTACGCGGCGATCACCTCAAGCGATCCGACATCGCACGGCTCGTCGGCGGCACTCACGTCTATGCCCGCGCCCCGCAAAACCAATCGGGCCAGCTCTGCCTTCTGCCGAACGTCAGCGGGCAAAGCGTACGGTTCCGCAGGTTCGAACAAATGGACCACGCTCTCTTGAACGTCGCGGCGCCCTTCGCGGTTGCAGCGCCCCGCGCATTGCACCACGCTGTCGATGCCCGCGAGCGCCCGGTACACAACGGGGAAATCGACGTCGACGCCGGCCTCCACCAAACTCGTAGCAACCACGCGGCAAGCCTCGCCGCCCTTAAGCCTCCGCCGGACCTCCTTCAACACGCGCTCGCGATGGACGGGATGCATGAGCGTCGAAAGATGGAACGCGCCCTCGGCGCAATCCCCGGCCACCAGATCGTAGAGCCGCTTCGCCTGCTTGCGGCTGTTCACGACGCAAAGCACTTGCTCGTGCGCCGCCAACCGGGAGGCGAGATCTCCGTCTTCGACCGCTCCCTCAAAGCGGTAGGAAACCCGTCGCAGCCGCTCGTACAACCCCTGCGGGTCGGGGGCGATCTCCCGCACCGAACAGCCATAGCGTTCGAACAGCCCGTCGAGCGACGGCTGCGTCGCCGTGCAGAGCACGACCGTGCAATCGTAGCGCTGCACAAGCTCCGCCAACGCCCGCACGCAGGGAAGCAGCTGCTTCGTCGGCAGCATCTGCGCCTCGTCGAGCACGATCACGCTGCCCGCAATGTTGTGCAACTTGCGGCAGCGCGAGGTCTTGTTCGCGAACAGCGACTCGAAGAGCTGGACATTCGTCGTCACCACCACGGGCGCGTCCCAATTCTCGGTCGCAAGCCGCAGCGCATCGCCGTCCTCGCCCGCGTCGTCGAAGTCGAAGTTCGCATGGTGTTCAAGCACGTTGCGCTCGCCGAGCACCTCGCGGAACACGGCGGCGTTCTGCTCGATGATCGAGGTGTAGGGCACCGCGTAGATCACACGGCGCATGCCGTGGCCCTCGGCGAGCGCGTGGCGCAGCGCGAAGCGCAGCGACGCGTACGTCTTGCCGCCGCCCGTCGGCACCGTGAGCGAGAACACACCCGGAGCCTCCTCGGCCGCGCGGGCGCACGCATCGAGCAGGCTGCACCGCGTTTCGTTGAGCTCGGTCTTCGGCGGGTAGAAGGTCGCGACCTTCGCCTCAAGGCGCTCGCGCAGCGCATCGAGCCCTTCGGTCGAAAGCTGCTCGCGCGCGCCGCCCCGCATGAAACGCTCCGTGCAGAGGAAGTCCGCATCCACCAAGCAGGAGAACACCATCCTCGCAAGGAACGCCAACGCGAAGCCGTCTTTCGGATCGGGCGGCATGCGGAACGCAAGCTTGCCGGCGATCGGCAGCTCAACTTCGTCGGCGAACGCATGGTAGTCGGGCAATTCCCCCTGGCGCGCCCCATCGATGCGGCTCAGCAACGTGGAGCCGCCATCCACATCCGCCGACGAGCCTCCATCAGGTAGGCCGCCGTGGTGCCCCGCCACGCAGTACGCCAGCAGCTTCGCGTTCAAATGCTCGAACAGCTCATACGCCCCCGCCGTGGAATGATCCACCTTGCGGCCTCCACGCAAAATGCGGTTTTGGAATTCCGGCGAGTACTTCCCGATATCGTGGGCCATCCCCGCCGCGTACGCCCAGCCCTCCGCACCGAAAGGCCGTGCGAACTCCGCCGCCATCTCGGCCACCTCGCGAAGATGGTCGCGCACAAGCTCGATGCGCCCGTCCTCGGCTATATGGGAGACGAAAGCCCTCAAACCTTTTTGCACGTCGTGCCCACCATCCATACGAACCTCCTCCGACTGATGAAAAGATAGCGCATCCGTCCGAACCGCCTATCCCGAATACGGGACAGTTGGTCGACCCCTCTTCATTTGATCAAAATGAGCCCGCAAAGAGAACTCGACTCACCGAAACTCGCTCAAATCCGTGCGGCGAAAACGATATTCGGAAAAGAGACTTTGCCCACACATGCAATTCCCCGAGAACGTCCGAGTTCGTTTTTCAGACCAACGGAAATCTGCGTCGAACACGCTTCCAACCAAAACGCAGAATTTTCGTTGCGTTCCCCCTTCTTAAGCGCGCATCGGCAGGGTTGTTATCGACATCCACGTGCATTTTCGCTCCTTTCCCGACCTTTGAGCACAGTGTATCAATACTGGATCGATACACTTGTCCCCATCGAGAGGGAAGCTGACACAAAATCATCCTCCTCGACGAGGGCGCCTAATCCACGTCATCGCACGGCAAGCTTCATGCGCCTTCGGAATTGCTCTCGTGCCGCTATTTGAAGCGCCGGACCCCACCAAAAACCTATCGCATCGCTCTCGCAAAGCGTAACGTTTGCGCATTCCGTCTGAGATCTTTCCGGAACCTGGGACGGCGGGCGCGCCGACGCGCGATAATGGCCGCGCCAGCTTTACGCCCAAAGCGCCGTCTGAAGGAGCCCGCCATGATCAATGCGTTTTGCAAGAAGCCTTTGTGGGAGTGCTCGAAAACGCTCGTCGCCGTCGCCCAAGGCCGCACGCCCGCCGACACGGTCATCAAGGGCGCGAAGCTCGTGAACGTGTGCACGGGCGAAGTCCAGGAGGGCATCGACGTGGCCATCGCCGAGGGGCGCATCGCCTACCTCGGCACGGCCGACCACTGCGTCGGCGAAGGCACGCGCATCATCGACGCGGAAGGCCAATGCATCGCCCCCGGATTCCTCGACGGGCACATCCATGTGGAATCGTCCATGATGGGGGCGGGAGAGTACGCGCGCGCCGTCGTCCCGCACGGCACGACGGGAATCTACTGGGATCCGCACGAGGTGTGCAACGTGCTGGGCCTCGACGGCGTGCGGCTCATGGCCGAGGATGCGCGCCGCACGCCCCTCAAGGCCATGATCACCACGCCGTCGTGCGTGCCCGCCGTGCCCGGCTTCGAGGACACCGGGTCATCCATCGGCCCCGAAGACATCGCCGAGACTATGAACTGGCAAAACGTCGTCGGCCTCGGCGAGATGATGAACTTCCCCGGCATCCTTTCCGGCGCCGACCACGCGCACGGCGAGGTGGCCGAGACGCTGCGCGCCGGGAAGACCGCGACCGGCCATTACTCGCTCCCTGAAACCGACCGGGGCCTGAACGCCTACATCGCCTCGGGCGTGCGTTGCTGCCATGAGTCCACGCGCCCCGAGGACGCGCTCGCGAAGATGCGCCTCGGCATGTACGCGCAGCTGCGCTTCGGCTCGGCCTGGCAGGACCTGCCCGTGCTCGCCGAGGCCGTCGCGTCGGGCGGCATCGACACGCGCTTCGCCAATCTCGTGAGCGACGACACGCATCCGCACACGCTTGTGGCCGACGGGCACCTCGACCACATCGTGCGCACAGCCGTGAGCCTGGGCATCGATGCCGTCTCCGCCATTCAGATGGTCACCATCAACTGCGCCCAGTGCTTCCAGATGGACCACGACCTGGGTTCCATCACACCGGGCAAGTGCGCCGACATCGTGTTCCTGGACGATTTGGAAAGCCTGCGGGTCACGCGCGTGCTCATCGACGGCGAGGTGGTGGCCGAAGATGGGCGCGCCCTGTTCGACCTGCCGCCGTACCGCTACCCCGATTGGGCAACGCGCTCCGTGCACCTGGGACGCGAGATCGCGCCGACATCGTTCGAGGTGGCCGCCCCCGAGGGCATCGTCGACGGTGACACCGTGCGCGTGCGCGCGATCGAGGTCGTTCCCGGAAAGGTGGGCACGTTCGAAGCGCACGTGGACCTCCCGGTTGCGAACGGCCGCCTGGAGTCCGCCGTGGAGCAGGACGTGCTCAAGGCGTTCGTGTTCGAGCGGCACCGCGAGACGGGCACCTTCGGCAAGGGATTCGTCAAAGGCTTCGGCATCAAGCGCGGCGCGATGGCCTCCACCGTGGCGCACGACGCGCACAACCTGCTCGTGCTGGGCACCAACGACGAGGACATGGCCCTGGCCGCGAACACGCTCGCCGCATGCGGCGGCGGCATGGTCGTGGTCGCCGACGGCGAGGTTCTGGGCCTTGTGGAGCTTCCCATCGCCGGCCTCATGGACGCGCTCCCCGCCGAGGAGATGAGCGCGAAGGTGCACGCCCTCGAGGACGCCTGGGCCGCCATCGGCTGCACCATGCCCTCCCCCTTCATGACGATGGCCCTGATCCCGCTCGCCTGCCTTCCCGAGCTGAGGCTGACGAACCGCGGATTGGTGGACTGCACGAAGTTCGAGTTCGCCGATCTGATCGTTGGGTAGAGGACGGACGGGTCGGAGACGCTTTCCGGTTTCAACCTGCGAGCCTGCGAGGCCCGACTCCCCAGGGTGGTCCGGAAGGCGTCCTGCCCCAGTTTCAACCCCGCGGGCCCACAAGGGTTCGACTGCCAGAATATGCATAAATGCGCATATTCCGAATATTGCATTCATTTTGGCAATCGGTCGGCCCTATGGACAGCCATTAGCAAACTGGCGAACTCTAAAACCTGCCCAAAACCTGCGCGAACCCCATGAATGGCGCGCCATCGCTCGGGATTCGCTCAGCATGCCACGAGTTTTACACCGTCAAGCTTCACGCCCCCTCTCGCACGCACAAGAGTCTCCCCGGGTCGCAAGCCTCCCTCGATCCCGCGCACTCGACTCCGCTTCCGGTTCTTCCCGGGGCCATTTAGTCAACACCCTCTCGCAACGCACCATCCGCGGCAAACCCCCTGTACCCATCGGCGGCAGCCGCGTACAATACCCTCATGTCCCTCATCGACGACATACGCGCCTACCGGCCCTTCAACCAGCAGGAGGCTGCGGACCGCGCGGTCATCCTGAGGCAGCTGGAGGCCGACCCGCAGGTCTTCGACCGCAGCTCGCTCGCGCATATGACGTGTTCGATCTGGACGGTCGACCCGACCGCAGCCAAGACGCTCATGGTCTACCACAACGTCTACCGTTCCTGGAGCTGGATCGGCGGGCACGCCGACGGGGAGCGCGACCTCGCGCGCGTGGCGCTGCGGGAGCTTGCAGAGGAGACGGGCGTCGCCAGCGCGCGGATCATGCCGTGCGGGCCGCGCGGCATCTACTCGCTCGAAGTGCTGACGGTGGACGGGCATGAGAAACGCGGGCGCTACGTGGGCTCGCACCTGCACCTGAACGTGACGTATCTGGCCGTGGCCTCGCCGAACGCGCCGCTGCGCCCGAAGCCCGACGAGAACAGCGGCGTGCGCTGGGTGCCCCTCGAAAAGGTCTGCGCCCTCTCCACCGAACCGTGGATGGCCACCCGCATCTACCGCAAGCTCATCGACAAGCTTGCAACCGTCGACATCCCTCCGGCGCGAATGTGCTAAGCCCCGACCGCACCCTGCAGCCTGCTCCAGCGCTCGCGCGTGAGGTAGTACGCCTCGGCGTCCCGCATAAGACCGTCGGGCGTGACCTCCATGCCGTGCAGCGTGCCCTCGTGAACGAACCCGGACTTCTCGATGACGCGACGTGACCTGTCGTTGAACACGTAGTGCGTACAGGTGACCATCCCAAGGCCCAGCTCTTCGAAGCCGTAGCGCAACACCTCGCGCACGGCCTCGGTCATGTAGCCGCGACCCCATGCGCTCCGCGCAAGGGCGTATCCCAGCATGAGGCAGTCGACGTTGCGTCGCTGCGGGTCGCGAATGAGCCCGATCGACCCGATGCACGGCCCTTCGGCGCCAACGCTGACACCGGCGTCCTCTCCTGCCGAAACCTTCTCGAAGATGCCGAACACGTGCGGTCCGCTCGCGATCACCTCCACGAACATCCTCGCATCCTCGCGCGTGCGGTGCGGCGCCCACCCGGCATCGGGGCCGACGGCGGGATCGCTGCAGTAGGCGAACACGTCGTCGATATCGTCGGAGGTCAACGGGCGCAGCACGAGGCGCTCGGTTCCCAACGAGGGGCACTCCGCCGACGTCGTCGCCAACACGGCCGGCGCGCAGCCCGGATGCCGCGCCTCGCCAGCCTTAAGGCATGCCGCAAACTGCGCCTCGTCCACCACGCGCACCCCCGCCTCGCGCAGCGCCCGCGCGGCCACACCGTATCCGGGCACGAGCGCGCCCGAGAACGTGCCGTCGTACACGAACCCGTTGCCGCACGAAGGACTCTTCGCTTTCAGCACGGCCAGCGTGCAGCCCCGCTCCCGCACCAGCTCCGTCGTTTTGGCGGCCCCGGCCAGAAACGCGTCCGTGGCATCGCCCCCGTCCGCGTCCACCACGCGCAGAGCACGCTCGGTGGCGACGATCTCGCGAGGCGTGCGCGGCACGGGCAGCCCTCCGAGCGTCTCAGGGCACACGCCCACAAGTTCGTGCGTCGCGCGCAACCGCAGCACGGCCTCGCAAGGCCGCGACTCCCCGTCGAAGCGGCACGGCTCGCCCAGCAGACACGCGCTCACGGCTATCGGCATGGCGCTCCTTCCATCGGCATCCTCAATGCGCTTCGCTGCGCTCGACCATGCGATCGCATGCAACGCAGAAAATGATACCACGGCATCGCGACGCCCCTCGCGCCTTCCGCGCCATTCAAGGCCCCGCCGGAAACCCGCACGCACCGGAGAACCCGCCAAATCCCGCCCGATCGAAAACGCCCCCGTTCGCACGCCCCTACCGCGTGCGGACGAACACCGCGACCGTCGTCGCCATCGCGAACAAGGCCAGCGCCGCGAGCACGCCCACGAGCGTCGTGATTCCCACGAGCGCGCCCATCACACCGCTCAGCATCGCCGATCCAGCGTACCCCACGAGGTTGATGGTGGACACCACCGCAGCAGTGCCGCCCGCATCGGCATCGGCGAACAGCAAGCGCAGGCTGCCGGACAGGCACATACCCGTCGACAGCCCGAACAGCGCAACCAGCACGAGAAAAGGCACAAGCGCGCCCGCCGCCATCGACACGCACATGCCGCACGTGAACGCGAGCAGCGCCGCCATCGACACGCGCAGCGACACGCCCGAGCGCATGCGCGCCTCGATAGGCGCCCCAAGCGCGCTCGGGGCCATCGACAGGGCGAGGATGGCGGACGCCACAAACGGGTCCTCCGCTCCAAAGCACTCCACCGCCACCGGCGAGCTGAACGACTGGAAGAACGTCCCTATTCCCCACGAGGCGATGTAGGCGCATCCTGCGATGGGAAACGCCCTCCGCAGCTTCGGATCGATCGAAACCACCGGCTTGCACGCCGTGCGCAACGGCGCCCGCCGCACCACCGTCTCCGGTGCGGCGGGCACGAGCGCCAAGCTCAGGGCGAGCAGAGCAATCATGATCCAGTAGATCACCCCATGCTCGCTCGTCGCCAAGCTCAGGAATCCGACGGCGAGAGAACCCGCCATCACCCCCAAAAGCGCCCCGCATCCGGCCACCGCCATGCCGAAGCCCTCGTGGCGGCCCACAGACAAATCCACGACCATCGCGGACACGGCGCTCATAGCCAGACCGCACGACACGCCCTGCACCGCGCGCGCCACGAGCACCATCAACGGATCGGCCACGTTCAAGAACACGAAGCACCCCAGCATGGCCAGCAGCAGCGACACCGCGGTGAGCGGCTTGCGACCCGCCGCATCGGACAGCGAGCCCGAGAGAAACAGCGTCGCGATGACGCCGAACAGGTACATGAGCATGGTTGCGGAGATATCGGCGTCGGTCAGTCCGATGCTCCCCTTGTACTCGGAGTACAAGGGGATGGGCACCGCCGAAGCGGCGAACACCATGATGAAAGCGAACGTGGCGATCAACAAACCGCGCAATCCTCCTCGGGATCGCGCGCCCTCGACCGCATCGACCGTGTCCACCAGCATGGCCCCACCTCATCGTTCAAAACGAAATCCACCAGCATCCCTCGATGCGAAGAGCGATTGCGCACAGCATAGCACCGCTTGAGCACGCAGGGAACATCCGGCAAGGCACCTCGGCAGACAAAAGGGTCCTCCTTCGCCGAACGCCTGACACCATTGACGCAAACGCCATGAAACACGGGGGAAGAGGAGCTGATCGCACGGCCTCGGAAGGCAAGCTCAATCGCCGATGCCTCCCACGCGCCGTGCAGCGGGATGGCGCCGTTGCACCCTCGGACAGGCGCATCCTCATCACGCAGATGCGCTGCAACGGTGACGAGACGGGAACGCGCTCGCAGTCTGCGACAACGGACGGAGCAACCGACGCCGCACCTCTGCCGTCGCCGACGAGGGAATCGATCCGACGCACGGCCTCCCCGCACCCGCACCTGTGCCACGCTTAAGAAGAAGCTTCCAAACCGACGAATGCGCTCAACGTCGGCAACGCGCCCATGTTCCTTGAGCCGTTCACAGTAGACGGAGCAGAACCCGACGTAGCAGACGCCTTGACGGCGACGCACCGACCCTCGGCATAACGCCGCCGCGCAAAACCAAGCCGCCGACCACACCGCCGCGTCGGGCAAGCGCGCGAAACGCATGCGTCGCGCCATAACCAGAAACACGACCAAGAAGCACATCCCGCTCCCCCAGAATGCGAAAAACGGATTGACCGGCCGGAAACCGGAGCGGACGGCGCGCTCGCGCAGACCCGATGCAAAGGCATCCGACGAGATCGTTGAAAAGCAGGGAGGGGATGGAAGGGGACGGGGGCAGGGCGTCATCCCGACCCCCTCTCTTTCTTTTGAAGCTTAGAACTTCGCGAACCGCTCGTGACGCTTGCGCACGAGCTCGCCCGCGGGCATGTCGGCAAGCTCGTCGAGCGTCGCCTCCACGTAGGCGCGCACGCTCGCGGCGGCCTGCTCGGGGTTCTCGTGCGCCGGACGCGCGCCTTCGGACAGCACGGCGTCGACGATGCCCATCTCGCAGGCTTCGACGGCGCTCATCTTCATGACGGCAGCCGCCTCGGGAGCCCGCGTGCGGTCCTTCCAAAGGATCGAGGCGAACCCCTCCGGCGACAGCACCGAGTACACCGCGTGCTCCTGCATGGCCACGCGGTCGGCGAGCGCGAGCGCGAGCGCGCCCCCCGAGCCGCCCTCGCCCAGAAGCACGCTCACCACCGGCACCCGCAGCCCCGCGAGCCCGACGAGGTTGTCGGCGATGGCGTTGCCCTGCCCGCGCTCCTCGGCCTCCATGCCGCAGAACGCGCCCTGCGTGTCCACAAGGCACACGACCGGCCGTCCGAACTTCTCGGCCTGGCGCATGAGGCGCAGGGACTTGCGGTAGCCCTCGGGCTGCGGGCAGCCGAAGTTGCGCGCGATGCGCTCAGAGAGGTCGCGTCCCTTCTCCTGGGCGATCACCGTCACCGCGCGCCCGCCGATCCACCCGAGGCCCGCGACGATCGCGCCGTCGTCGCCGAAAGCGCGATCGCCGTGCAGCTCGATGAAGCCGTCCACGAACGCGTCGATGTAGGAGAGCGCCGTCGGCCGACGCGTGTTGCGCGCTAGCTGCACGCTCTCCCACGCGCGGTTGCCCGCCACCTCGCCGCCGTCGCCGGACGCGGCCGCGCCCTCGAGCGACACGCCCGCCTCAGCATCGAAGCCGCCTTCGCTCAGCACCCGCTCGAGCCGTTTGCGCGAGGCGGCCCCGCGCCTATCGAGGCGGCCCGCCAGATCCGAGATGCGGCGCTTCAGCCCGAGCGGGCCCCATCCCTCTCCCGCGCCGAAGGCGAAGCCCTCCACCGCGAGGTCGCCGTAGGTCACCGTGTTGTACGTGTCCGTCCCGTGCTCAAGGTTCTCGCGAACCGCCTCGTAGCTCACGAGGATGTCCCGATCACCCGGCTCGTGCTCGGCGCGGACGGCCGCCTCCGTGGCCAGATGCAAGGCCAGCAGGTGCGCGAGCGTGCCGCGCAGCTCGCCGCGCTCGACGATGGCGTCGATCAGCCCGTGCTCAAGCGCGAACTCGGCCGTCTGGAAGCCCTCGGGCAGCTCCTGCTTGATGGTGTCGCGGATGACGCGCTGCCCCGCGAAGCCGATGAGCGCGCGGGGCTCGGCCAGGATCACGTCCCCCTGCATGGCGAACGACGCGGTCACGCCGCCCGTTGTGGGATCGGTGAGCACCGAGATGTAGGGCAGCCTCGCCTCGGCGTGGCGCTCGAGCGCGCACGACACCTTCGCCATCTGCATGAGCGATACGAGCCCCTCCTGCATGCGCGCGCCGCCCGACGCGGTGAAGATCACCACCGGCAGGCGCTCGTCGGTCGCGCGCTCCACGAGCCGCGCCACCTTCTCGCCCACGACCGAGCCCATAGACCCCATGAAGAACTGGGAGTCCATGATGCCGACGGCCACGCGCAAACCCGCGATGCGGCCCTCGCCCGTGCGCACGCCCTCCTCAAGGCCGGTCTTCTCGCGCTGGGCGGCCAGCTTGTCGGCATAGCCGGGGAAGGAGAGCGGGTCGGTCTCGGGCACGACGCGGTCCCACTCGACGAAGCTGTCCGCGTCGAGCGTGTCGTCGATGCGCTCGGTCGACGACATGCGCAGGTAGCCTCCGCACGACGGGCACACGTAGTGGCCGGCCGCCAGGCTCGCCTCGTCGAAGTTGAGGCCGCAGTGCGGACAGGCGCGCCACGAGCCGCCGTCGAACGCCGGCTTGTCGGTGGTGCAGAGCACCCAGCCCAAAAGCGGCGCGTCGGCGCTGAGCGGACGGAACACCCGGATGCCGCGGGCGGCCGCGCGCGCAAGGAAGCTGTCCACCTCGGCGAGCGGAAGCGCCTCGTCGCACAGAAGCACCGTCGTCGCGCCGCACTCGTCGGTGGCCGTCAGCACCGCGTAGCCATTGCAGAACAGCGCGTCGGAGTGCTTCTCGCCCAGGCAGACCGCAAGCGGGGCGAGCTTCACATGGGCATCGAAGCGATGGTCCTGCGTGTAGACGACGCACGGCGCGAACCCAGCGTCGGCCACTGATCTCACCAGGCGTTTCGCCGTTTTGGCGCGTGCCATGACAAGCGCCACGGGACGCCCTGCCGCAGCGTCCTCCCTCGCGCCGTCCGCATGCGCAGAGGGCGCGGGCGCAGAGGGCGACGCGGCGGTCCACTCGGAGGAGTCGGCCGCGTCGAGCGCGTTCGGAACGACGGGCAGGGCCGCTGCGGCCTCGGCCGCCATGCGGGGCAGACGGTAGGCCACGTCCGCGGCCTCGGCCGCTTGCTCGGCGGCGGCGACGGCTGCGCCGCCCTTGGGCAGCACCGTTCCGTCCGAGCCGATGGTGATGTAATCCTGCGTGCGCTGCTTCATCGAACGATCATCGCCCCTCTACGCTTCCGCTTTCGCCAGCACGTACTTCTGCGTGGCCGTCGCGCACACCGCGCCGTCCACGCTCGCCTCCACCTCGGCCACGACGAGGCGCGACGAGGACTTCACGATGCGCCCCTGCAAGGTGAGCGTCTCCCCCGGCTCCACCTGGCGACGGAACTTCGCGTTGTCGATGCCGGTGAGGAACCCGATGGCCCCCTCCGTCCCGCGCTCGACGAGAACGCAGAACGAGGCCGCTTGGGCAAGCGCCTCCATGATGACGACCCCCGGCAGCACCGGATGTCCGGGAAAGTGGCCCTTGAACAGCGGCAGATCCGGATCGACGTCCAACTCGGCCGTCACCTCGACGCCCGGTTCGCACGAAACGACGCAGCTCACCCACAGAAACGGGTCGCGATGCGGCAGCACCGCCTCGACGGCGTCCCTGCCGCAAGGAAACGAGATATCCACGATTCGGCTCTCCTTTCAACGGTGCGCGCTTTGCGCGCCATGCGCCCGAAGGGCGCATAACAAGCTCGCAGGTTGGAACAGGGCGCCTCCCAGCGCCCTTTCGCGCCAACGGCGCGAAAACGAACTCGCAGGTTGGCGTAGTCAGTCAGCGAGGGGCGCTCCCGTGCCCCGGATTCGCGGGATCGCGGAGGCGAAGCGTACTTCGGTACGTGAGCCTCCGGGATCGTGCGAAGCCGGGGTGCGGGAGCGCGCCGCAGCGTCGACCCGTTTCGCCGTTCGTCAGAACGGCGAAACGGCGAGGCTCGCGTTGTGCCCGCCGAAGCCCAGCGAGTTCGAAAGCGCCACCTTCTGAGGATACCCCGTTTTCGCCTCCGTGACCACGCTCACCGGACACTCCGGATCGGCTTCAGCGAATCCGCAAGTGGGCGGCACGCAATCGTTCATGACGGACAGCGCGCACACGATGGCCTCGATGGCGCCGGCGGCGCCGAGCGTGTGGCCCGTCGTGCCCTTCACCGACGTCACCGGCACCTTCCGTCCCGCCTCTTCGCCGCAAAGCGCCAAGAGCGCCTTCGACTCGGTGGCGTCGTTCGCCGGCGTGCCCGTGCCGTGCGCGTTCAGATGCCCCAGATCCTCGGGCGAGAAGCCGCCTTCCTCGAGCGCCATGCGCATGGCGCGCACGACGCCCTCTCCGCTCGGCTCGGGAGCCGTCATGTGGTAGGCGTCGCCCGTCGAGCCGAAGCCCGTGACCTCGGCCAGCACCTTCGCGCCGCGACCGAGCGCGTGCTCCAGCGACTCGAGCACCACCGCGCCCGCGCCCTCGCCGGCCACGAATCCCGCGCGGCGCGCGTCGAACGGAAGAGACGCGCACGCCGGATCCTCCGACTTCGACAGCGCGCCGAGGTTCGCGAAGCCCGCGAGGCAGATGGGCGACACGCTCTCCTCCGAGCCGCCGGCCAGAGCCGCGTCGATGTAGCCGTGTCGGATGTCGCGCACGGCCGCGCCGATGGAGTGCGCGCCGGTGGCGCAGGCGGTGACCACGTTGAGGCACTCGCCGCGCAGCCCGTAGCGGATGGACAGGTTGCCGGCGGCGATGTTGCCGATCATCGTGGGGATGAACAGCGGGCTCACGCGCCTCGGCCCCTTCTCGGCCAGCGTGAAAAAGCCGCTTTGCAACTCGTCGATGCCGCCGATGCCCGTGCCGAACACGCATGCGATGCGCGCGGTGTCCTCGGCCTCAAGATCGAGCCCCGACTGCGCGATGGCCTCGTCGGACGCCACGATGGCGTACTGCACGAAACGTTCGAAGCGACGGGCCTCCTTTTTCGAGATCCCGTGCTCAGTCGGATCGAAGTCGCGCACCTCGGCCGCGATCCGCACGTCGTAGTCGGTCGCGTCGAAGCGCGTCACCGGGCCGATGCAGCACTCCTTGCCCATGACGGCGCTCCACAGCGCATCTGTGCCCACGCCGGCGGGCGACACCGCGCCCATGCCGGTGATGACCACGCGATGCGTGCCGTCGGGGCGACGCGTGGCGGTCGCCGGGGCCACTTCGTTCGCGTTCTCGCTCATAGCGACATCCCTCCGTCGATGCAGACAACCTGTCCGGTGATGTAGCCGGCCTCCTCGCTCGCCAGGAAACGGACGAGCGCGGCCACGTCCTCGGGCGCACCGAGGCGCTTGCTCGCGATGCGGCTCACAATGGCCTCGCGCTGCTTCTCGGACAGCGCGTCGGTCATGTCCGTCTCGATGAAGCCCGGCGCCACCGCGTTGCACGTGATGTTGCGCGCCGCCAGCTCGCGCGCGAGGGACTTCGTGAGCCCGATGACGCCGGCCTTCGAGGCGGCGTAGTTCGCCTGCCCCGCGTTGCCGGCCACGCCCACCACGCTCGACAGGTTCACGATGCGCCCGTAGCGCTGCTTCATCATGCGCTGCGCGGCCGCCTTGCAGCAGTTGAACGTGCCCTTGAGGTTCACGTCGATGACGGCGTCGAAGTCCTCTTCCTTCATGCGGGCGATAAGCCCGTCGCGCGTGATGCCAGCGTTGTTCACGAGCACGTCCACGCGGCCGAACGCCTCGTGCGCAGCCGCGACGAGGGCTTCCGCCTCAGCGGCCTCGGCCACGTTGGCAGCCACGGCGATGGCGCGCGCGCCGTGCTCGGCCTCGAGCGCGGCGGCCTGCTCGCGCGCGGCAGAAAGCCCGCCCTCGTTCGAGCAGTTCACGCACACGTCGAAGCCCGCGCGGGCAAGCTCCTCGGCCACAGCGCGGCCGATGCCGCGGCTCGAGCCGGTGACGACCGCGCTTTTGCGCGGGGTTTCGGTGGTGTCGGTCATTCGAAAAGCTCCTATTCGGAATCGGAGGAACCGGACGCGGAAGCCCCGGCCTCGCCGAACGCCGCGACGCACGCATCAAAGCTTGAGCGATCCTGCACGCAGAAGCGCGCGGCTCCCTTGTCGATGCGCTTCACGAGGTTCGCGAGCACGCCGCCGAAGCCCGTCTCGACGAACGTGTCGGCGCCGGCGCGGACGAGCGCTTCGACGCTTTGCTGGAAGCGCACGGGGCTTGTCAGGTGGCGCACGAGATGCTCGCGCGCGACGGCGGCGGGAAGCGGCTCGGCGGTCACGTTGCAAATGAGCGGGATGCGCGGCTCAGCGAACTCGACGTTCGCCAGATACGCCGCCATGCTTTCGGCCGCCGACGCCATGAGCGGGCTGTGGAAGGCCCCGGACGTGGCCAAACGCGAAAAGCGCTTGCCGGACGCGGCCCACGCCGCCTCGACGCGCTCGACGGCCGCGGGCGCGCCCGCCACGACGATCTGCCCCGGGCAGTTGTAGTTCGCGGGCACGAGCGCCTCTCCCTGCGCGCACTCGTCGCAGAGCGCCGCCACGCCCTCCTCGTCGGCCTTCAGAAGCGCGCTCATCGCGCCGGGATGCTCCGCAGCCGCCTCGGCCATGAGGCGACTGCGCTCCTTCACGAGCGAAAACGTCGCCTCGACGGAAAGCATGCCCGACACCGCGAGCGCGCTTACCTGGCCGAGCGAGAACCCGAGCACGGCCGCCGGCTCCACGCCGTGCGCCTCGAGCGCGCGGGCGACGGCCACCGACAGCACGCAGATCGCAGGCTGCGCGTTGCGCGTGTCGTTGAGCACGTCGGGCTCGGCGTGCAGCACGAGGTCGGCCACGTCGAAGCCCAGCACGTCGGATGCGCAGGAGAACACCTCGGCAACCTCGGGCACGTCCATGAGGCCAGCGCCCATGCCGGGTTTTTGCGAGCCCTGGCCCGAGCACAGAAAGACGGGGGAGCCCGCCGCGATCGCGGGAACGGAAGCGCCCATGCGCCCTCCCCTCTAGCGACCCGCGCGCTCGCGGCGCGCGTTCGCGGAAGCCGTCGCGGCCAGATCGAGCGCGCCGAGCGCCTCGGCCTCGGCCATCATCCGGGCGATCGCCTCGGCGGCCGTCGCGCGCTCGCACACGAGCGCCGCGGACTGGCCGGCCATCATCGTGCCGTTGTCCACGTCGCCTTCCACCGCGCGGCGCAAAGACCCCACGTACATGGCCTCCAGCTCGTCGCCGTTCTGCGCAAGGTCGCCTTCGAGCTTGCGCACCGTGCGGGCGAACTTGTTCTTGAGGCAGCGCACGGGATGCCCGCTGCCGCGGCCCGTGACGATGGTGTCGGCATCCTTCGCGGCCAGCACGCGTTCCTTGTACGCGTCGGCGATGGTGCACTCCTCGACCGTGAGGAAACGGGTGCCCACCTGCACGCCCTCGGCACCGAGCGCGAAGGCGGCCGCCACGCCGCGCCCGTCGGCGATGCCGCCGGCGGCGATGACGGGGATGGACACGGCGTCGCACACGGCCGGGACGAGCGCCATCGTGGTCAGCTCGCCGATGTGCCCGCCGGCCTCTGTGCCCTCGGCCACCACGGCGTCCGCGCCAAGGCGTTCCATGCGCGCCGCAAGCGCGCTCGAGGCCACCACGGGCACCACCTTGATGCCGGCGTCCTTCCACATCTGCATGAAGTTCGCCGGGCTGCCCGCGCCGGTGGTGACGACGTCGACGCGCAGATCGGCCAGAAGCTTCGCCAGCTCGGCGGCGTTCGGATCCATGAGCATGACGTTCGCGCCGATGGGCTTGTCGGTCATCGAGCGCGCGATGCGCACCTGCTCCTCCACCCAAGAAAGCGGCGCGCCGCCGCACGCGATGATGCCGAGGCCCCCGGCCTCGCTCACCGCGCCGGCAAGGCTCGCATCCGCGATGCGCGCCATCGCGCCCTGCACGACGGGCACCTCGATGCCCAAAAGCTCCGTAATCCGCGTCTTCATGCCCCTGCTCTCTTCCTCGAACCGCGCCCAGACTCCAAGAAAACCTTGCAGCACGGGCCGCGCATCGCGCAGCCCGTCAGAGTGAGGGCCCCGTACGGGGCCCGTCTTCACACGTTATTTCAGCGAATCGATGTGCGCGACCAGCTGGCCGATCGTCTCGATGCCCTCGGGCTCGCCGAACTCCACCTCGCATTTCTCCTCGAGGTCGCAGATCAGCTCCACCATGTCGAGGGAGTCGATGCCGAGAGAGTCGAGCGTGGCGTCCTCGGTGATGCTGTCGGCGTCGAGGTCGAGGTTCTCCACGAGGACTTCTTTGACGGTGTCGATAGTGGCCATGGCCGTTCCTTTCCCGAATCAAAATAGTTTGATAATCAAAGTATTTCCGTAGGGATAATGATATGGGGAGGCCCGTCCCCTTGCAAGGCACCCGCGCGCCCCTCCACGATATCTGCGCCGAACAAACGGCAGCTTCAGCAGGAAGCGCAGAGCGGCTTTGGTAAAATACAACCGAACAACCAACAAGCATCTTCGCCACTTTAAAACGAAAGCAGTTCCCATGAACAGGCCCGAAGATAAATACGTCAAAATACCTGCCGTAATCCACGCCACGCGCATCGGATACGCCTATCGCTCCATCCGCGAAGACGCCCCTGGCATCGATTACGACCCCGATACCAACATCTTCTTCGAGCCTTTCCGAAAGGCCCTCGAGCGCATCAACGGCACGCCTGTCGATGCCGAACGCGCCCGCCACCTTGCAAACCAGATCAAGCTCAAAGCAAGCGGCGAAGATCTAGGACGCGCATTCTTCACATGCCTGCACGCAGGCATAGAGGGGTATCACTTTATCGATTTCGACGATCCTTCCAATAACGATTTCACAGTGGCAACCGAACTTGCCTACGCCAACGGAGAGGACAGCTTCCGCCCCGACATCACCTTCCTGGTAAACGGCATGCCCCTTGCTTTCATGGAGGCAAAGCGCCAGAACAACAAAGACGGCATCCTGGCCGAGCACGAACGCATGCACGCGCGGTTCAAGAACGCGGCTTTCCACCGCTTTGCGAACATTGTGCAAGTCATGGCGTTTTCGAACAACCAGGAATACGACGATGCGGAGCGCAGGCCCGTGCAAGGGTCGTTCTACGCCGCAAGCGCATACGGGCATCTCGCGCTCAATCGCTTCCGTGAAGAGGATATCGCCGGTATGGGGAAACTTGTAGCCGAACGCAATCCCGAAACCGAGCAGTTCATTCTCAAAGACAACAACCTTGCGAGCTTTTACGGCGAACCCGAATACGAAAGCTCCGTGCAACCGGAAACACCCGCGAACCGCATCATAACCTCCCTCTTCTCGCCCGAACGCTTTCTTTTCATCCTACGCTACGGCATATGCTATGTAGAGGCCACCGACGAAGAGGGCATCAAGCGCGCTCAAAAGCACATCATGCGCTACCCTCAGCTCTTTGCCACCAAAGCCGTGCGCGCAACCCTTGACGCGGGCCGCACCAAAGGCGTTATCTGGCACACGCAAGGCAGCGGCAAAACCGCGCTTTCGTATTTCCTCACGCGTTTCTTGCGCGATTACTACCAAGCCCAAAACAGCGCAACCCGCTTCTTCTTCATAGTCGATAGGCTTGATTTAGCCGACCAAGCTAAAGCGGAATTCGAAGCGCGCGGTGCCATCGTCGCATTGGCAAACAGCCGCGATGACTTCGCGCGAGCGCTCAAAGGCGCAGGAGAAGACACCAACGCGGTAAGCGATGAGCGCACGCCCGCCATCACGGTGGTGAACATCCAGAAGTTCGACGAGAACTCCGTTGCCGTGGATTTCGATTACAACTTGGATGTCCAACGCGTCTACTTCATCGACGAGGCGCACCGCGACTACAAAAACGGCGGTGCGTTTCTCACCAACCTTGTTGCGTCAGACCGAGAAGCGGTGAAGCTTGCGCTCACGGGAACGCCCCTTGTGAACGTGAAAGGCGGGAACGACACCAAGCGGGTGTTCGGGTCCTATATCCATAAGTATTTCTACAACCAATCCATAGCCGACGGCTACACGCTCAAGCTCCTGCGCGAAGACGTGAAAACCGAATTCCGTCTGAAAATGCAAGAAGCCATACGCGACCTTCAAGAAGTGAAGAAGCTTGTGAAGCTTGAGGAGGTGTTCGCACACAAGAATTACGTGGATCCGCTTTGCGATTACATCGCAAGCGATTACTTGAACAGCCAGATAGCTTTGGGCGACAGCAGCATCGGCGCCATGGTGGTGGCCCACAGCTCCAAGCAGGCACGCGCCATTTACGCACGTTTGTCCAAGCTTGATCAGGATATATCCTGTGAACTCATACTTCATGACGAGGGAACCAAGGAAAACCGTCGTACAATTTGCGAGAATTTCAAGAAAGACGAGAGCGATATCGATATCCTCGTAGTGTACAACATGCTGCTCACGGGCTTCGATGCGCACCGCCTGAAGAAACTCTACCTATGCCGGCCCATCAAAGCCCACAACCTGCTGCAAGCGCTCACACGTGTCAATCGCCCCTACAAGGATATGGCCTATGGCTATGTGGTCGACTTCGCCGACATAACCGAGGAATACGACAAGACGAACCGGGCCTATCTGGCAGAGCTTACCGAAGAGCTAGGCGATGCCGCCGAAGAGTACAGCAGCCTCTTCGAAAAGCCGGCAGTCATCGAAGCCGACCTCGCAAGCATCAAAGACCTGCTTTTCGAATACACAATTGACAACATCGTCGAATTCCAAAGCGAAATTGCCGCCATACACGACAAGGCAACGCTCTACAAGCTGCGCGCAGCACTCGCCCGTTACAAAGATTTGCGCAATGTGGCAAGACAGCTAGGCTACGAAGATCTCTACGACCGCTTCGACGTGGAGCGCGCACAAGAGATGCTTCGCGAAGTGAGCCTGCGCATCAACGCCATCAACAGCAAAGAGGCCCTGGCTTTAAAGGACATGTCAACCGGCGCGGTCAATACCCTGCTCAGCAAGATAGAATTCAATTTCCGCCGCATCGGCGAAGACGAGCTTGCCACAGCCGACGAATTCCAAGATAAGGTACGGCGCACTTACGGCGCGTTCGCCGATAACTTCGACAACGACGATCCCGAGTACGTAAATTTGCTCGAAGAACTGCGCAAACGCTTTGAAAAGATGGATATAGAGGAGATGACGAGCGCCGATATGGCAACGAGCATAAAAGAGCTGGATCGTCTGCGTTCGAAGATGGAAGAGATCAACCGCAAAAACAACATCCTTGCCAAGAAATACGGCGGCGATGAGAAATTCGCCCGCGCCCACAAACGCGCCCTGCGCACGCCGCCCCCGCTCACCGAAAGCCAAACGGCCTTGTTCAGCGTGTTAAGCAGCGTGAAGACGAATGCCGACAGCACCGTGATGAGCAATCATAATATCCTTGACAACGAGGGTTTCCTTAAAAGGAGCATGACGCGGCTCATGGTCCAAGCATGCAAAGCCAACGGCATCGCCTATACGGTTGAACAGGTGGCGGGCATTGCCGGATACCTGGCAAAAGAATACATAAACGAGAGAGGACGTGCTGCGTAGTGACTGAAAAGAGCCATCTTCCGGGAACCGATATCCTCGCCGATACCAAAGCCATGATCGATGGCTTGCGTTCCGTATGCGCCAGTGCCGGATTGGCGAACGACAGCTCTGAATACAAGATCATCACCGAAGCGTTTCTCTATAAGTTCCTCAACGACAAGTTCTTGCACGAATTACGCAAGCTTGACGCTTTCGCAGACGTGAGCAACTTGGAGCAAGCCTATGCCGACGTGGACGAGGCCGAACGCGAGCTGCTTCTCTTGGAGCTTGCCGATGGCACGGCGTATCTCCGTCCCGAATACTTGATTTCCCATCTCTTCAATCGCAAAGACACGCAGGGGTTCGCCGACACATTCGACAACGCGCTTAAAGGCATAGCCGATGACAACTTGGATGTGTTCAGCGTGCAAACAGGGCAAGGCCAGCCCATCCGCTTGTTCAACGGCGTATCTCGCTTCATTGTGGAAGAGGGCAAACGCGACAACTTTTGCGCGCAGCTCGTGACAAAACTTGCAGCGTTCTCATTCGAGCGCGCCTTCGCGCAGAAATACGACTTTTTTGCAGCGGTGTTTGAATACCTCATCGACAACTACAACAAAGATTCCGGCACCTACGGCGAGTACTTCACGCCGCATTCTATAGCGGCCATCATCGCACGCATTCTGGTTCCGGACGGCGTTCGCGACGTAACGGTGTACGACCCGGCAGCCGGCACGGGTACGTTGGTGCTGGCGGCGGCACACCGCATTGGCGAGGGCAATTGCACCATCTACACGCAAGACCGCAGCCAAAAAGCCAACGAATTCATGCGTTTGAACCTGATCTTGAACAATCTGGTACACAGCCTGCCCCACGTGGTGCACGACGACACGCTGGAGAATCCGCGTCACTTGAGTCCAAACGGCACGAGCATCCGGCAGTTCGACTACATCGTAAGCAATCCGCCCTTCAAGGCCGATTTCTCTGACACGCGCGACAAGTTGGCAGGCAGCGCATATCGCAAGCGCTTTTGGGCGGGCGTGCCCAACATAACAAGCAAGCCTGAGAAGATGGAAATCTACTTGATGTTCCTGCAGCACATCGTGGCTTCCATGAAGCCGAACGGGCATGCGGCCATGGTCGTGCCCACAGGATTCCTCACCGCCAAAGGCAAGATTCCCTTGGCGATTCGCACACGCATGGTGGATGAGGGCATGCTGCGCGGCGTGGTGAGCATGCCGTCGAACATCTTCGCCAACACGGGCACCAACGTAAGCATCATTTTTCTCGACGCCTCGAAGAAGCACGACCGCGCGTTGCTCATGGATGCCTCCAAATTGGGCGAAAAGAGGAAAGCCGATGGCAAGAACCAGCGCACCTACCTCTCCTATGAGGAGATCGAGCGCATTGTGGACGCATTCAATGCCGCAGAAGAGCAGGACGACTTCAGCGTGCTTGCCAGCTATGACGACATCGCCGCGAAGAAGTATTCGTTGAGCGCGGGGCAGTATTTCGAGGTGAAAATAGACTATGTTGACCTTACGCCCGAAGAATTCGATGCCAAGCTGTCCGAGCATACGGCAAGCCTGCAAGAGATGTTCGCAGAGGGCGAACGGCTGCAGCAAAGCATTCTGGACCAGCTGGGAACATTGCGTTTCAACGACAAGGGTTCGGCGGAAGAGGCCAGCCATGAGTAAGGGGGTCGTCAAGAGCGACCCCCGATACGCCGAGTGGGCGCGCGGCTTAAGTGAGCGCTATCAGCGCAGCCAGATCAAGGCCGCCGTCTCCGTCAACCGCGAGATGCTGATGTTCTACTGGTCGCTGGGACGAGACATCGTCGAGATGCATGCCGAAAGCCGCTGGGGTTCGGGATCCTTCAAGGAGTTGAGCCGCGACCTACAGAGGGAGATTCCCAATGTGAAGGGATTTTCGCCGAGAAATCTCCGCTACATGAAACGATTCTATGAGCTGTTTCCTTCTTTCGAATTTGCGCCACAAACTGCGGCACAAATCACAGGTGATGCCGGGAACGAATTTTTGCCACAACTTGTGGCAAAAATTGATAGCGCTTCTACCAGCGACTATATGCCGTCAACCGATGCAGAAATCTTTTCCATACCTTGGGGGCACATCCGGCTCATCATCGACAAGGCTAAAGGCGACCGTGTCTTTGCGAAGTTCTACATTCGGGAAACCATCGAGAACGGTTGGTCGCGTTCCGTGCTGATGAACTATCTCGATACCAATCTTTACGAACGCCAGGGAAAGGCCGTCGCCAACTTTTCGAAAACGCTTCCCGCTCCGCAAAGCAACCTCGCGCAGGAAATCACACGCGACCCTTACCAGTTCGATTTCCTCGCCATCCGCAAAGATCACGACGAGAAAGAGCTTAAGGATGCCATCATGAACAACGTATCGGCATTCCTTATGGAGCTCGGCACGGGCTTTGCCCTGATGGGACGCGAATACCGCCTGAAAGTAGGCGAAACCGAGCAGTGGATTGACTTGCTGTTCTACCACGCAAAGCTGCATTGCTACGTGGTTATCGAGGTCAAGGCGACCGACTTCAAGCCAGAGTACGTCGGACAACTGGGAACCTACGTGGCCGCCGTCAACCACATCCTGAAGACCGATAGCGACGAGCCGACCATCGGGCTTCTCGTGTGCAAGGACAAGGACAATGTGGTTGCCCAATACGCGCTCGAAAGCGCAAGCCAGCCCATCGGCATCTCCGAATACGAACTGTCCAAACTCGTCCCAGAAAACTTTCGCAGCTCCCTGCCTACCATCGAGGAAATAGAGGAAGGCTTGCGAGATGAATAGGGTGAAGCTGGGAGATATTGCCGACATACAGCTTGGCAAGATGCTTGATGCCAAGAAAAACAAGGGCGAATATCATCCCTATCTTGCAAACATCCATGTTCGATGGGGTGAATTCGACGTCAGCGACCTTCCATCCATGCGTTTCGAAGAGGCCGAGAAAGGGCGCTTCTCTCTGCGCAATGGCGACCTGATTATGTGCGAAGGTGGCGAACCGGGGCGTTGCGCTATCTGGAGAAACCAACTCCCCAACGTTTACTACCAAAAAGCGCTTCACCGAATTCGCCCACATAAAGATATCGTCGATGTGCGATGGCTTTATTACTGGTTCCTGCTGCAAGGTCGCATCGGTGGTCTCAAAAAACACTTTGTCGAGACAACCATCAAACACCTTGTAGGCGAAGATCTGAAATGCGTTGAAATCGACTTGCCCAGCCTTGAGTTACAAAACGCTGTGGCAGATGCGCTATCCGCAATCGATGACAAAATCGCCCTCAACAAGCGAATGATGTCAGAGTTGGAAGAAACAGCGCGACTCATCTACGATTATTGGTTCACGCAGTTCGACTTCCCCGACGAAAACGGCAACCCCTACCGCTCAAGCGGCGGCAAAATGACCTACAGCAAAACCCTCAACCGCGAAATCCCCGCCGGTTGGCGTGTAGCTAATTTGTCCATGCTGGTTGATGAAATTAGTGATTCGACAGATACGATCAACATGCCAAAAAATTGGCGCTATACCCCAATTGACGACATTCCGAAAAGAACCATGGTTCTTTTCGGCGGTCGCCATTCGGAAAGTGCATCGACCAGCTTGCAGCTGTATAGGGAAAACGACATCCTGATTGGTGCAATGAGAGTATATTTTCACCGTGTTTGCATTGCAGCTCAAAACGGAATTACTCGCAGCACCTCCATTGTCTTACGACCAAAGAATTTCACTTGGCATGGATACATTTACGAAACCCTTAATGACGATAGGTGCATTGCATATGCCACCAAAGCTTCTGTCGGGACGCAACAACCTTACGTCACTTGGGATGGCGGTTTGTCCAATTACGAAATCCCCCTTCCTCCAGATCACTTGATTTGCAAATACTCATCATTCGCTCAACCCACGATTCAAAAAGCAAAAAGCCTTGCAAAGGAGTCATTTGAGCTAGAGTCTCTTCGCAACTGGCTCCTCCCCATGCTTATGAACGGACAGGTTTCTATACAAAGCGAGGCATAGATGACAAAAGTAAAGAAAACCAAAGTAAGTATTTTCCTCATCAAGGAAACCGTTGCAAAAATCGGCGACATCATCGACGTAGATAGAAACGGTCTGCAACGATTTGAATTTGATGAACAAAACACACTCTTCATTCGCAAGAACGCTGACAAAACGCCAGAATGGGTTGTCGATTTCTTTAAGGGAAAAATCGATAGCGACAATTGGCAGACTTCTAGTATAAGTGCCGCACTAGTTACTTCTGTCGAAGTTGCCGCGAACGCAATGCGTATTTTTGTCGTAACCTTTGGCTATGGGAGGTTTTTGGTGTCAGGAGACTCTATTGAGCGACGCTTTGGACTTAAATGCGTTCTCAACAGCGTAAACTCTGACGCGCTGCGCCAAATAAAGAAGACGCAGATATCCGGAAACGCTCGCAAAAGCAGCGAGCAAATGCCTCGAAAATCGCCCATAACAGAATTCTCTCTTGATTATGAACAAGACTTGCTTGAGGGCGTTACTGCAATTGGTAAAAAGGATTCCCTTTTGAGTGGAACTATATCTGGCGGAGATGCATTGTCCGTCACCGCATCGATTGATATCGACAACGTCTCCGACTATCTTAAACGGCTCTATAGCATCTATCGTTCAACAACATATCAGGAGCATTTCTCATGGATTGACCATATTTTTCCAGTTAAGGATGCATCGCTTATCGAAGAACTTAACTCCGCTGCTGTTGAATCGCTCAATCGCAACGATGAATGCGTCTGGTTCTCAATTCCCGAGGTTATCGAATGGGAAAACATTGCGGGATTCCGCTATGCGCACACGGGCGACACCTTCGACGATATTCTAGCTCGTGATTTATTGGCGACCATACGCGGCGGGCTTCGAGATTTCCAACAGCTTAAAGCAAAAAGGGTCTATGCGATCAGCTCATCAGGCGATGAAATCGTGAATAGCTGGGCCGCAAGCCACTGCCTATATGGAGAACTCCAGCTTAGATCCGCACAATATTGCATCAGCGATGGACTTTGGTATCAAATAGACAAGAGTTACACAGATGCAATCAAAAGCGATTACGAAAAGACCCCCATCACTTCTATCCCCTTGCTTGATTACCAAAAAGACTGCAAGGGTGAAGGGGAATACAACAACCAACTAGCAAAGTCATCAGATTCTTATTTGCTTATGGATCAACGACTCGTTGCGTTCGGTGGCGGTGGAAGCAGCATCGAACTTTGTGATGTTTTAACCGATGATGGACGCTTTATCCACGTTAAACGCTACGGCGGCTCAAAGGTAATGAGCCACCTATTTAACCAAGGACTCGTTTCTATGGAACTAATCAAATCGGAACCCAATTTCGTTTCAAAAGCTAATGAGGAAATCGCGCAGATCGATTCTTCTGGTAGGTTTCTTTTTAGCAAAGAGCAGGCAAATGAGATTGTCTTTGCAATAGTGACGAAGAACGAAAGCGAACTCCCCAACATTCCGTTTTTTAGCAAGGTGGCTTTCCATCATGTAAAGAAACGGCTGCTGTCCATGGATGTTGCCGTTAGCATTGGGGCGATTCATGAAGCACCCTAGAGAAGAGTCGCTTTTGAACTTGCGCTCAAACCATAGCAAAATGCTTAGCAGTATCGAATGGACTGTTCCCCACCAAATAACAAGATGAAGGGGCATTTATAAAAAGGCCACTAGTTGTCGCGAGAGAAATAACCGTTTCGGAGGAAGGATACTGGGATATCCCCTCCCTTGCAGGATAAGAACTCGCACGCAACGTATCTGAGGCCATGGGAATTTGCGAGCTGGACATCATACAACCATCGAATATCGACAATGCGAGCATACAGCCTGCAAACCAAATGCACATCCACGATGTTATTATCGGCAGCCACAACTGCCATGACAAGCTCATGGTGCTGCACGGCACGAATACCGCATCCTACACGGCGACCGCGCTCTCCCACCCCATCAAACACAGCGAAAAAATCCATCGCGCTTGTCAGCTCGCGGCAGCCTATAGACAACCCATTTACTAATGCCAAACTCAATCTCCTCCGAGATCTCGTCTACACGCTGAATGACGCCTCGCGAGATGTCTTCGCCATGCTCGGCGACAAGATTCTCCTCGGCACGCACGTACGTCGCGGTCAAGAAAATTCTTGCGAGTCCCGAATTCGCTGCTAATCGAGGAATTCGGGACTCGCAAAACAGCAAAGCTTACTGGTTGATTTCCGCACTCTGCCGATATCTCTTGCGCGGCTACTCGTTCTTCCACCGTTTAAGATTCGGCAGAATCACCCCGAGGAGCGACACCGATTCGTCAAGGGTCCAGCCCATTGCTTCGGCCATGCGGGGAGCGCATTCCTCTATCATGGATTCCATGTCGGTTTCGTAGGTGTAGTCGCCGTTGTCGTAGCACCAACGGCAGAATTCCTCCGTCTCCGCCCCGTCAACTTCGTGACCGTGCTGGCCCGGGCCGGTGAACATCATCCCGCAGCTTTGGCAATAGTGCTCGGGCATCGCGATGAGTTCGGTGATGGGAACCTGCAATGCGACCGCGATGAGCTTGATCATGTCGATCCCCGGTGCCGTCTCGCCGTTTTCCCACCGCGAAACAGCCTGTCGGGTGACGAAGAGCTTCTTTGCAAGCTCTTCCTGCGTAAGGCCCCGCTCGCAACGCAAACGGGACAAAGCGTCCTTGATGGACAGCGGTTCTTCGGCAAGCATAAGCGCTCCTTTGCGGAAAAGGCTTCGACATAGAAGTCAGGTTCGACGCGGAAAGCTTCGGTTGCGGCCGACGCAAACAGTATCCAACGCGCAAACAGGCGAAGCAAGCAACAAGCTGTTGCGTCGAGGCATCGCCGCGCACGGAGGCGCGCACGCCGCGCCGCCCGCCGCTCGCGCGCTGCCGACAGTGCCACTACGCGCGGGCCCGCCTTGCCGAACCGCCGAAAACAGCGAGGGTTCAAGTGTTTCACGTGAAACACTTATCGCAATGTAGTGCGATATTGGAACAAATGTTTCACGTGAAACATTCCGACTCGCTCACGCGCGCGCGTCGAAGAACGCCCTCACCTTCGCCAAAGCCTCGGCCAGCACGCGCTCTTCCTCCTCGGTGAGGTCGGCAAGCGCCTCGTCGATCATCTGACGGTGGAACAGGTTGTGGGCGCGCAGCACCTGGCGGCCCTTTTTCGTCAGCGACACGAGCACGACGCGCCGGTCGTCCTCGAAGCGCGAGCGCTCGATGAACCCCTTGCGCACCAGCTTCGCCACCGCGGTCGTGAGCGTGGCCAGCGTCACGCCGAGGCGTGCGGCCACCACGTTCATGGGGTTGCGCTCGTGCAGCCCCACGGCCACGATGGTGTGCACCTCGGTGATGGTGAGGCCGTGCGTGAGCCGGTTGTCGAGCGAGCGCTCCTCGATGCGCAGGATGGAGTTGAACGTGCCGGACAGCAGCTCGTCAAGCTCCTCCCGACGCCTCCGCGACGCGTCGGCCCCCGCGATCAACTCGTCCATCCCGCACCTCCTTCCATCCGTTAGGCGCATCATAGCGCAAAAGGTTAGATTATCAAAGTATTCGCCCGCTCGCAGCCCCATCGGAGCAGGCGCAGGCATCATCGCCCTCGCCTTCCGCGCCAAGACGAAGGCCCGCGCGCCCCACCTCCTTCGCATCCTTTCCCTCGCCGTCCTCCGAAAACGACAAAACGGGCACGAAGCGCTTGACGAAGCCGCCCTCCCCCTTGCTTTCGAGATAACGGTAGCCGATAACCGCAAACACGAGCGCTCCCACGAAGTTCACGAGCAGATCCTCCATCGTGTCGATAAGCCCGATGTCCAGATACCCGCCCAGCCCCAGGTCCTGCCCGTTCACCGCAACGGACTCGATGCCGTCGATGCGCGCGGGGTGCTGCGACCCGTTCGGATCCAGAAGCGTGCTCGAGATCGCCGCAACGACCGTGTCCTTCTGCATATCCAACCCGAACAGCGCATCCATCCCGAACTCGAAGAACTCCCAAAGCACCCCGATGGTCATTGAGAAGCAGAAGGCCACCGCCGCGCAGAAGAACGGCGACAGCGAGAACGCGATACGCTCCGAGCGGTTCAGAATGGAGACGAGCGCAAGCCCGACGGCGGCCGCCAAAAAGCCGTTGAACGTGTGCAGCAGCGTGTCCCAGAACGGGAAGAGCGTGTAGAAATGGAACAGCTCGCCCAGTATCTCGGCCGCGAAAATGAACAGCGCGATAACAACCTCGAGCGTCTCTGGAATGGTGATGCTGAAGCTCACCTCGATGAACGGCGGCACGAGGAACAGCACGAGCGTGAGCAGGCACAGGAAGAACGCCTCGTAATTGCCGAACGCGAGCGCGGCCGCAGCACAGGCGAGCACGATCAGGCGCAGCGCCACGTACAGGGCGAATGCGCCCTTATGCCGGCGTATGCGCCGATCCAGAGCACGCACGACCCCCCCCCTCGAGCGATTCGCCGCTTCCTTCCCCCTCCTCACGGCCTCCTCCCCTTCCTCTCGATGGTCGCGAGTTTGAAATCGAGGCGGCACGAGCGCGCGTCGGCGTCCGTCAGCACGACGGCAAGGCGCTGCCCGAGCCGATAGGATGTCCCGCTGTCCTGCCCCGTCAGCCGGTGCCGCGCAGCATCGAGCTCGAAACACTCCTCCCCGAGCGCCCGCAACGGCACCAGCCCCTCCGCCGTGTTATCGAGGCGCACGTACAGCCCGTAGGCGGCCACGCCGGACACGACCGCCGAGAACGTCTGACCCACGAAGCCCTCGAGGTACTCGACGATCTTCATCTCCTGCGACTCGCGCGCGGCCCGTTCGGCCACGCGCTCCATCTCGGAGGAGTGCTCGGCGACCCACGGCAGCGCCGCAACCTCCTCGTCGAAGCGCGCAGGGCGCCCTCCGATGAGCGCTTTCAACATGCGATGCACCACAAGATCGGGATAGCGCCTGATGGGAGAGGTGAAATGCGTGTAGGCCGCGCTGGCGAGGCCGTAGTGGGGCCCGCACTCGGGCCGGTACACGGCGCGTTTCATGGAGCGCAGCAAAAGCGACGACACAAGCCCGCCTTCGGGCCGCCCCGCACTCGCGGCGAGCGCCTGCTGCAGCGCATGCGCCTCTCCCTCCACGAACGCGCGCGCATCGATGTCCGAAAACCAGGGGAACTCCTCGAACACCTCCGCGAGCCCCGCAAGGCCGTCGGCCGCCGGACGCTCATGAATACGGAACAGCCCGGGCGATCCCGCGTCGCGCAGGTGCGCGGCCACCGTCTCGTTCGCGAGGATCATCGCCTCTTCGACAAGCGCGGTCGCATCGGTCTTGCGGCGCAGGTCCACCCCCGCGGGCCGCCCCTCGGCATCAAGGCGAACGCGCGCCTCCACCGTGTCGAAGTCGAGCCCGCCCGCGCGCTCGCGCGCCCCCTGCCGCGCCTTCGCGATGCGGGAGAGCTCCCGCAGCCGCCAAGCGACATCCTCCTCAAGGCCCGCAGGCTCGGGGGAGCCGACGGCACGGACGCGGATGTCCCGAAGCGCCTCGGCGGCATCGGAGCCCGCGAGCATCCGCCCCGCCTCGTCGTAGGTGAGCCGCGCATTGGAGCGGATGAGCGCCGGGTACAGCTCGAAGGCCACGAGCCGCGCCGCCTCGTCCAGGTAGAGGTCGAGCGTCATCGTGCGGCGCACCGCGCCGGGCCGAAGCGAGCACAAGTCGCCCGAAAGCTCCTCGGGCAGCATCGGGATCACGCGGTCCGCCAAGTACACGCTCGTCGCCCGCCGCCGCGCATCCACATCGAGCGAGGAGCCCCACGCCACGTAGTGAGACACGTCGGCGATGTGCACCCCGAGCCGCCACCGCACCGACGCGGGCGCGCGCCCCTCCACGAACCGCATGCCGGAAGACGCCCCTCCCCCGCGCGCTGGCTGCTGCGACGCGTCGGAGAGGACGCTCGCCTTTTCCGAATGCGAGCCGACGGCAAACACGCCGGACGCCTTGCCGCCTTCCGAAGCGACAAGCTCCAGCGATATCGCGTCGTCGAAATCCCGCGCATCGGCCGGATCGACGGTGAACGCGAAGCGCTCCCTCAGATCGCGGTACCCTTCGGCCAAGGCGCCGCCCGCATCGAGCTTAGCCGAGCGCGCCTCGGCGAACGCGCCTTCGGAGAACGCCGTCTCCAGCTTGTGGCGCGCGATAACCACGTCGATGGAAGCGCGCGTCTCGTCGGCGCGGCCAAGCACCTCCTCCACGACGCCGGTGGCCGCGGCGTTGCGCGACGGGAACGTCGCGATGCGCACGCGCACGAGCGACCCGTCCTCGATGTCAGGATTGTCGGCGCGCATGGTGAACACGTCGTAGGGAATGCGCGGATCCTCGGGCACGATCACGCCGAACGGGTCGGCCACCTCGTAGCGCCCTACGAGCACATCGTGCGCACGGTCGATAACGCGCACGACGCGCGCGGCAGGGCTCTCCTGCGCGCTTCCGCGCCCCGCAGCCGAGCTGCCGCCCGCGCGCACCCGGCCCTCTCGAAAGCCTCGATCAGGCAGCGGCGCCAACTCCACGAGGTCGCCGTCGAACGCGCCCGCCATTCTCGATTCGGGAACGAAGAACGCGCCCTCGGCCGTCTGAACGAAGCCGAAGCCGCCCGCGCGCACTGAGAGCACCCCGCGCGGGTTCGCCCGCGGACGGCGCCGCGTATGGGATCGCACGCGCCCCACGCACTACTCTTTCACGAGCGACTGGGCCGTCTCGATCGCAAGCGCCTTCTGGTTGTCCTCGCCTTCGGCCAAACCCATCGACACATCGGGCGCGACGCCCGCCCCGTCGATGTCGTGGCCGAGCGGGCTTTTGTAGTACGCGGCCGTGTAGCGCAAAGCCCCACCGAAGCTCAGATCGCGCGTCACCTGCACCGACCCCTTCCCCAAGGTCGTCTCGCCCACAAGCGTCGCGCGCTGGTTGTCCTTGAGCGCCGCGGCGAGCACCTCGGCAGACGCCGCCGTGTTGCCGTTCACGAGCACCACGAGGGGCTTGTCGGTCGCAAAGCTTCCGGTAGCCACCTTCGTCGACTCGTCCATCTCGCGCGTCTCGATCTTCACCACAGTGCCGCTCTTCACGAACAGGCTGGCCACGTCGACGGCCTGCGTGAGGTAGCCGCCGGGATTGTCGCGGATGTCGAGCACGAACGACGTGGCCCCTTGCGCCTCAAGATCCTCCACGGCGGCCCTCACGAGGTCGTCGGCGTTCTGCGTGATCTGCTTGAGCTTGATGTAGCCCACCGATCCTTCGAGCGCATGCTCCACGTTCTTCACCGTCGCGTTCGAAATCGGAAGCGTCGTGGTGTACTCCTCGCCGCCCTCGTCGTCAAGCGACGCGGCCCGCCTCCACGTGATGACCACGCTCTCCCCCTCGTCGCGCCGAAGCGCCGCCGCCACCTCGGTGGTGGTCCAGTCGTGGTCTCGGTCGCCGTCGATGGCCACCACGAAATCGCCCTCGAGCACGCCGGCCGCCTGCGCAGCCGAGCCTTCGAACACGTCTACCGCGTAAGCGCGCCCGTTGTACTCCGAGAACAGCACCCCCACGCCCGCGTACCCGCCCGAACTGTCCTGAACGAGCGCCGCATAACGCGCCGCGTCGTAGTAGCGCAGGTACGGATCCTCTGTGGTGTCGGCCAGCGCGCCCAGCAGGTTTGTCGTGGCCATGGACAGATCGTAGGAATCGAGGCTGTCCTCCTCGATGATGCCCTCCACCTCCGCGACGCGCGCTCCGAGCGAGTCGTAGGTGTCGCCCGATGCGGCAGAGCCGACGGCGCGATCAGCATCCACCACGAGCGACGAGAAGCCGAGCGCTTCGAGCAAAGGAGACTCGCCGCGCACGAAGAAGCCGACAGCGAAAGCGGCGCTCACCGCGATGACGACGGTGAGCGCCTTGGCAAGTCGGACGTTGCGCGCACGCGCCCTGCGTTCGGACGCCGCGAGCTTCGACGTGTCGGTGTGCTTGGCCATGGTCGGAAGCGAAAGCCTACACCTTCAAGTAGCGCCGCATGGCCAAAGCGGAGCCGAGCAAGCCGATGACCAGGCCCGCCGCCACCAGCACGGCGTAGATGAACAGGAACGCCGTCGTGTTCAGATCAAGCGGCAGGAACATGAGCGCGCCTTGGATCTTCGGCAGCGCGAAACGGCGCAGAAGTTCGATCGTCCCCACGGCCAGAAGCGATCCGATGATGGCGTGCAGCGCGCCCTCCATGAGGAAGGGCCCGCGGATGAAGCCGTTCGACGCGCCCACGAGGCGCATGATGGCGATCTCCTTGCGGCGCGCCAAAATGGCCAGACGTATGGTGTTGTTGATGAACACCATGGCCACGAACACGAGCAGGGCCACGAGCGCGACGCCGATGTAGCGCACGGAGCTCGTGAGCGCGAACAGCCGGTCCACCGTCTGCTGGCCGTACACAAGCGACTCGTCCACCGTGTCGTAGCCGTAGATCTTCTGGTACGTGGCGTTGCCGCGGATCTCGTCGGCCACCTGCTCGACGAGCTGCGGATCAGACAGTTCCACGTCGATGGACGCCGGCAGCGGGTTCACGCCGTCGAGCGTGTCGATGATGTCGGAGGTCGTCGAGGAGCGGAAGTTCTCAAGCGCCTGGTCCTTCGTCGTGAAGCTGACGGAGGCCACGCCCTCAAGGCCCTCGATGTCGCTCTCGACCTTCTGGATGTCGGCCTCGGAAGCGTCGTCGGCCACATAGGCCGTGATGGACACCTCGCTCTCCACCGACGACACCACCTTCTCCACGACGAAACCGCCCACGAAGAAGATGCCGATGATGAGCAACGACAGGAAGATGGTGACGATGGAGCCGAGCGCCGTCGACAGGTTGCGCGTGAAGCCCTTGAGCGACTCGCGGATGAAGTAGAAGAAGCTAGACATCGAAACCGTACACCCCCCGATCCTGGTCGCGGGTGAGATGCCCGCGGTCGAGCGCGATGACGCGGCGACGCATGTTGTCCACCATCTCGCGGTCGTGCGTGGCCACGAGCACCGTAGTGCCCGTGCGGTTGATGCGCTCGAGCAGGTCCATGATGCCGCGGGAGGTCTGCGGGTCGAGGTTGCCGGTGGGCTCGTCGCACACGAGCAGAGGCGGGCGGTTCACGATGGCGCGAGCGATGGACACGCGCTGCTGCTCGCCGCCGGAGAGCTGGTCAGGGCGCTTGTTCAGCTTGTCCTGCAAGCCCACGAGGCGCAAAACCTCGGGTACCTGCGTCTTGATGACATGGCGGCTCTTGCCGATAACCTCGAGCGCGAAAGCCACGTTCTCGAACACGGTCTTGTTCGGCAGGAGCTTGAAGTCCTGGAACACGCAGCCGATGTTGCGGCGCAAATACGGCACGCGCCAGTTGCGCATGGTGCTCAAATCCTCGTCAGCCACGTAGATGTGCCCCTGCGTCGGCTTCACCTCGCGGATGAGCATGCGGATGAAGGTGGACTTGCCCGAGCCGGAGTGGCCCACGAGGAAGATGAACTCGCCCGCGTAGATCTGCAGCGAGATGTCGTTCAAGGCCGGTTTGTTGGGCTGGGCCGGATACACCTTCGTCACATGGTCGAACGTGATGACCGGCGTGCCCGTCTGCTGCGGGATGTCGTCGACCTCCACGACCGGCAGCGAGGCAGACAGCTGCGACGTCGTCTGACGCGCCGGAGCCGCATGGGCGCCGCCGCGTCGCGCGGGACGCGCAGGAGCCCCTTGGCTGATGTCGTTCGTCACAGAATGCTCCGTTCAAATAGTGATGTACTGAGACGCGTCGATTCTAGCAGAAGCGCTATCGGCCCATAACCCTCTTCACAGCTTCGACAATCGCCCCCGATCCCAGGCCGAAATAGTCGAGCAGCTCCTCGAACTCGCCGGATTTACCGAACGCGTCGCGCATGCCCACGAACTCGGCTGGTGCGGGCAGCCTGCGGGCGAGGACCTCGGCCACAGCCGATCCGAGGCCGCCATGCACGCTGTGCTCCTCGGCGACGACGACGCGGCCGGTCTTGCGAACGGACGCGAGGACGGTCTCCTCATCGAGGGGCTTCACGGAGAACGCGTCGATCACCTCGACGTCCACGCCCTCGGCGGCAAGCGCCTCGGCGGCCTTAAGCGACTGCTCCACCTCCACGCCGCATGCGACGACGGTGGCATCGGCCCCCTCGCGCAGCACGTAGGCGCGCCCGAGCTCAAGCTCCACGCCGTCCGCGTAGACAGCCGGCACCGACGCGCGGCCCATGCGCACGTACACCGGACCCGGCGTGGCGGCCGCCAAGCGCAGCGCGGCGCGGGCGGCGGCATAGTCGGCCGGCACCAACACGCGCATGTTCGGCAGCCCGCGCATGAGCGAGATGTCCTCGAGCATTTGATGGCTGCCGCCGTCCGGCCCCACCGAGATGCCCGCATGCGTGGGGGCGATCTTCACATCCAGGTTGCTGTAGCACACCGTGTTGCGGATCTGGTCGTAAGCGCGCCCCGTGCCGAACACGGCGAACGAGCCGGTGTAGGCCACATGACCCGTGATGGCCAGACCGGCCGCCACGTCCACCATGTTCTGCTCGGCGATGCCGCAGTTGAACAGGCGCTCGGGATACCCCGCGTCGGCAAGCTTCTTCGTGGTGGTGGAGCCGGACAGGTCGGCGTCCACGGCCACGACGGGCAGTCCTTCGCCCGCCAACTCCGCGAGCGTCGCGCCAAAGGCGGCGCGGGTGGCGCGCTTGGCAGCGCGCTCGGTTTCGTTCGCCAGCTGAACCATGCCTACTCCCCCTTCTTTTCGGCGGCGCCCAGATCGGCGAGCGCAGCCGCCAACTGCTCGGCGTTCGGAGCCTTGCCATGCCAGCCGGCCTGCCCCTCCATGAACGACACGCCCTTGCCCTTCACCGTGTGGGCGACAAGGACGCACGGCCTGCCCGCGCGCTCGGCCTTCGCGGCGCGCAGCGCCTCTACGAGCGCGGGGATGTCGTGCCCGTCCACCTCGCGCACGCTCCATCCGAACGCGGCGAACTTCGCGCCGACGTCGCCCGGATCGCACACGTCGGCCGTGTCACCGTCGATCTGCAGATGGTTGCGATCCACGATGGCCACGAGGTTGTCGAGGCCCCGATGTGCGGCGAACATGGCCGCCTCCCACACCTGGCCCTCCTGGCACTCGCCGTCGCCGAGAAGCGCGAACACCGTCTGGGGCTTCCCGTCGAGCGCAAGGCCCGCCGCGGCGCCGGCCGCGATGGACAGCCCCTGCCCGAGCGAGCCGGTGGACACCTCAACGCCGGGCAGCTGGTTGGAATCGGGGTGGCCCTGCAGACGGCTTCCCAGCTTGCGCAACGTCATAAGCTCCTCGCGCGGGAAATAGCCCGCATGGGCGAGCGCCGCGTAGAGCGCGGGCGCCGCATGGCCTTTCGCGAGGATAAAGCGGTCGCGGCCTTCCCAGCGCGGGTTCTGCGGATCGTGCTCCATAGCACCGCCAAAGTACAGCGCGCACAGGATGTCCACGCACGACAGCGACCCGCCCGGATGCCCGCTGCCCGCCTCGGCGATCATGCGCACGATGTCGACGCGCATATCCCTCGCCCGTCGTTCAAGTTCGGTCATGCTGGTCCTTTCCCCGTGAGACACGTTGCTGCGAACAGTGTAGAGCAACACCGCCCGATTTCCTACACGAACACGCCACGTTGAACGCAAAATCCCCGGCTGGCGCAGCTGATCGGCGAAGAATGCCCTCGCGCCCCGCAGCGTCAAGCGCCTCCGCCGGCCGCCAGGCCGGCGGAGCGCGTCATTGCGACACCCTCCAACGATGATAGCCTATGACGAACTCGTCGAGGTCGCCGTCCAAAACGGCCTCGACGTTGCCCGTCTCGATGCCGCTGCGCACGTCCTTCACCATCTGGTAGGGATACAGCACGTAGTTGCGGATCTGGCTGCCGAACGTGGAGTCCATGCGCTCGCCGCGCAGCTGCGCAAGCTCCTCGGCGCGCTTCTGCTCCTCCAGCTCGTAGAGCTTCGCCTTGAGCACGCGGAAGGCGGCCTCTTTGTTCTGCAGCTGGGACTTCTCGTTCTGGCAGGTCACGACGATGCCCGTGGGCAGGTGCGTGAGGCGCACGGCCGAGTCGGTGGTGTTGACGCACTGGCCGCCGGGTCCACTCGAGCGGTACACGTCCACGCGCACGTCGGCAGGGTTGAGGTCCACTTCGATGTCGTCGGGCAGCACGGGCAGCACCTCCACGCCGGCGAACGTGGTGTGGCGGCGCTTCTTGTCGTCGGTGGGGCTGATGCGCACGAGGCGGTGCACGCCGTTTTCGCTCTTGAGCATGCCGAAAGCGTTGCGGCCCTCCACCTGGATGGTGGCCTTGTCGAGGCCGATGCCTTCGCCGGGCACCACGTCGAGGATCGTGACCTTCCAGCCGCGCTTCTCGGCGTAGCGCGTGTACATGCGGTAGAGCATGTCGGTCCAATCCTGCGCCTCGAGGCCACCCGATCCGGGGTTCACCGTGAGGATGGCGTCGCCGCCGTCGAAGCGCTCGCTGAACCACGAGCTCACCTCGAGCGCGTCGAGCAGCCCGTCGAGCCGAGCGAGCGCATCGTCCGCCTCGGCGGCGAAGGCCTCGTCCTCGGCCGCAAGGTCGAGCGCCGCGCGCGCATCGTCGAGCAGCGCAGCGGCCTCCTCGTACTCGGCGATGGTGTCGCGCAGCACGCTCGCCTGCTTCGACACGCTCTGCGCATGCGCCGCGTCGTCCCAGAATCCGGGTTTGGCGCTCTCCTCGTCGAGCCGCGAAAGCTCGGCGCGCTTGTCGTCGATATGGAGGTAGCCGCGCGCGGCATCGACGCGACCGGCGGCCTCCTCCAGGTCCCTCTCGGTTCTCTCGGCCATCGTCCTACTGATCCCGTCCATGACATTTCTTGTACTTGAGGCCGCTGCCGCACGGGCACGGATCGTTGCGGCCCACGTTCGCGAAGGGGTCGTCCTTGTCCTTCACGTAGGTCTGGGGCTTCGCCGGCGCCGGTTTAGGCGGCGCGGCGGGAGCGCCCTGCGCCCGCGCGCCGGCCGCCTGGGCCCGTTGACGCGCAGCGGCGACGCCCGTCTGCTCGAGCGCCTGCTCGGGCGAGGAGTAGCTCACCTTGCCGTCGAGCGGGCTCTTCTCTTCGGCGAGCGCCGGCTGCTCCGGCTTCGCAGCCACCTGCAGGCGCAAGAGCGTGCGCAGGTAGTCCTCGTACATGCCGGCTGTGAGGTTCTGGAAGGCGTTGTAGGCCTCGTTCTTGTACTCGACGAGCGGGTCGCGCTGGCCGAACGCGCGCAGGCCGATACCCGCTTTCAGGTAGTCCATCTCCTGGAGGTGCGCCATCCAGCGCGTGTCGATGATGCGCAGCATCACCTGGCTCTCGAGCATGCGCATCGTCTGCTCCCCCAGCTGTCCGGCCTTCTCGGCGTGCACCTGCTCGAGGTGCTCGGCGATGGCCTCTTCCAAAAGCGCCGGATCGTCGTCGTGATCGACCTCGGCCACCGAGAAGTCGGAGCTGCCCGTCATGGTGGACACCCACGTTTCGACGGCCTTCACGTCCCAGTCGTCGCTCGGAGCCTTCGCCGGGCAGTTCTCCTCGACGACGGCGCCCACGGCGTCGCGGACGATCTCGGGGATGCGCCCCTCCATGTCCTTGCCGTCCAAGATGGCGTTGCGCTCGGCGTAGATGGCCGCGCGCTGCAGGTTCATCACGTCGTCGTACTCGAGCACGTTTTTGCGGGCGGCGAAGTGCATGCTCTCCACCTGGCGCTGCGCGCCTTCGATGGCCTTCGACACCATGCCGGCCTGGATGGGCATGTCCTCGGGCATGTCGGTCTTCTCCATCATGCGGGCGATGGAGTCCATGCGATTGCCGCCGAACAGGCGCATGAGGTCGTCTTCGAGCGACAGGTAGAACTGCGTCACGCCGGGATCGCCCTGGCGGCCGGCGCGGCCGCGCAGCTGGTTGTCGATGCGGCGGCTCTCGTGACGCTCGGTGCCGATGACGGCAAGACCGCCCGCCTCGATGACGCGGTCGTGCTCCTCGGCGCACACGCGCTTCGCCTCGGCAAGGGCCTCGGCGCGCTGCTCGTCGGTGGGAGCGGGCGTGGCGTCCTCCTCGCCTTCGGCGGGAACGGCAGCCGGATCGCGGTCGGGGTCGAGGCCGCGCGCGCGCAGCGCGTCGTCGGCGAGCACCTCGGCGTTGCCGCCCAAGAGGATGTCGGTGCCGCGCCCGGCCATGTTCGTGGCGATGGTCACAGCGCCCACGCGACCAGCCTGCGCGATGATGTGCGCCTCGCGCTCGTGGTTCTTCGCGTTCAAAGTCTCGTGCTTGATGCCGCGCTTGTCGAGCAGACGCGAGAGCTTCTCGGAGCTTTCGATGGACACCGTGCCGATGAGGCAGGGCTGGCCCTTCGCGTTGCGCTCGGCCACGTCGTCGGCCACGGCGTTGAACTTCGCCTCCACCGTGCGGTAGATGAGGTCGTCCTCGTCCTTGCGGGCCACCGGGCGGTTCGGCGGGATGGCCACGACCGGCAGCTTGTAGATCTGGCGGAACTCCGCGTCCTCGGTCATGGCCGTGCCGGTCATGCCGGAGAGCTTCTCGTAGAGGCGGAAGTAGTTCTGCAACGTGATGGTGGCGAGCGTTTGGTTCTCCTCGCGCACGAGCACGCGCTCCTTGGCCTCGACGGCTTGGTGCAGGCCCTCGGACCAACGACGCCCCTCCATGATGCGGCCGGTGAACTCGTCGACGATCTTCACCTCGCCGTTCGCCACCACGTAGTCCACGTCGCGATGGAACAGAAACTGCGCCTTCAGGGCCTGCTGCAGGTGGTTCGCCAGCTGCCCTGACGGATCGGCGTAGATGTCGTCGATGCCGAGCATCGCCTCGATCTTCTCAAGGCCGCTCTCGGTGGCGTTGATGGTCTTCTTCGCCTCGTCCATGTCGAAGTCCTCGCCCTCGCGAAGCCCTACCATGACGCGGGCGAACTTGTTGTACGTCTCGGCCGCCTGCGTGCCCGCGCCCGAGATGATGAGCGGCGTGCGCGCCTCGTCGATGAGGATGGAGTCCACCTCGTCGACGATGGCGAAGTGATGTCCGCGCTGCACGCGCGACGCCGCGCGCGTCACCATGTTGTCGCGCAGGTAGTCGAAGCCGAACTCGCTGTTCGTGCCGTAGGTGACGTCGGCCTTGTAGGCGGGCACCCGCTTGTCGGGGCGCATGCCGTTCTGAATGAGGCCCACCTCCATGCCGAGGAAGCGGTAGATGCGCCCCATCCACTCGCTGTCGCGGCGGGCGAGGTAGTCGTTCACGGTGACGATGTGCACGTTGTTTCCGGACAGCGCGTTCAGATAGCCCGCAAGCGTGGACACGAGCGTCTTGCCCTCGCCGGTCTTCATCTCGGCGATCTGCCCGTCGTTCAGAGCCATGCCGCCGATGAGCTGCACGTCGAAGTGGCGCAGGCCCAACGTGCGCACCGACGCCTCGCGCACGGCCGCGAACGCCTCGGGCAGGATGGCCTTGAGATCCTCGCCACCCGCGGCCCGCTCGCGCAGCGCCGCCGTGAGCGCACGCAGCTCGTCGTCGCCTTTCGCCTGCATCTCAGGCTCCAGGCCGTTGACCTTGTCCACGACGGCCTGATAGCCCTTCATCTGCTTGCCCTCGCCGAGCGTGAGGAGTTTGGAGAGGAAACCTGCCATGTACGTGCCATCCTTCTTGCGGCCAAAGCGCATACGCGCTTATCAACGGTAGAATATACAGCATGTGCCACTCTAGCATAACGCGCCGCGCATCTGGGGAAAATCCATAGGGGACGCACCGCCGCGCCGTTCGCGACGGCGCGGCGGCAGGGACGAAGGGAGACCCCGCGCACGGAACCGATCCCCCTTCTTGCGCGCCCGAGGGCGCGGGGCCCCGGATGCGCACGTCACTCGAAGGCAGCCTCCGTCTCGATGATGCTGTGGTAGAGGCGCATCGTCTCGAGCGAAGGGTCGATCCCCAGCCCGTCGGCGAGGAACCGGCGGCAGGAGAAGTACGTCTCGAGCGCCGCCGTGCGCTGTCCGGCGGCGATCTGAGCTCCCATGAGCGCGGTGTAGGCGTCCTCGCGCGTGTGGTCGCGCTGGAGCGCGGCGCGGGCGAACCACAACCCCTCCTGCGCCGACCCCGCGTCGACGAGGCGGGTGGAGGCGCTCACGAGCGCGTCGACGAGGCGGCTGCGGTAGTCCGTCCGCAAAGCGGCGATGGCCTCGTTGTCGTCGTCGCTCGGAAGCAGGTCTTCGGAGAACCGCTCGTCCACCTGCGAGCACACGTGCGTCCACCCGCCGAAGCTCGGCGGCTCGAACAAGAGGCTGCGACACACCTCCTCGAGCTGCGTCACGTCCGTGGACAGAAGGCGCGCGTCGAGCCTGAGGCCGTTCTGCTGGCGGATGAGGTAGGGGCACGACCCCTCGGGGGTGGTGAGCGCGCGGCGCAGCATCGACCAGATGCCGTAGAGGTTCTTGCGCGCGGCCTCGAGGTTGCTGTCGGGCCACATCAAGCTGACGAGCTTGTCGCGCGAGAACTCCTTGCCGCGGTTGAGCACGAGCAGCGCGAGCAGGGTCTTGACCTTCTGACGGCGAAGCAGCCGCACGTCGACGGGCTCGTCGCCGATGCGCACCTCGAGGCCTCCGAACAGGTTGACGGTGAGCAGCGGCTCGGAAGGGGACGCAGGGGAATCCACGGCGAGGTCGCGCCTGAACGCGTCGGGATGCGTCGCCGCGAACGAGCGCCGCCGCCTCGCGCGCTCGCGCTCCTGGCGCTCGAAGAGCGCGCGCTGGCGATACAGCTCCATCTCCATCGAGCGCACGGCGTGAGCAGAGCGCGCGTCGAGCGCGGGCTGCGCCACGACGCCGCGCTCGCAGGCGCGCTCGAACGAGGAGCCCGCCGCAGCGTCGAACAGGCCGAGGGGCTCCTCCGAACACGAGATGCGCGCACGGACGATCGAGGCCACGCGCTCGACTGCGGGAGACGCGACCGGAGCGGACGCAGACCCTGCGGCGAGCGGATCCGAGGCGACCCCGTTTGCGGAGGGCGACTCCGACGCGCTGCGCAGAACCCAGGCCGCAGCCTGGGCAATCGCCGGCCCGCGCACACCGCTGTCGTACCAAGAAAGCCACGCTTCGGCTCCCTGCGCAGACGAAAGATCGAGGGCCGCCCGAACCGAGACGGACGCCGCCCACGGATGGGACGGGCCGTCCTCCCCTCCTTCGGACATCCGCGCGAACGCCGCGACGAGATCCCGCGCGCGGCGGCGCTCTACTCCGTCGGCGCATGAGGAGAGCACGAGCGCCGCGACGGCGCGCTCGCCCGGATCGGCAGCGGGGTCGCCCGCCACGCGGCGGGCAGAGGAGCACGCCGCGCGACGGTCGCCCAAAAGGGCGCGGCGGCACGCCTCGTCCGCCTCGAGCCTGGCGCTGCGACCGACCGCCTCGCCGCCGAGCGCCCGGTACGCCTCGCACGCCTCCACGAGGCAGCACGCCCCAAGCAGCTCTCTTCCGCGGTCGGCGAGCCATGCCGCGCAGGCCTCGCGCGAGGCGAGCGTCCGCACCGCGCCGCATGCGCGCCCGAACCTCCCGCGGGCCGCGAGCGCGTCGGCCGCGCGAGACGCGAGCGCGTCGCGGCCCGAGAACGGAGAGCGCTTCGCGAGCGCCCCGAGCCTCGGAGAGAACGCGGAGGCCACCTCCTCGACGGAGAACCGCGCGCAGGAGAACCGCCCTCGCCGAAGGTCGACGCCGAGGTGCGGGTAGTGCTCGGAGAAAAGCTCGGCCTGGTCGTCGCCGAACGGGCCGAACGCCGCCACGTCGGAGAAGGAGCCGTTCTCGAGGACGGCCATCGCGAACATCGACAGCAGCACATCGCTCGGAAGCTCCTCGCGCAGCGCCCCTTCGAGAAACCCCGGCCCCTCGGAGGAGGCCCAGGCGATCCCCGCGACGCGCTCGGCCCGAGCGATGTCCGCAGCGGGGCGCGCCGCGCGCTCGGCGGCCGTGCGCGGCCCGTCGATCTCAGCATCGCTGAGCAGCAGATCCTCAGCGGAAAGCCGGACGCGGTCGCGGTGCCGCGCGAACGCATCGCATGCGGGCGAGCAGGTGACGAGCACCTCGCAACCGCGTTCGAGCAGACGGTCCATGTCGGAAGAGAGCGCGTCCACCCGCGCGGGATCGAGCGGCGGCACGTCCTCGATCACGACGAGGAGCGGCTCGCGATCGGCTTCGAGAAGCGCCTCAGCCACGATGCCGCGGTCGAGATCACGCAAAAAGCAGGGGCTTCTCCCGTCGAGCCAGGCCACGTGCTCGAAGCGATACACGGTGTCGGCGTACTCCAACGCGAGGGCCGTCTTCCCGTACCCGTCGGGAGCCACGACGAAGCGCGCCACATGCCGCTCGCGCAACAGCTTCGCGATGAGGTCGGGACGGGGGAATATCCGGCGTGCGGCAAGGTGCTGGGGCCGACGGCCGCGGCAGGCGGCCTTGGCGAGGAAATCGGGCATGCGAACCACTCCTATCTTGAGGAGAGGTGCACGACGACCCGAAAAGGGGCTTCACTGTACCACCCCCGTCGCAGCGCCGCAAGCCGACATCGGTTCGTCTTTCCCAAGGCGAGGGACAGGCAGCGCGACATGCGGTCGACCGCGACGCCGATCGGACGAGGCGGCAAGATCGCGCGAGGCCCCGTTTCTCCGCGCCCGTGCCCGACAGCCCCCGCCTTCGTCCGCGCCCTCGCTCGCGGGTGGCTCGAAAAGAGCGGAGGTGTACAATGGACGCCGGAAGCCCCTCCGAGAAAGGACGCCCCATGTTCCAACCCGCCACGCTCGCCGATCTGCCCGCCTTCCGCTGCGGGCACGCCCACGACCTGCGCACCGCAACGGGATGCACGGTCGCCATCGCGCCCGAGGGGGCCGTCTGCGGCGTCGCCGTGCGCGGCGGCGGTCCGGCCACCCGCGAGACGGACCTGCTCAAGCCCGAGAACATGATCGAGGCCGTGCACGCCGTCGTCCTCTCGGGCGGAAGCGCCTTCGGACTGGCCGCGAGCACCGGCGTCATGGACGAGCTGGCCGCGCGCGGCATCGGGTTTCCCGTCGAGAGCGCGCGCGTGCCCATCGTTGTGGGGGCCTGCCTTTTCGACCTGCTCGTGGGCGAGAACGCGCATCCCGACGCCGCGATGGGGCGCGCGGCTGCGCGCACGGCGTTCGAACGCGACGCCTCCGAGCCGCTCGCCGAAGGCAACGTGGGCGCGGGCTGCGGCGCCAGCGTAGGCAAGCTCCTCGGCAAGGAGCACGCCATGAAGGCGGGGTTCGGCCTGTGCGGGCTGCGCATCGGCGCGCTCGCATGCGTGGCCATGGTCGCGCTGAACGCCCTCGGCAACGTGCGCGGCGAGGACGGCGCCTGGATTGCGGGCTGCCGCGGCAAAGACGGACGCGTCATGGATCCGCTCGCCGCCTTCGCTGACGCGGCCGCCCCGCAAAGCCCTGCGGCCGGCCCGTGCGCCAACACGACCATCGGCCTCGTCCTCACGAACGCATGCCTCACGAAAGCCCAGGCCACGAAGGCATCATCCGTCGTCCATGACGCGTACGCGCGCGTCATCAAGCCCGTGCACACCTCGGGGGACGGCGACACGGTGTTCACGTTCGCCTCAGGCGAGGTGGAGGCCGACTACGACATGGTCGCCGTGTTGGCCACCGAGGCCATGCAGAAGGCCCTCGTCCGCGCCGCGACCCAGGCCGAGGCCGCCTACGGGCTTCCGGCATCAGACGGCCTTTCCTAACGTCGCACCGTCGATCGCCCCGTCTCGGGAAGCCCGTCGGAGCCGTGCATCCTCCGGCTGTCGCTCGCGGGCGCTCTGCCTCGCCGAACCGCCAGCCTCCGGCCCGCGCGCGTGCAGGCATCTCGCGCAGCCCGCAGCGCCCCGGCAAACGCAGGAGCAGACCGCCGCCAAGAAGGCCGGAGGCAGCGCCCCTCGAACGAACGGGATTCGATGGCAACCTGACGAATCCCGTGCGACGCGCGCCCGTCCTCGCGCAAAACCGACCAGCCGAGGATTCCGAACAGCGATGCAGGCCCGCCCCCCATCGTGTGCAAGCGGTCGAGCGGCAGATTCGCCCCAGCGCCGACGCGACGACGTGAAGGCGTCATCGACGCGAGAAACCGGGGAGAAAGAGCGCCTCGTCCGGCAAGACGGCAGACCCGATCCGCGAGAGACGCCCCGAAGCCCGCCTAAGCGCGGCCGAGCAGCTTCGCGATGCGGTCGGAGTACTCGATCTCGTCAAGCCCCGCCTCGGCGGCCAGATCCACCACCGGCGCGTCGTTCCACAGCGCCTCCAGGCGATAGTACTCGCGCGTCTCGGGCTGGAACACGTGCACGACGAAGCTGCCGTAATCGAGCAGCGACCACGTGCCGTCCTGCGTGCCCTCGCGATGGAGCGGCTTCATGCGCGCCTGCTCGCGCTCGGCCTCTTCGATCTCGTCCACGATGGCCTCCACCTGGCGGCTGTTCGCCGCCGTGGCGATAACGAAGTAGTCCGTCACGCCGATGAGGTCGCGCACCTCCTGCACCATGATGTCGGTGGCCTTCTTCCCATCCGCCGCACGCGCCGCGATGAGGGCGCACTCTCGCGAAGTCGGCTCGATCGTCGTCTCGCTCACGCTGCTCCTTTCTCGCCCGCCGCCGTGCGCAGTCGGGCCACGTAGTGGTTCCACACCTCCACCGTCGCCGGATGAAGGCGCTTTCGACGCTTCACGAGCGTCAGCAGGATATGCTCGAACGTCATCAGGAAAAGCTCCTCGAGCGGCACCTTCCCCGCCGCCGAGCGCAGCTCGTCCAGCCCGCCGAACGCGCGCTTGGGCTCGATCGCGTCGGCGACGTAGACGATCATGTCCAAATCGCTCATGCCCGTCGCCGCCGCGGTGTGCCGCTCGATCGCCTGCAGCACGTCGGCGGGGATGCACGGAAACTCCCGTCCGAGCGCCGCGGCGGCCGTCGGGCCGTGCAAAAGCCGCGGCATCGTCTCGAGCACGAGCGGATCCACGTCCACGCCCAGGTCGCGGGCGCGCTGGCGGATCTCGTCGTCGGAGTGCTCCTTGTCCCAATCGTGCAGAAGGCCCGCGAGCCGCGCCTTGCGCACGTCGGCGCCGTACGCCTCGGCGAGCGCGGCCGCCGTGTCCGATACGCTGAGCACGTGGTCGAAGCGCCGCGGCTTGAGCCTTTCGGCCAGGTCGCGCTCGCGCGCTGCAAAGAACTCCTCTGAAAGCGCATCGGTCTGCGTCATCGAGGCCCTCCTTCCCCGTCGTCTCGGTACAAGCGCTTCTCCCGAATATAATCGAAGACGCGCTGCATCGTCAAATACCTGATCGACGCGCCCGCCGCCACGCGGCGGCGCAGGTCGCTCGACGAGACGGCGAGCGAGGTGATTTCGAGGTAGTCGACGGCGAAGTTGCCGCGCCCTTCGATGAGGGCGCGCCGCTCGTCCGAGAGCGCGTATCCGGGCCGGGTGACCGCGATGAGGCGCGCCAAGTCGGCGATGGCCGCGCTCTCGCGCCAGGCCACGATGCTCGCCACTGCGTCGGCGCCTGTGATGAAGCGCAGCTCCACGTTGTCGGGGTAGTGGGCGCGCAGCTGGCGCAGCGTGTCAACCGTGTAGGTGTCGCCGCCGCGCTCGATCTCGATGGCGCTCACGTCGAACGCGGGGTTGCTGCGCGTGGCGAGGCGGCACATCTCGAGGCGGTCGGCCGCCGGCGTCACGGCGCGGTCCTTCTTGAACACGGGGTTGCCCGCCGGGATGAACACGACCGCAGCCAACTCGAACGCCTCGCGCGCTTGCTCGGCGCATGCGAGGTGACCGATGTGGATGGGGTCGAACGTGCCGCCCATGATGCCGAGCCGCGCCGGACGCCCGTCCGCGCCCAGGTCGTCGAAGCGCTCGCAGATCGCCGCCACTTACGCCCTCACCTGGCCCGTTCCGCGCAAAACGTACTTGTACGAGATGAGCGCGTCAAGTGCGAAGGGGCCGCGCGCGTGCAGCTTCTGGGTGGAGATGCCGATCTCGGCGCCCAGCCCGAACTGCCCGCCGTCGGTGAACGCCGTCGAGGCGTTCGCGTACACGGCCGCCGCGTCCACGCGCGCGAGGAAGCGCTCGCACGCCGCCGCGTTCTCGGCCACGATGGCCTCCGAATGATGCGTGCCGTAGCGGTTGACGTGGTCGATGGCCGCATCGACGCCCTCCACGCACCTCACCGCGATCTCGGGAGCCAGATACTCCGTGGCCCAGTCATCCTCGTCGGCGGCGACGAACTGCCCTCCCGCCTCAAGCCCCGCCTCGCGCGCGAGCGCCGCCGCCTGCGCATCGCAATGCAAAAGCACGCCTCGCTCGGCCAGCGCCGAGAGGATGGGAGGCAGAAGCGCGTCGGCGGCCGACGAATCCACCAGAAGCGTCTCGGCCGCGTTGCACACGCCGTAGCGGCGGCACTTCGCGTTCAGCACGATGGCGCGCGCCTTCTCCGCGTCGGCGCTCTCGTGCACATACACATGGCAGTTGCCCGTGCCCGTCTCGATGACCGGCACCTTCGAATGCTCCACGCAGTGGCGAATGAGCCCTGCGCCGCCGCGCGGGATCAGCACGTCCACCACCCCGTGCAGCTGCATGAGCGCGTCGGTGGCGGCGCGGTCGGTGGACTCGATGGCGCCGATGCAGCCCGCCGGCATGCCCGCGGCCACAGCCGCGTCGTGCAGCACGGCTGCGATGAGGGCGTTCGAGTGCGCCGCCAAGCTGCCGCCGCGCAGCACGGCCGCGTTGCCGGACTTCAGGCAGATGCCCGCCGCGTCCGCGGTCACGTTCGGCCGCGCCTCGTACACCACGGCCACCACGCCGAGCGGCACGCTCACGCGCTGAAGCTCGATGCCGCTCTTCAGCACGCGCTCCTCCTGCACCCGCCCCAGCGGGTCGGGCAGCGCGATCAAGTCCTCCAGCGCCGCCGCCATGGCGTCCACGCGCCCCGCATCGAGCATCAGGCGGTCGAGCAGGCTCTCCTTCGTGCCCGCCGCGCGCGCCGCCTCCATGTCGCGCTCGTTCGCCTCCACGATGGCGCCCGTCTGCGCACGCAGCGCCACCGCCATCGCGGCAAGCGCCGCGGCGCGCTCGGCCGCGCTTTTCTGCGCGAGCGCCGCACTGGCCGCACGCGCCGCGCCGGCGACGCGCCGCGCCTCTTCCCAAGCCGTCTCTTCGACCATGCAACCACATCCTTTCGCATTCGCGCGAAGCGCGAAACCAACCGCAGAGCCCTCCCGCATCGGCGAGGGGCGAGATGCGCAGACGCGCCGCGCGCAGCCGGCTTTCACCACCCGGCAACCCACCGAAGGGCGCTACTCGAACACCACCAGTTCGTCGCGATGGACAAGCGGCTTCTCCGCCAAGCTCGACAACAGCCGGTTCGCCTGCAGCTGCGCGCGCGTGCGCCCGATGGCGAGCGCGGCCTCGTCGCTCGAGAACGCCGCACGTCCGCGGGCGAACAGATACCCCGAACCGTCCTTGATGTCCACGATGTCGCCCGACTCGAAGCGGCCTTCCACCGCGCGCACGCCTACGGGCAGAAGCGAGCTGCCGTGCGCGACGAGCGCGGCCTTCGCCCCCTCGTCCACCGAAAGCGCCCCGCGCGCGGCGTCGCCGAGCGCTATCCACAGCTTCTTCGGCGTGATCTCGTGGGGCCGCGAGGCCGCGACGAAACGCGTGCCCACCTCTTCGCCCCGCGCCGCGTCCACGATGGCGCCCTCGCGACGGCCATGGCACACCACAAGCGGGATGCCCGCCACCATGAGCACGCGCGCGGCCTTGATCTTCGTGGCCATGCCGCCCGAACCGACCGTGCTGCCCGCGCCGCCCGCCGCGGCCATGATCTCCGGACCGACGGCCTCCACGCGCCTGATGAGCCGCGCTTCGGGGTGGACGGCCGGGTTCGCGTCGTACAGCCCGTCGATGTCCGACAGGATGACCACGAGATCGGCTTCGATGAGGCACGCCACGAGCGCCGCGAGCGTGTCGTTGTCGCCGAAGCGGATCTGCTCCACCGACACGGTGTCGTTCTCGTTCACGATGGGGACCACGCCCAGATCGAGCAGCCGGTCGAACGTGTCGCGCGCGTGCAGGTAGGCGCGGCGGTCGGCCGTGTCCCGCCGCGTCAGCAGCACCGTCGACGTCACGATGCCGCGCTGGGCGAATGCCTCGGCGTACGCGGTCGAGAGAGCGCTTTGGCCCACCGACGCCGCCGCCTGGAGGCTCGGCATGTCGTGCGGGCGCTTCTCGATGCCGAGCCTCTCCAATCCGCAGGCGATGGCCGCCGACGTCACCACGACGGGATGCCAGCCCTCCTCCCTCGCCCGCGCGATCTGGTCTGCCAGCCGTTCGAGGTAGGCGTAGTCTATCTTGCTCTCCGAGGTCGTGAGCGTCGAAGATCCGATCTTCACGACGAGCCTCCGACCGCCCCCTCGCCGCGCGCCGCGCGCGCCCTTCCCAGCGCCCATCACAGGTCGAGCTCCCTGAACGCGTCCTCCGACGTCCGCGCCGATTCGAACTCGAACGCGCGGCCCACGATGCGGATCTCGTCGCCGTCCACCGCCCCGGCGCGTTCAAGCGCCGCCTCCACGCCGAGCCGCTTGAGCCGGTGCTGCAGAAAGGCGATGGCCTCCTCGTTCTCCCAGTCGGTCTGCACGACCATGCGCTCCACCTGAGGGCCCGTCACGCGGAACACGCCGCCGCCGAGCGGCGTCACGGAGAAGCGCTTGTCGCGCTCGGCCCGCCGGTGCTCCCACACCTGCCCGTACTGCACTTCGGTCGCCGCCGCCTCGCGCGCCGCCTCGCGCAGCTCGTTCACCTTGCGCGCGATGGCCGCCTTGAGGCCGTCGACGCCCTCGCCGGTGAGCGCGCTCACGCGGTAGAGCTTCGGATCGACGGGGCTCGGGGCGAACTCGTCGCCGTCGGCGGCCGCGACGGAGTCCTCCCGCACGCGCTTCGCCAAACGCTCGCACGCCTCCTCGGTGCCCGCCACGTCGGTCTTGTTCGCCACCACGATGCGCGGGCGCGCCGCCAGCTCGTCGGCGTAAAGCGCAAGCTCGCGGTTGATGATCTCGTAGTCGGAAAGCGGGTCGCGCCCCTCCCAGTCGCCGGTCAGATCCACTACGTGCACGATGAGCGCCGTGCGCTCGATGTGGCGCAAGAACTCGTGCCCCAGGCCGCGCCCCTCGTGGGCGCCTTCGATGAGGCCGGGGATGTCAGCCACGACGAAGGACAGATCGCCCGAGCGCGCCACGCCGAGGTTCGGCACGAGCGTCGTGAACGGGTAGTCGGCGATCTTCGGGCGCGCGGCGCTCATCTTCGCGATGAGCGACGACTTGCCCGCGCTCGGCATGCCCACGAGCGCCGCGTCGGCCATGAGCTTCATCTCGAGCTCGATCCAGCCCTCCTGAGCCGGCTCGCCGAGCTCCGCGAACGCGGGCGCGCGGCGCGTCGAGGTGACGAAATGGATGTTGCCGCGGCCGCCCGTGCCCCCCTCGGCCACGACGACGCGCTCGCCGTCGTGCGTGAGGTCGGCGATGAGCTCGCCCGTCTCCCGCGTATCCTCGAAGTACTCGCGCACCACGGTGCCCACCGGCACCTTGAGCACGAGGTCCTCCCCCGTCGCGCCGTGCATGCGGCTGCCTTTGCCGTGCGTGCCGCGCTCGGCTTTGAAATGGTGCTTGAAGCGGTACTCGATGAGCGAGGACAGGCTCGCGTCGGCTTCGAGCACCACGTTGCCGCCGTGCCCGCCGTCGCCGCCGTCCGGCCCGCCCTTCGGCACATGGGCCTCGCGGCGAAACGACATGCAACCCGCACCGCCGTCGCCGCCCTTCACATGGATGCGCACTTTGTCGATGAACACCTGGGGCCACCTCTATCCTGGAACCGGCCTTCGCATCGGAAGGCCCTCTTGCGTCGCACGCGCGAAGTGTGCAAGTCGTCTTCACGCCCGGCTTCACGGCACGATGTGGGATGCGCGACGCGCTCTTTCGATTGTATACGAAACATGCCCTCTGAAAGACAGAGGGCATGCAAAAACAAACAAGGTGTGGTTGATGCGAAAGAAGCGGTTCTTACGCCTCGGGACGCACGTGAACCCTGCGCTTCACGCCGCGCGTGAACTCGAGCGTGCCGTCGCACAGCGCGAATAGCGTGTCGTCCTTGCCGCGGCCGACGTTGTCGCCCGGATGAAACTTCGTGCCGCGCTGGCGAACGATGACGTTGCCCGTCTTGACCGTCTGACCGGCAAACATCTTCACGCCGAGGCGCTGCGCGCGGGAATCGCGGCCGTTTCGGGTGGATCCAAGACCTTTCTTGTGAGCCATGATGTTCCCTCCTTCTGCTTACTCGGCGTCTTCGGACGCGGGCTTCTCGGCGGCCTTCTTGGCGACGGGCTTGTCGGCCTTCGCCGAGCCCACGGACTCGATCTCGATGCGTGTGAGACGCTGGCGGTGACCGCGCAGCTTCTTGTAGTTCTTGCGCTTCTTGAACTTGAAGACGAGCTGCTTCTCGCCCTTGAACTGCTCGAGCACGATGGCCGTGACCTTCGTGGCAGCGGCCTTCGCCGGATCGGCCTCGACCTTCGCGCCGTCGACGACGCAGATGGCCTCGAGGTCGACCTTGGCGCCCACCTCGGCATCAAGCTTCTCCACGTTCAGCCTGTCTCCTGGGGCGACCTTGTACTGTTTGCCGCCCGTCTTAACGATTGCGTACATGAGTGTCTCCTTGAATGAAATAAACGCAAGGCGATAGCTTAGCAGCGTGATCGTAGCAAGTCAATATGAACGTATGCACAATCTCCGCGTATCATCGCACTCTTCCTACGCGCGCCCTTTTGAGCGCAACGTTTGCATGATAGCAGATCTTTCCGGTCACGCACGGCAGCATGGCATGATTTTTTCCGGCATCACAGGTCCTGCAAAGTCGCAGAAAGACCGCGAACGCGCTTTGCGAATCGCGACCGCCGTTGCGCCGCCTTGCGGGCGGCATTGTCGCCCCGAAGACACGGTTTGCGGGCGAAAACCGTGTCTTCGGGGCGACAATGCGCGCGACGGGAACGTAAGCGCGGCAGGGGCGCGGCAGGGGGACGCCGGACAGCCGGGATCCTAGTGCGCTTCGGCCCAGGTGGCTCCTGCGGACACGTCCGCCACGAGCGGCACGCGCAGCTTCACCACGCCCTCCATGACTTCCTTCGCAAGCGCGCTCACAACCTCGAGCTCGTCTTCGGGCACGCTGAAATCCAGCTCGTCGTGCACCTGCAAAAGCAGCTTCGCGCGCAGCCCTTCGGCCATCAGCCGGCGCTGAACCTCGCCCATCGCGAGCTTGATGATGTCGGCGGCGCTTCCTTGCATGGGGTGGTTCATAGCCGTGCGCTCGCCGAAGCCGCGTTGGTTCGCGTTTCCGGCTTTGAGCTCGGGGATGTGGCGCTTGCGACCGAACATCGTCTCGGCGAACCCCTGCTCCTTGGCCTTCGCGACGGTGTCGTCGAGGTAAGCGCGCACGCCGGGGTACGCCTCGAAGTAGCGATCGATCATCTCCTTGGCTTCGCCGAACGGGATGCCGAGGCTTTGCGAGAGACCGAACGCCTGCTGACCGTACACGATGCCGAAGTTCACAGCCTTCGCGCGGCTGCGCAGCTCAGGCGTGACCTCCTCCACGGGCAAGTCGAACACGCGGCTCGCCGTGGAGGCGTGGAAGTCGGCGCCCGAGCAGAAGGCGGCCACAAGGTGCTCGTCGCCGGAGAGGTGCGCGAGCAGCCTCAGCTCGATCTGCGAGTAGTCGGCCGACACGAACAGCTCGCCCGGCGCGAGCGGCACGAACGACTCGCGGATCTGGCGGCCGAACTCCGTACGCACGGGGATGTTCTGCAGGTTCGGGTCCGACGAGGACAAGCGGCCGGTCGTCGTGACCGTCTCGTTGAAGCACGTGTGCACGCGCCCGTCGCCGGCGCGCATGCGCGGCAGGGCATCGATGTAGGTGGACTTGATCTTGGCAAGCTCGCGGTAGCGCAGCACGAGCGCGGGCAGGTCGTGCTCATGCGAGAGCTCCTTGAGCACGGCCGCGTCGGTGGAGTAGCCGCGCTGGTTCTTCTTGAGGGGCTTCAGGCCCAGCACCTCGAACAGAATGCGCGAGAGCTGCTTGGGGGAATCGAGGTTGAACTCCTCCCCCGCCATGTCGAATATGCGAGCGCTCAGTTCGTCGAGCTCGGCCTGCGTGGATGCGCCCAGCTCGGCCAAACGGTCGCAGTCCACCGCGGCACCCGTGCGCTCCACGATGGCGAGCACGGCCACGAGCGGCAGGTCGATGTCGAAGTACGGGCGCGCGCTGCCGTCGCGCTCAAGCGCCTCCGTAAGCGGCCCCACGAGCTGGCGCGCCGCAGCGGCCTGGAAGGAGGCCGCGGCCGCTTCGTCCTTCGCCTCGGGCAAAACGCCCCCGCAGTAGGCGTCGAGCAGCGCGTCGAAGGAGTACTCCGACACCGACGAATTCAGCACGTAGCCGGCCAGCCCCAGGTCGAACGCGCGCATGCCCATGAGGTCGGCGTCGTCCACAAGGGCGCGCTCGGAAGTGTCGGCCGGATAGACGCGGTGAAGCGCCTGCTTCACATCGAGCGCGGAGAACGGAGCGCCCTTCACGACGCGCGAGAACGCGGCCAGGCCCTCGTCGTCCTCGAACAGCGCGGTCCCCTCGCTCGTGGACACGGCGCAGTGCAGCCCCGCGTTGAACAGCGACACCTGTTCGGGCTCCACGAACGCCACCCCCAGCGACTCGCCGCGCGCGATGGCGGCATCCACCAGTTCGACAGCCCGCGCCCCCGTGACGACGGGCTCGACCGAAAGCGGAGCAGCCTTGCGTTCGAGCTCTTTGCCCACGAGCTTGAGCACGCGGTTGAGATGGGCGTTGAACCGCACCTTCTTGAACGCCTCGGTCACGGCCTCCGGATCGAACGACGGGAAGCTGCACCCCTTTAGATCGAGCGGAAAATCGAGATCGCGCACGATGGTGGCCACCTCGCGGCTCAGATACGCCATGTCCTTGTTCTCGACGATCTTCTCCTTCTGCTTGCCTTTGAGGTCGTCGACATGCTCGTAGATGCCCTCGAGGTTGCCGTAGGACTGCAAGAGCTTGGCCGCCGTCTTGTCGCCGATGCCGGGCACGCCGGGGATGTTGTCGGAGGAGTCGCCTTTGAGGCCCAGAAAGTCGATGAACTGGTCGGGGCGCACGCCGTAGCGCTCCTCCACCTCGGCCGGACCGTAGATGGCCACGTCGGTGATGCCCTTCTTCGTGGTGACGATGCGCGTTTTGTCCGTGGCCAGCTGGTAGGCGTCCTTGTCGCCCGTCACGAGCAGCGTCTCGAAGCCGAGCGCCTCGTCGCGCGCGGCGATGGTGCCCAGGATGTCGTCGCCCTCCCAGCCCTTCACGCGCACGACGGGCACGGCCATGGCCGAAAGCAGCTCCTCGATGATGGGGAACTGCACCTTGAGATCGTCGTCCATGGGCGGGCGCTGCGCCTTGTACTGCTCGAGCGCGCGCATGCGAAACGCGGGGCGTCCCGCGTCGAACGCGCAGATGATGGCGTCGGGGCTGGCCATGTCGATGAACTTCAGCAGCATGGCCAGAAAGCCGAACACGGCGTTGGTGGGCGTGCCGTCGGGGGCGTTCATCGTCTGCGGAACGGCGTGGTAGGCGCGGTGCATGAGCGAGTTGCCGTCGATGACGGCGATCTTCTTCGGCATGACGTGTCCTTCGGTCGCAAGGTCTCGGGTGGCCCAGTATAGTCCAACCCGCCCCGCCCGCACCGCCCAGGCCGACCGGAAACAGAGAATCCCCGGAGGGCGGGACATCCCGGGACCGCGCGCTTACCGCAACCACGCCCGCCGCACGATGACACGCTCAGGTGCGAGCCCTCCGCGCCGGCCTCACGCGCTCCACAGGTACCCCACGCCGCGCACCGTTTCCAGGTGCTGCGCGAGCTCCGGGCCGAGCTTGGCGCGCACGCGGCGCACGTGCACGTCCACCGTGCGCGAACCGCCGTAGTAGTCGAAGCCCCACACCTGGCGCAAGAGCGCGTCGCGCGAGTAGGTGCGACCGGGATGCGTGACCAGAAAGGACAGAAGCGCGTACTCCAGATAGGTGAGGTCGAGCGGCTCGCCGCCGACGGTCACCTGGTAGGTCGCCAGGTTGACGACCATGTTCTCCACGCACAAAACGTCGCGGGAGCCCCCCTCGTCGCCCGACCACAGAAGCTGCCGGATGCGGGCCGCGCACTCCTCGGCCGAAGCGCCGTGCACGACGAAGTCGCTTCTCACCCGGACGGGGAGGCGAAACTCGTCAAGGCGCGACCGTTCGACGATCGCGAGCAACGCCGCCCCGCCGCCCTCCCCGGCGATCGCCGCCTCCACCCGGCCCATGTTCGAGAACGCGTCCCCGCGGGCCTCGTAGACGATGAGGTCGTACGAAGGATGCTGGACGAGCAGCCTTTCAAGGTGCGCGGACGATCCCGCCGCCACCTCCACATCGAGGTGCGCGAGCACCTGTTGGAACTTGTGCGCGTTGTCCAGGCTGTCGGCCACGAATATGACGAGTTTGCGCCGCACGGCTCCTCCCCTCGCACCTCAGAGCACCGCGAGGTAGCGGTCGCGCTCCCACTGCGACACGGAGCTTTGGTACTCGCCCCATTCGGCACGCTTGGCGGCCACGAGGTAGCCGTGGATGTGCTCGCCAAGCGTCTCGCGCATGAGGTCGGAGGAAGCGAACAGCTCCACCGCCTCGCCAAGGCTCTCGGGGAGCGTCCCGACGCCCAGCTCGCGCAGATCCCTGCGATCAAGCGAGGAGAGGTCTGCGTTCTCGCACGCCGGCTGCAAATCAAGCCCGTCCTCGATGCCCTTGAGGCCCGCGGCCAGCATGACGGCGAACGCGAGGTAGGGGTTCGCGCTCGGATCGGGACTGCGCACCTCGAGGCGGCAAGCCGCCTCGGAATCGGGACGGTAGCCCGGCACGCGCACGAGCGTCGAGCGGTTCGAGCGCGCCCACGACAGGTAGACCGGAGCCTCCCCACCGGGAACGAGCCGCTTGTAGGAGTTCACGTGTTGGTTCGTGACCAGGCAGAACTCGGGAGCGTACTTGAGCAGTCCGGCAAGGTAGCACCGGGCCGTCCTCGACAGGCGGTAGCCCTGCGGGTCGGCGGGGTCGAAGAACGCGTTCTTTCCGTCGAGATCGAACAAGCTCTGATGCACGTGCATGCTGCTGCCCGGCTCGCCCGAGAGCGGCTTGGGCATGAACGAGGCGTACACGCCGTGGCGCGTCGCGATCTCCTTCACCACCAGCTTGTACGTCATCACCGCGTCGGCCATGGACAGCGCGTCGGTGAACCGCAGGTCGATCTCGTGCTGCGACGGGCCCATCTCGTGATGCGAGTACTCCACGGGAATGCCCATCTTCTCGAGCGTGAGCACCGTGTCGCGCCGCAGGTCGGAGGCGTAATCGAGGCTTGTGAGGTCGAAGTAGCCGCCACGGTCGAGCACTTCTGCGCCCTGCGCGTCCTTGAAGTAGTAGAACTCGAGCTCGGGGCCTACGTTGAACACGTAGCCCATCTCGCGCGCCTTCGCCGCCATGCGCGCGAGCACCTGGCGCGGATCCCCCTCGAAAGGCCGTCCGTCGGGCGTGCGCAGGCTGCAGAACATGCGCGCCACCGCGTTGCTCTCGGGCCGCCAGGGCAGAACCTGGAACGTGGACGCGTCGGGAAACGCCAGCATGTCGGATTCCTGCGTGCGGCAGAAGCCCTCGATGCAGCTGCCGTCGAAGCCCATGCCGTCGGCGAAGGCGTCCTCCAGCTCGCTCGGGATGACGGCGAAGCTCTTCATGCGCCCGAGCACGTCGGTGAACCAGAAGCGCACGAAGTGCACATCGCGGCTCTTGATGGTCTTCAGGACGAAGTCCTCTTCCGGGTTCGCGGCCATGGCCCGCCTCGCTTCCGATCCCGCCGCCGCGCTTCGCAGGCAGCGCGCCCTATCCCTTTTCGAGAGGCCATTATATCCCCGCCGCGTTTCGGATTCGTTACGCCGCCGAAACCCCATCGAACAATCCCATCGAACGCTCGCGAAGCGGCGCGGCCGCACATCACGATCACGTGACGGTTCCGGGCGAAGCCCCCTCGAAAAAGAGCCGGCCGCTATACTGTCCCCCTTGCACGCCCGAGACAACGCGCGAGAAGGGACCGACATGACCCTCGACCACACCGACCGCACCGAGCTTTTGCGCGAAGGCGGCATCGACCACCGCGAGGCCATGGAGCGCTTCTGCGGAAACGAGGCGCTCTACGAGCGGCTCGCCCTCAAATTCCTCGACGACCCCCATTTTGCAGAGCTTGAGCAGGCGCTTTCCGACAAGGACGCGCAGACCGCCTACCGCGCCGCCCACTCGCTCAAAGGCGTCGCGGGCAACCTGTCGCTGCGGCGCCTCTACGACCAAACCTGCCGCCTGTGCGACGCGCTGCGCGCGAGCGACCTGGACGCAGCCGAGCGCATCCTGCCAGACGCCCGCGCCGCCTACGACGCCGTCATAAGGACGTTGGACCAGTTGAGAGGGTGAGGCCCGCCCAAAAGCCGCTCGAAAGCCGCCCGAAAGCCCGCAACGAGGAGGCCAAACCGCAGCGCACTTGCTATAATGCTCGGTTATGGAAACCTCCCGAGCGAAATACACCGGCAAGCACCGCATCGCCGTCGTCACGATGGGCGTGAAGCTGGGCGACGAGACGAAAGGATACACGCGGTTTCGGTTCCTCTCCGAGCTGCTCGTGCGCGAAGGGTTCGAGGTCGACCTCATCACCTCGTCGTTCCAGCATTGGGAGAAGGCGCAGCGCGACTGCTCGAAGGCGTGCTATCGCGGCCTTCCCTACCGGGTCGTGTTCGTCGAGGAGCCGGGGTATGCGAAGAACCTCGATCTGCAGCGGATCCGCAGCCATCGCGTGGCCGCGAGAAACCTTCGCGCGCATTTCGAGCGCGAATCCGACTCGTACGACCTCATCTACGCCGAGATCCCGCCGAACGACGTCGCGCGCGTCTGCGCCGAGGCGGCGGCTGCGCACGGCGTGCCGTTCGTCGCCGACATCAACGACCTGTGGCCCGAAGCCATGCGCATGGTCGTCGACATTCCCGTGCTAAGCGATGTGGTGTTCTACCCGTTCGCACGCGACGCCCGACGCGTCTACCAACTGCTCTCGGCGGCGGTCGGCACATCCGACGAGTACGCCGCCCGACCGGCGAAGGATCGCGAGCGTCCCTATCCGCACGTTACCGTCTACGTGGGAAACGACGTGTCCGCCTTCGACGAGGGGGCCCGAAGAAACGCAGACCGGATCGTCAAACCGGAAGGCGAGGTGTGGGCCACCTACGCCGGAACGCTCGGAGCCAGCTACGACCTGGCGACGCTCATCGAAGCCGCGGCGCTGATCGAACGCGAGCGCATGCCCGAAAGCTCCCCGAGAAAAGCTTCGGTGCGCGTCAAGATCCTCGGCGACGGACCCGATCGCGAACGGCTCGAACGGCTCGCCGAAGAGCTGCGCGCGCCGGTCGACTTCCTCGGATACGCCTCCTACGACCTCATGGCGGCGTACCTGTGCGCATCCGACATCACCGTGAACTCCCTCGTCAAGTCCGCCGCCCAGAGCATCGTCACGAAGATCGGAGACTACCTCGCCAGCGGCAAGCCAATGGTCAACACGGGGTCGAGCCTCGAGTTCCGGGAGAAGGTCGACTCCGAGGGCTTTGGCGTCAACGTGCCCGCCGAGGATCCACGCGCGCTCGCCGACGTCCTCGCCAGCTTGGCAGACCGCTCGGCGACGAGGAAGATCATGGGAGCGAAGGCCCGATCGGTGGCTGAAAGGGAGTTCGACCAGCCGCATTCGTACCGGGCAATCGTGGATTTGCTGCGCACGTTGCTATGATTCCCGCTGTACGCCCTCGTCAAATCGACACGGGCACGCCAAAATAGGTGTTTCGACGAAACGCGACACGAGGAGCGACACGTGACCGACAAACGACGCATTTCATTCTCTCCACCCGACATCACGCAGGCCGAGATCGACGAGGTGGTAGACTCCCTGAAAAGCGGCTGGATCACCACCGGCCCGAAAACGAAGAGGTTCGAGCGGGAGCTGGAAGCGTTCACGACGTCGGATCGCGTTGCGACGTTCTCTTCGGCGACGGCCGCCCTCGAATGCGCCCTGCGAGCGCTCGGCGTCGGCCCCGGCGACGAGGTGATCACGAGCGCCTACACCTACACCGCCTCTTGCTCGGTCATCTGCCATGTGGGCGCCACGCCCGTGCTGTGCGACACCGCCCGCGGATCGTACGAGATGGACTACGACGCCCTGCCCTCCCTCGTCACCGAGCGAACGCGCGCCGTCATCCCGGTCGATGTCGCCGGCCGCATGGTCGACTACGACCGGCTCTACGCCGCCCTCGACCGCGCGCGCGACCTGTGGAGGCCGGCGTCCGATCTGCAGAGCGCCTTCGACCGCGTGGTCGTGCTGGCCGACGCGGCGCATTCGCTCGGCGCCGTGCGCTGCGGCATGCCGTCGGGAACGGCCGCCGACTTCACCGCGTTCTCGTTCCATGCCGTGAAGAACCTCACCACGGCTGAAGGCGGAGCCCTCGCGTGGCGCGCGGGCGCGTTCGATTCCGATGCGCTGTACGACCAGCTCATGCTCATGTCGCTGCACGGGCAGACCAAAGACGCGCTCTCGAAAACGCGCGCCGGGGCATGGGAGTACGACATCGCCTTCCCCGGCTGGAAGTGCAACATGACCGACGTGCAAGCGGCGCTGGGGCTCGCGCAGCTGCACCGCTACCCCGAGCTCCTCGCACGGCGCCGCGTGCTCGTCGAGCGCTACGAGCACGCGCTCGAATCCCTCGGGATCGAGCTGGACGTCCTTCGCCACTACGGAGAGGGCTTCGCTTCCAGCGGGCATCTCATGCTCGTGAGGCTGCTCGACAAAAGCAGGGCGTTTCGCGACGGCCTCATCGAGCGCATGGCCGAGGACGGCATCGCGACGAACGTCCATTACAAGCCCTTGCCGCTGCTTTCGGCCTATCGCGACCTCGGATTTTGCATCGAGGATTTCCCGAACGCGCTGGCCCAGTTCGAAAACGAGATCACGCTGCCTTTGCACACGCTGCTCTCCGACGACGACGTCGACCGCGTCGCAGCGTCGCTCGGACGCGCGTACGCCGCACTCGAGGCGAAGGGCGCGAGCTGATGTACGAGCGGTTTGGAAAGCGGGTTTGCGACCTGATCGTCGGCATCGTGGCGCTGCCGATCGTGCTGCTGATCATCGCCGTGCTGGCGCCGTTCATCCACTTCGAGGACAAGGGGCCCGTGTTCTACAACGCGCCGCGCGTGGGCAAGGACGGGCGCGACTTCAAGATGTACAAGCTGCGCTCGATGCGCGTGAACGCCCCCGACCTCGTGATGGAGGACGGCTCCACCTACAACGGCGCCGACGACCCGCGCATGACGCGCGTGGGAGCGTTCATGCGCAAGACGTCGCTCGACGAGATGCCCCAGTTCCTCAACGTGCTCAAAGGGGACATGAGCGTGGTGGGCCCGCGCCCCGACCTGCGCCGCGAGACGGAGCTGTACCAAGGCGACGAGAGCCTCAAGCTCACGGTGAAGCCCGGCATCACCGGCTACGCCGCCGTGTACGGCCGCAACTCGCTGCCGTGGCACGATCGGCTGGCGCTCGACGTGTTCTACGTGCGCAACGTGTCGTTTGCGCTGGACGCGAAGGTGTTCTTCAAGACGTTCGCCACCGTGTTCAAGCAGGAGGGCGTGTTCGTGGAGAAGGACGAGAAGTGAGGGGAAAGGGAGACCTGCCATCGGTAACCAGGGTGGAGCTCAGTGCTTTTTGGCAGGACCTTGAAAAGCGGCGCAAGACAAAAGGGCGCGCGTTGACGCACGACTCCATGTCCAGACGTCGCGGAAGGCATCGGCCTGGATGGGGTTGATCACCGCGACCCCATGAACATGCGAGTCCAGAAAGCCGGACAGGGCCACCCAGCAGAGCTCACGGCCTTCTTCCGACCAAGCTGTTCTCCGGGGCCGCACCGGCCCTGCGTAGCCCCTTCAGCATTTTCGCGAAGTCGCCCGACACGTCGCCGAGCCCGAACGATTCGGCGGCGGCGCTTCCACCCTCGCTGACCGCGACGGCAACACGGCCTCTCTCTTGGCAACGTCGATCCTGATGCGGATCATGGCGTCCTCCGGTCCCTCGCTTCGCAGCGAGCCAGAGGACCTTCCTCTGGCAGTCACAGACGCAACCTCATGGATATGCGATGCCGCACGCCATCCTGCTTAATTCGTGTCCACCTGGAAGCCGAAGCGCCGACCTTTTTCGAAGAGCCTGGTCCTGGAGGGTGCGACGAGCGCCCTCCACCTCATGCGCATCCCTCTCCCCACATTCGTATCCTCGAGAAAAGAGCGCGGCCACCACACGAGAAGTGGCGAGAACAATAGGGAGGCGAGAGGGCGTTTGCGATCACAGAGAGCCCGAGCACCGCATCCATCTCGCACGCCTAGTCGCGTTTACCACCAGAAAAGGAACGAAACGCCTACGTTGTCGCCTCCCGTATGGTGCGCCCCTCACAGATAAGCCTCATGGGCCCGCCTTTCAGAAAAGAATTCTCTGGCATCGGACATGTCCGGCTCAGTTCAAGGGAAAATCAGAGCTCACGAATCGACTTGCCAATCGACCCATGGAGAAAACCGCAAGAAAACAGCGCCCGCATGCGAAAAGCAGCACCCAAGCGAGAAAAAACACGTATCATGATAGACTTGGAATTACGATAGGAAAAGGGATCGCAAGCGCCCCATCTGAAACAAGAAGACCAGAAGGACGGTTTATGTCGCACTCCGCGAATTTGCGAAAAAACAACTCAGGCAAACAAAATCATAACAGTCTTTACCTGCTGTTCAACTTGGTTTCCAAAGATTTCAAGCTACGCTACCGACGCTCTATATTGGGCGTCGTGTGGAGCATGCTGAACCCTCTGCTCATGATGATCGTGATGACGCTCATTTTCACGAATATCTTTCGTTTTCAGTTTGACATGTACCCCTTCGCCGTGTATCTGATATTAGGACAGACGCTGTTCGCCGTATTTCAAGACGGTGCGACCGGTGCCATGAGCTCCATCATCGAAGCGGCGCCCCTTATCAAAAAAGTCCATGTTCAAAAGATCATCTTTCCTACCGAAAAAGTGGTGTTTGCAGTCGTTAACTTCTGCTTCTCACTCATCGCCGTCGGGGCTGTGCTGGCCTTTTTCGGCATGGCGCCCAGCTGGAAAGCCCTCTTCATACCGTTCTTGGTTATCCTCCTCATCATCTTCACTTTGGGAGTGGGCTACCTCGTTGCAGCGTTATCCGTGTTCTTCCGGGACGTCATGCACCTCTGGGGCGTGCTCACCACCGTCTGGTTCTATTTCACGCCCATCTTCTGGCCCTACGATGCCCTCGCGAGCAACGGCCTCGATTGGGTGTATCTCCTCGTGCAGTTCAACCCCATGTACCACTTCGTCTCCTGCTTCCGGCAGATGGTCACGGGCATCCCTCTGCCGTCCGACCTAGGAGTGGTAACGGAGTTCGGTCTTTGTGCTCTGTTTGCCGTCGTAACGTTCGGCGTCGGACTATTCGTATTCAAGAAGCTGGAAAAGAAATTCATCCTTTACGTTTAACCGGGAGAGCCCATGAGCGAAACATCGCAGCAAAATGCCGTTGTGCAGGTTGATCACGTCTCGATGGTATTCAATATAGCCAATGAGAAGGTTCAAAGCCTGAAGGAATATTTCATCAAGATTGCCCGCCGCGAACTTATGTTCAAGGAGTTCACCGCTGTGGACGACGCGAGCTTCACCGTGAACCGAGGAGATGTGTTCGGGTTGGTGGGAACGAACGGATCGGGCAAATCCACCATGCTCAAAATCATCGCCGGCGTGCTGGAGCCCTCGAAAGGAACCTGTACGGTGAACGGAACCATTTCGCCGCTCATCGAACTGGGAGCGGGATTTGATCCCGAACTCACCGCACGCGAGAACATCTACCTCAACGGAGCGCTGCTGGGACATTCGAAAAAATTCCTCGATGAGCATATCAAAGACATCATCGACTTTGCCGAACTGCACGATTTTATGGAGATGCCTCTTAAAAACTACTCCTCCGGCATGGTGGCCCGCATCGCATTCGCCATCGCGACGGTAACCGAGCCCGATCTGCTTATCGTGGATGAAGTGCTTTCCGTGGGGGACTTTCTCTTTCAGCAAAAATGCGAAAATCGCATTAACGACATGATCGAACGCGGCACCACTGTGCTCATCGTGTCCCACGACACCAGCCAGATCGAGCGCCTCTGCAACCGTGCGCTGTGGATAGAAAAAAGCAAATTGAAAATGTTGGGAGATGCGAAAGAAGTGTGCGCAGCGTATCGGGAGTACGAAAGATAGACTTTTGGCAAAGAGCTTTTGGATCGTTTTTTGCGAAGTCTCCTATTTTACCGATCGCGAAAGGGAGGAACGCCAAGAGGTCTCCCTCCCTTTTCTTATGCTGCGCCGTCCCTCCAACATCTCACGCTCTTCTGAAAAACCTCTTTACCGCCTCTCTTCTTTTAGACCCATACGGCAGCACGATATCGCCAATTTTGCGCTTGAAACTGCGCGCGGCATGCCTATTCACAACATACTGATATGCTCGGTCCATCAAAGCCTCGCCGTCAAAAAGGCGAGCGATGAGCTCTTCGTAAAACGGAGTACGTCGAGCATAACGCCAGAACACGTCTGCGAAGTCGCACGTCGGATCAGACCACGGCTTCACCGCTCCGGCATAATGCACGATCTTAGGATTCTCCCGCGAATCGAGATACGCCTGATGAACCCAAGCGGGAGAGAATGAAATGACCGCGTCAAGCCTGCCGGAATCTATCATCATATTCCATGCGAAATCAACGTACTTCACGCGGCCCTCGCAATGAGAGTTAAGGATATCCTGATCATTGTATAAATACGGAACCGATGCCAGCGACAGCCATTCTTCTTGAGAATGAAAATGCTTCATCGCCGCTACATTGAAAAGCAGAACTCCCGCCTGGAAATACGAGTAAGGATCCTTCATGCCCAGTTTCTCTTTCGAATACCGAACACGCTGGCCATCCTTCATATTCAAGTTCCCAAGATAATCGGCATCAAGAACCGCCGCAAGAAGATTATCGCCAAGCTTCGTGTCGTACAACTCGGCCACATCCGCATCGACCACCAAATCGGAGTCAAGGTAAAGCACCTTCTGATAGTCAGGGAAAACCGACTGTATCAGGAAGCGGTAATATGTCTCGGTGCTGATATGGGCGTTGGCTTCGAGCTTGTAGCCGCGAACCAAATGCGAAACATCATAGAACCGCAAAGAAACATTCGGACGCCCATCAGTTATGAACCGAAACATACGCGAGGCGTTCCGAGCGGTAATATCCTTGCTGAAAACCACAATGTCATATTTCCTGGCAGGTGAGGTGTTTGCGACGAGGGAGTAGACGGCAGTGCACAACTGTGGGACGTAGTTATTGTCCGCAGCGAACACAACGGGAACCGCGCTCCCATCGAAAGCGGGTTTCAGGAATCCCTTCTTCTCGGGATGCTCAAAGTGAACGCACTGCAACGTCTTGGTGCGCCAGCCCGACCCGACACGCATATGATGGATGTAATAGATATTGAATAGCCTTTCTGCAAGATGCCCCGGAGTGCGCAATGCTTCTTTGCTGTAGGATTCGACATCGGCCTCGCCATCGCATTCCTCTAAAATCGAAAACAGCCATTCGCAATACGCGAAGAACAATTCCCTCTTCATGATGAACATGTTGCAGAAGCACGACGTGTGCCCACGCAAGAATGTATCGACATCCTCGGCATAATCAGGATATCGCCGCTTGACAAGCGAACAAACTAACTCCAGATCCTCGATATGAAGTTTGGGAGCATTGTCGTAGTGCTCAAGCGGCGTTGAAAAATCCCCAGGGAAATCGCGCAGGTCCTTGAATTCGGTCGTAATAACATCGTAGCCTTGTACCGCAGCAAGGACGCTTTCCTCGTCAAGACAATACTTCTTAACCGCATCGGCATCGATATCCTGAGCGATGATCTCCCCATAGGGGTTCTCCTCGTGGCGTACAGAGGAGAAGTCGAAATATCTGCGATAATGGCAGAAACCGTAATAGTCGGCATCCATGTTCTTCCATGCCCAATATTGGGTGGTCAATTCGCAGTAGAATGGATTCTTATCGGAGATGTTTTCGCCCTCGTCATCTTGATAGTAGCCATCAAAACGCTTTCCAGCAGAGGCGGCACCAACCTGAACGGGAAGGAAAACGGGTGATTGAGGCACGTCAACATCTTTATGCGCCGAAACGAAAATTTTGACGCGAGAGTCCTCTCGTCTTTTCGAAAGCCTACGGGCGAAAAGCGCTGCAACATGGTTTTCCACCACGTTCTTTTCGATGCGATAGCGCCCCAAATCGCGCGCATCATCATCGGTCGGAACCGCAGACTCGGCAAGAGCAAGATAATCGAACAAGACATCGTCATCAAGAAGGTTGGCATCTTCCCCCTGAAGCAGCTCGTAAGAGCGATCTCGGGCAAAACGGTAGAATTCGCGTGCCGCACTCGTCTCGCCGAATCTCTTCGCAAACGACGCAAGACCACTTGCCCAATCAGCTCTATCGAGACGAACGGGAATATCGTTCGCGAGCAATTCTAGGCATTTCAGACGAAGTCCGTCGGCGCCCTTACAAATGACATCGCTAGGATGCTCGGCTGCGAAACGCTCTGCAGCCTTGATGCAGGCAGAAAAAGAACTACAGAAAAAATCGTACCTATCGGCATCAATCTTACTCGTTCCCGTTATGCCTCGACCGTAATGATACACATAGCCGATGCATGCATCATACGTATCGGCAGACTCCGCAAGAGCGCACGCAACGAAACACTCGTAAGAGTCTTCAGCTCTCTCTAAACGTGCATCTTCCATTTCGGAAAAAGCCCTGCGTAGAAGAGGGGCGTGAAAAACACGCTGGATCATGCGCCAATCTTGCACATAGCCAAAATCCTCATCGAAGATAGTTTGAAGGATCTCGTTCCCAATCCTCTTTCCCACCTCGCCATTCAAGCTTTTTTCCAACGCATTGCATTCGCATTCGAGCACCGCCCCATGAGGCACAACCTTTGCACCGAAATGCAGAATGTCCACGGGATCGGCAGAAATTCTTGCATGCAAGGCATCAAGAACGCCGGAAGCAAGCTCGTCATCGGAATCGAGGAAAAGGACGTATTCCCCATTCGCGTTCTCGACGCCGGTTTTTCTCGCAAGGTGCAGTCCCCGGTTTTCCCCGTGGCTCACTACAGAAAATCTATCGTCCTTCGATGCATATTCTTCGGCGATAACGAGCGAGCCATCCGTACTTGCATCGTCAACAATCACAACTTGATAATCGCCAAATTCCTGATTCTCCACGCTTTGCAAACATGAGCGTAAGTATCGCTCGACATTGTACGCCGGAATCACGATGGAAAAAAACGGCATTGGAACCTCCAGAAACTCCAACATTACTTACAATTTTGTTCTATATGAAAAGCACATCCCGAAACCTTAAATCTAAAACCAAGGAGAAATGGAGCGGCATATCTACCCCTGTCTTCTCCTTGACAACCCTGTCCGCCTACGAGCAACGGCATTACCTGCGCAGATCACCGCTATAAGGATAGACACGCCAAAAAAGGAAGCGTAGCCGAGCATCAAGGATGCTCTATCATAGACGAGTTCGATCTCGTGTTCACCTTGGGAAAGAGGAGCCCCAAGAAAGCCAAGGTTGATGAGCATGGGCTCCACCTCTTCGCCATCGACGAAAACCCTCCACGATTCATTCCAGGGAATCGACGTGGCGAGATAGCCATCCTCGTCCATATCGATAGACCCCCTAAGAATACCGTTGTGGTAGCTTTCCACCTCGGAGGACGAGGAGAGGCGGTTGTCGATCATCCGGCCAAACTGGATGACTTCCTCATTCGAATACGGACGCACGCTTATCTCCCCCACTACGGGGTCGTCGCATGCGCTCGTGGCCACAATCGCAACATCCAGCTGATCATAACTTCTGTTCTTAAGCTGAACCGAGATATCCTCCTCCCCCGCAGCAGTGTAATAGCTTACTCGCTCTTTCTGACCCGTCTCAGAAGCCGAAAAAACGGCATCGATAGTAACGTTTCCGCTTTCCGAGGGCGTCGCATCAAGTCGCATAGACAACTCGAGATATTCTTCAGTGGTGGAAGGAAAATCAAAATGAACTTGATCCTCCTTTGTCACCTCAAGATCCGTTTGCGCCAAGGAGACCGGCGCATCCGAATCCGAAGGCTGAAGCGAAATGCCTTCCCTCGAAGACTCGCCCGCATCATCAGGCAACACCGCAGTCTTAAGCATTTGAAGGCTCCTGTCGGCGCGATCGACCGATGAGAAGTCGGATTCGGAGATAACCTCATTGGCATCGTAACCGAACATAAGAGGCAAGGCGTATTCGTTTTCCAAAACACGGTACACGCCGTCATCGGAAACCTCGTGATACCCAAAAGGCTCGTACAAATCGGGCGAAGAACTTGGGTACACGAGGTACTTCACTCCCAGCAGAGCGTTGAGAGCGCTATCATAAAACCCATAGACATAACGCGAATAGCCAAGTTCTTCAACATAGTCGTTTCCGACCTTGCTTAAGAAATCCGCCACCTGCTGACTCGGCCCGGAACCGCCAATATACGCCTGCGTACCCAGGTACGTCTCCGCCATGGAGCGCGTAAGCAAAGCGGTTTTGTAATCAATGCGATAAGTATCCTCCCGCTCCGAAGAAACCGCCGTCACCGAATCTTCGGGGTCGGTTCCCAACTGCACCCAGTAATCATCACGTGTGAGATGAGTTGCTTGAGTCACCATTTTGTAATTTTGGACGAAAAATTCGCAGGGGACGGCAGCCACAACAAAAACAAGGCATGCGGCTACCAACCTCCGCGATTTTGACAAGCCGAAAACAGCAAAGACAACCATGTAGGCACCAAGAAAGGCAGAAGCGAGGACGAAATACCTCCAATCTATCTCGTCGAAGATGAGAAAAGCGAAGGCAGTGAAAGCAACGAGAAGCGCACCACCCCACCAGACGGCGAGAAGAGGCCTCGGCACCTTCTTCACGAGCTGATCCAAGCCAAGGATCCCCACAAAGAGAAGAACCGCTATCACCCAGCAACTCGATTGCCTAAAGTCATCGCCTGACACCGAGAAGCCATTGAGAAGATACCTGAATCCCCATGAGAGGAAATAGAATGCAGCGGCAAGCACGATAACGCCAAGCCAGATTTTTTGCCTTTTCGTCTTGCCGAAAAAGGCAAATGGCAATCCTATCAAAACAAGAAGCCCGCAGTAAAAGTAAGGAGTGTTCAAAATGTTCGTCGAGCCGGAGAATGTCTGCATCGTCCCCAAAATGCTTGTTGAGAACAACTTGACAACCTCCTCGGCAAGCATCGTCCAGTCCGACGGAACGAGAAGAGAGGCAAGCCCGAAACCGCTATCCAAATCGTTTTCCACGCGAGGGCTATTCAAAAGCATGCTCAATCCCGGAACAAGAGCAGGCAAGGAAAGCAGCACGCCCGCCGCAACAAGAAGCAAGAACTTACCCGAAAAGGCAGCGAGCCTCCGTCCACTCCATCCGGCATCCCACGAATATCCAACCCGGAACACCGCGTAACCAAGCAACACGAGAAGGTAGAGAACAAACGGATACGCTCCACCGCCCAGCGCCGGAGCGGCAATTGCAAAGGGCAAAACAGCTATCTTTTTGTTGTCTGCGTAAAACCGCTCGAATCCCCACAGAAGCGCCGCAACTATCACGACTTCCAACGTGTAGAACGTCCAAGGAGCAAGCGCGATCATGCGGGAGCAGAAAGCGCACCCCAATCCCGCCGCATAGCGCGAGATTCGGGAAACCCCCAGATAGCCGGTAAATAAATAGAAGAAAACTCCCGCCGAAACGATTTTGAGCATCTGGGACACGAGCATCATGACGGGTACCGCATCAGAACCGAAGACCATCGGCAAATAGTCAGGGCTGAGATGCTGGGCGGTCACCGAGCCAAGGAATTGGTATTGGTTCCAAATGGAGAAATCGCCGCTTTGGATTCGCTCGGCTTCATTGACAATGAAGGGAACCGTCTGCCCAATGCTGTCGCTTCCCGATCCCGCATACACCAATAGATCATCACAGAAGATGAAGCGCCAGTACATCGCGCAGGTGACAAGAAGCAGCACGCCCAGAAATGCGCAAAACGAGAACCTGTCACGCCCTTTATGGGACAGCGACTTCCATGTAGATTCGATTCGCGCAAACAAAGCAGCAGCCCCTTCGATCAACTCAAATTACCTTAAAGAGGCATGGCACCAATGCCCCAAGCGATTCCTACCCACATACGGACCTGTCACCACAGCCCATATCGCATGAGCATCTCCACGATGTTCATGCCGTATCCATCGGAAGCGGCCCAACCTTTCCCCTGAGGGTTGTTGGGAATGCCCAACCACTGCACGTATTCGGATACCCCGCGCTGTACATACGAGAAACGAGGGTCAACGCACTCCTTGACTAACAGCTCCGAGTTCGCATATGCCTTCAGATGCTGAACTTGCGCGCGGATGCCCGTCCTCACGTCGGGAAAACTCGCTCCGCTCGCACCCCCGCCAACAGCACCCAAACCAGCGAAGTTGAACTGCCCGATGGAGACATCGCCACCGAAACGCAACCAACCCGTCTCCAGCATCGCCTGGCAGAACACCACTTGCGAGCGAATACCTTCGGCAGTCGCCTCCTCGTAGACTATCCTACAGAAGTCATCGATGGTAGGGGCGCCGCCCTTTGCCAAATCCACAGAAGGGTACGCCGCTCCCGACATCCGGAATGCATCGACCATTTTTTCAGGCGAAACAACGCAATCTCCCGCCACATAGTAAAGCTCCTGCGTCTTGGAAGGGACAAGCTCGCCATTGCTATTGTAGTAATAATAGTAAATGCCGTTGAGCTGCCACCCACCGTTCAGCACGCCGTTCTCATCCGAGCAGTACCACACGCCGTCCACGGTGTACCAGCCCGTCCAGAGGTGCCCGTCGTCGCGGTCGAGGCGGTAGCGCCTGCCGCCCTCGTCGTACCAGCCCTTCCGCAGAACGCCGTTCTCATCCGAGCAGTACCACACGCCGTCCACGGTGTACCAGCCCGTCCAGAGGTGCCCGTCGTCGCGGTCGAGGCGGTAGCGCCTGCCGCCCTCGTCGTACCAGCCCCTGACAAGCGAGCCGTCCGGGGAGGCGTAGTAGCGGCCGCCGTCGACGGCGAACCAGCCGAGCGCGAGCGCTCCCCCCTTAGCGGGATCGTAGTAGTACCGCCCGCCGTCGGAGCCGTCGATCCAGCCCGAGTAGACCTCGCCGTCGGGGAGCGCATGGTACCACACGCCGTCCACGGTGAAGCTGCCCGTCCAGAGGTGCCCGTCGTCGCGGTCGAGGCGGTAGCGCCTGCCGCCCTCGTCGTACCAGCCCTTCCGCAGAACGCCGTTCTCATCCGAGCAGTACCACACGCCGTCCACGGTGTACCAGCCCGTCCAGAGGTGCCCGTCGTCGCGGTCGAGGCGGTAGCGCCTGCCGCCCTCGTCGTACCAGCCCCT
>NZ_PPEL01000004.1 GCF_002899695.1 Rubneribacter badeniensis
CTGGTACCGGGAGGGGAGGCTGAAGGCGTTCGACGAGGGAGGGCGCAAGGTGTACGATACGATAGCCGGCCGCAGGAGGCGGCTGGGGCTGGCCGCCTAGGCCGTCCGGAAAAACGTCCGCACCCCCAAATCGTTGATATTCGCGTCTCAATGCAAACGAAAAGGTCAATTTCGTTTGCATTCGCGGGAAGATGTCAACGAAAAAAGGCGATTTCGTTGACATTGCGGGGTTCGAGTTTCCTTTCGCCCCGTATCTCTGATGTTCGCGAGTTTGGTCAGCGCGTTTATAGAAATGCGGAATTTTCATTTGCAAGAATGGGGATTGTTTTGCGGGCTTTCTTCGGGGACGGTTATACGCCGAGGGCGGTGATGGGGGTTACCAGCACGCCGTCGGGGCGCTGGTAGGCCGCGGAGGACATGCCGCACACCACGCACAGGGCGGTGGGCGGGATGGCGTGCGGGTCTTTCTCCATGTCCTTTTTCAGCGCCAGCAGGCTTTCGGCGGCGGCGTCTATCTGGTGGGCGCCAAGCTTGATCTCGAAAGCCGCCCACGTTCCGTCGGGGCATTCCAGAACCGCGTCAAGTTCCCTGCCGTAAGAATCCCGGTAGTGGAAAAGCGAGGCTCCGAGGTGTTCCCCGTATATCCGCAGGTCCCGGATGCAAAGCGCTTCGAACAGGAAGCCGAGCGTGTTCAAATCGGAAGCGAGACGCTTCTCGTTGGCACCCAGCAGGGCGGCCGCCAGAGACGGGTCGACCAGATGCCGCTTGACGCTTTTCCCCACGCGCACCGAGGAGCGCATGTTCGGGTTGAAAGCGGGCTGGTCGTCGATCAGGTATATCTTCCGCAAGACGTTGAGGTAATCGGCCAGAGTGTCCTCCGACAAGGCCTCGCCGTCGTATTCCGTTATGTCCCGCCGGAGCGTCGCCGCGCTTGCCACGGTGCTCTCGTTGCGCGCGAGCGACCGCAGGAGCAGGCGGAACTTGTGCGGATCCCGCTTCACGTCGTCGATGCGGAACACATCCTCTTCAAGCACCGAGCGTATATAGGCTTTGGGAAGCTCCACGGCGGCCTCGCGTTTCGGCGAAAGGCTTGCGGGCCACCCGCCGCGCAATATGAAGAACACCAGATCGGAGAGCGAAACCTCGCCGGTGCTCCTCGGCTCGATCCTGTTGTCCAAAATCCCCGACAGGGAAACCTCGCCTGATGAATCCCCTGATTCGAGGAGGGACATGGGGCGCATGGGCAGGCGCGCTATGCGCCCCGTGCCGCTGTGCATGACGCCGTGCCTGTTGGGAACCGAAGAGCCTGTGAGCAGGAAGAGGCCGGGCTTTCCCAGCGCGTCGACCTGCGCCCGAACGGCATCCCAGAGCGAGGGGACCTCCTGCCATTCGTCCACCAAGCGCGGGGGCGCTCCGTCGAGCACCGAAAGCGGGCTGATCTGCGCCAGGTTCCGATTGCTGAAATTGCCTTGCGGGTCGCCCACCATAAAGCAGCTCTCCGACTGGTTGAGCGCCGCCCACGTTTTCCCGCACCATTTCGCGCCTTCGACGCTCACCGCTCCGAAAGCGTCAAGGAACCGTCTGATTTTACTGTCGATAAGCCGGGGTTTGTATCCTTTTGGCGTTAAAGTCATTGTACGATCCTGTTCAGGTAATTCGGGTATTTTCAGGAATTATAACCCGGTATTTTCAGAGATTTCAACCCGGAGTTTTCAGGAATTTTGTTCCGGTGTTTTCGGCCATTTCGGCCATTTCGGCTCGGAGCTTGGGTTCGGGTTGGGGTTCGCGTCAGCGGCCGGGCGGGCTGGATGATAAAGAGACGCAAGCATGGGCCGGGTTGAACCGCCGCGCGCGACCCGTCCCGGCGAGCGCGGGCCCGCGCCGATGGCGACTTGACGCAAACTCGGATCCGAACTGGCAGAGATCGCGTCTTGCGCATGGGTTTCGCCCGCGTTTTCGCCGTGCGAAGCCGGGAGCCGAGGCGTATCCCCAGGTCGCGATTTCCTGCGCGCCCCACGGTCTGAGAATCTATGCACAAGGCGCGATCCGTGCCAGTTCGGCGCGATGTCCGTGTCGAGCCGGGGTCGATGCGGCTTGTGTTCTCCCGGCATCGGGGCCGACCGGAACAAGCTCGGCTCGAAATTCGCCGAATGCGGGCTCGCGTCGGCGGCTGGGCGGGATGGATGATAAAGAAGTGATAAAGAGATGATAAAGAGATGATAAAGAGAAACCCGCTTCGGAGCCAGCGTTTCCGCAGGTGGGCTTTCCTTAGGAGGTGAAAACCCCGCAAAAATGATTTTCAGCGATAAAGAGAATCGCGCTGAAGGTTGGATGAGCGCGGGGCAGGGCGGGGGAGAAACGGGGTTTTGGGTGGAAAGTAAGCCCGATGTGACTTCTGCAACAGAAGAGGGGGCGGCTGTGTGGTAATTGTTAGCATGAGCAAACTGGTTTTCGGCCACCTTTCGGGAAGGGAAGCGTATGGAAACGATGCAGGGCAAACGCGTCGCGCTCACGCGGCGCTCGTTCTTGGGCGTGGCGGCGTGCGCGGCGGCGACGGCGGCGGGGCGGCCTCCGGCGAGGGCGCGCCTGCGCTCACCGCGCAGCCCGAGGAGCGCGACCTGAAGGGCTCGCCCGACGCGTGCGACGTGCGCGTGGGCCTGATCATGGGGCCGCCGAGCATGGGGCTTTCGCAGTTCATCGTGGCGGCGAACGCGAACAAGACGTTCAACCGCTTCTCCTTCACCGTGAACAGCGTGGACTACGTGGGCCTGTCCGCCATGTTCAACCAAGGCGACTTCGACATCTGCACGCTGCCGTCGAACATCGGCCCCATCCTGTACAACAACGACGAGCTGAAGAACGACTACCAGGTGGTGAGCGTGAACAACCTGGGTGTGCTGTACGTGATGACGAACGGCGAGAGCGTGCAGTCGCTGGCCGACCTGGCCGGACGCACGGTGTACAGCTACGGCGAGAGCGGCACGCCGGAGTACACCATCGAGGCGCTGCTGAAGAAGCTGGGCATGGAGGACGCGTTCAACTTGGAGTTCAAATCCTCGCCGATGGAGGTGCTGAACATGATGCAGGAAAGCCCCGACTGCGTGGCCATCCTGCCGCAGCCGTTCGTGTCGTTGGCGAAGGTGCTGGTGAGTCCGTTGTACATCCCCGTCGATCTAACGGTGGAGTGGAACGCGGCCTTCGCCGACACCGGTTCGCAGGCCGTGACCACCACCACCATCGTGAACAAGGCGTTTCTGGAGGAGCACGAGCAAGCCGTGGTGGAGTACCTGAACATGGCGGGGCAGTCGGTGGCGTGGACGCTGGAGAACATGCAGGAGGCCGCCGCTTTGCAGGAGGAGCTGGAGACGTTTCTGAACAACGAGGTGGCGCTGGACGCCATGCCCTACATCTCGATGGTGAACCTGACGGGCGTGGAGATGCGCACGGCGCTCTCGGGCTTCTTGAGCGAGCTATATACGGCGAACCCCGACTCCATCGGCGGCGCACTGCCGGGCGACGACTTCTACTACCTGCCTCCGGTAGGCGCGCTGGACGAGGCGTACCTGCAGGCGGGTCTTGCGGAGGCGGTGGAACACACGAGTGCTGCTGAATAAGGGAAATAAGGGAAGGGCCGCCGCGGCCGACGACGCGCCGCGGATGCAGATGGCGGCCATCGCGCAGAAGATCGGGCTGCCCGAGGAGCGCGTGGCGCAGATCGCGCAGATGATCCGCCAAAACGGCATGGCCGACGCGCAGATGGGCGCCATGATGGGCATGGCGCTGTCGAAGGGCGTGCAGCCGCAGGAGATATTCTCCATGCTCACGTCGCTGGGCGTTTCCGCGTCGCAGGTGATCCGCGTGATGCACGCGCAGGGCGTCATGGACGACGAGGAGGCCGAGCGGCGGCTGGCCGACGAGCGCGCCGCCGCCGAGCGCCGCGCGGCCGCCGAGGCCAAGCAGGGGCGCAAGAACTTCTGCAAAAAGGCGGCCATCATAGTGTTTTGGCTGGTGGTGTGGGAGATCGCCGACCGCATCGCCGACAACCGCCTCATTTTGGCGGGCCCCTTGCGCACGCTGGAGGCGCTGTCGGAGCAGGTCGTCCAGCTGGACTTCTGGGTGATCTGCGGCGCGTCGTTCGGGCGCATCACGCTGGGTTTTCTGCTGTCGTTTGTCGTGGGCTTCCTCGTGGCGCTGGCGGCGTGCCGCGTGCGGCTCGTGCGCGACTTCGTGGACCCGATCATGTCGCTTCTGCGCACCATACCCGTGGTGTCGTTCATCATCATGCTGCTCATCTGGGTGGGCAATCAGGCGCTCACGGTGTTTCTGGCGTTCTTCATCGTGCTGCCCATCATCTACACGAACATGGTGACGGGCTTCGAGAGCGTGGACAGGCAGATGCTGGAGATGGCGCGCGTGTACGGGCTGTCGCGCTGGCGCACGTTTTTGTACGTGTACCGGCCGGCGTTCATGCCGTTTCTGATGAGCAGCGCCAAGCTGTCGCTGGGCATGAGCTGGAAGAGCGGCATCATGGCCGAGGTGCTGGCCACGCCGAAGCCGTCCATCGGCAAGGAGATGAGCACGGCGCGCACGTTTTTGGACACGCCGGATCTGTTCGCGTGGACGGTGGTGGTGATGGTGCTGTCGGCGGTGTTCGAGAAGCTGTTCATGGAGGTGCTGAAGCTGGCGAACCGTCCGCTGGGCGGGTTGATAGGGAAGAAGGGACGTGGGGATGAGTGAGATGGCGGGCGCTGCGGCTGGGCGCGCGGGCGCGGGCGCCGGTGCCGATGCGGGCGCGGGTGCCGGGGCCGATGCGGGTGCGGCGGGCGCGGGCGGCGGCGTAGGCGCGACGGGCGCTGGGGCCGATGCGGGCGCGCCGGCCTCGGGCAATGGCGCGGCCGGCGCGGCGTGCGACGACGTGGTGTTCGACCACGTGTGCAAGTCCTACGGCGACAACCGGGTGCTGCGCGACGTGACGTTCCGCTTGCCGGGCGGCGGCGTGACCTGCCTGATGGCGCCGTCGGGCTCGGGCAAGACGACGCTCTTCCGCGTGCTTTTAGGCTTGGAGGACGCCGAATCCGGCAGCATCACGGGCGTGCGCGCGGGCGAGGTGTCGATGATGTTCCAAGAGGATCGGCTGTGCGAAACGCTCACCCCGGTGGAGAACGTGGCGCTCGTACTGCCGCCGGCCACCCGCCGTGCCGACGTGCAGCGGCTTTTGGAGCGCATCCTCCCCGCCGACTGCATGGATCGCCCGGCCATGCAGCTTTCCGGCGGCATGCGGCGGCGCGTGTCGCTGGCGCGGGCCGTGGCGTTCCCCAGCAAGATGATCGTGCTGGACGAGCCCTTCACCGGCCTTGATGCCGCCACCAAGCGAACTGTGGTGGACTTCCTGCTGGCCGAGCTCCGCGGCCGCACGCTCTTGGTGGCCACGCACGGCGATGCGGACGCGGAGCTTTTGGGCGGTCGGCGCGTGTCGCTTGCCGACGTGTCCGCGGCGTAGGGGAAGGAGGCGTGGCGCATGGAGAAGAAGTACGAGGTGCTGGCCGACACGATGGCGTTCGAGGGCATCCCGCCCGAGCGCTACGGGGAAGTGCTCGAAGCGCTGGGCGCGTACTGCCGCACCTACGCGCGGGGCGACCTCGTGCGGCGCGTGGGCGACGAGATGGATTTCTTCGGCATCGTACTGAAGGGCGGCATCCAGTCGGTCATCCCCGACGGCGGTCGGCGGCAGATCGTGCAGCAGTTCGCGGCGGGCAGCGTGTTCGGCGAGGCGGTGGCGTTCTCGTCGCAGCGCTGCGGCATCGAGATATGCGCCACCGCCTCCGGCACGGAGATCCTGCACATCCGCGCGGCGGCGTTCCTGCAGGGTGACACGAACCCCCACATCGCGCGCATGAGCACGAACCTTCTGCGCGACATGGCGGGCAAGCTGCTCATGCTGAACATGAAGGTGCGCATTCTGGGCAAGCAGAGGCTGCGCAGCCGCATAGCGGACTACCTGCTGAGCCTCGACCCCGACGCCACGGGCTACCTCGAACTGCCCTTCGGCCGCATCGAGCTGTCGGAGTTTCTGGGGGCGAACCGCAGCTCGCTGTCGCGCGAGATAAAGCGGATGCAGGACGAGGGCATTGTGGAGATCGAGCGGCGCACGGTACATATCCTGCGGCGCGAGGCATTGGAGAACGCATCGGAAGGGACGTACGACATGATCGATTCGGGCAAGAAGATGAGGCAGATCGCGGAAGAGGAGCCGCTGTTCGCGGACTTTTTGGTGTCGAAGGGGTTCCCGTTCTCGGTGGACAACCCCGTCACCGAGTTGGTGACGTTCGACGACGTGGTGGCGCTGAAGGACTTGGACAAGGAAGCCTTCCTGGAGGAGTACGCGGAGTTCAAGCGCAATGCCGGAAAGTAGCGCGTGGCGGGGCGCGGACGGCGCGCGGGTTGCGAGCCGCGCGAGTGTGCGGACTGCGGGCGGGCCACGGGTTGTGAGCGAGCCGCGGGCCGCGTGGGCGCGCGGGCGAGCCGCGGGCCGCAGGTTGCGTGCGGACGTGCGCGTAGGCGTGCGATGGAGCAAGACGAGACAAGGGAGCGAAGTGACGGACAGGTACACGGTGGGCATAGAGGCGGGCGCGGCATCGGTGAAGCTGGCGGCGCTCGCCGAGAGCGGCGAGCTGGCGTGGACGTGGCGGCGGGCGCACAAGGGCGACGTCGCGGCGTGCTTGCGCGAGGGGATGGCCGCGCTGGCGTCGGCGCTGCCGCCCGAGGGGTGCGCCGGCTTCATGCTCACGGGCGGCGGCGCGGCTCTGGTGCGCGAGCGCTTCCCGGAGGCCCCCGTGCTGGAGGACGTGCCCGCCCTCACCCGCGGCGCGGCGCTGCTGGCCCCCGAGGCGCGCTCCATCGTGTGCCTCGGCGCGCAGAACGCGTTCTTCGTGACCGGCTTCGCCGACGGCGCGCCGCCGCGGTTCGCCATGAACGAGGGCTGCGCGGCGGGCACCGGCTCGTTCTTCGAGGACCAGATGGGGCGGCTGGGATTGCCCTTGGAGGAGTACTCGGCGCTGGTGGGGCGCGCGCAAAGCGTGCCGCGCCTGTCGGGCCGCTGCTCGGTGTTCGCGAAAACCGACATCATCCACCGCCAGCAGGAGGGCGTGGCGGTGGAGGACATCCTGCTGGGGCTGTGCTTCGCCGTGGTGAAGAGCTTCAAGGCCACCATCGTCCGCGGGCTTCCGGTGGACGCTCCCGTGCTGCTCACCGGCGGCGCGCTGCTGAACGCCGGGGTGGTGCGCGCCGTGCGCGAGGTGTTCAAGCTGGGCGAGGGCGAGCTGGTGGCGCGCGAGGAGTGCCTGTTCGCGCAAGCCGCGGGCGCGGCCGCAGCCGCATGGGATGCGGCGCGCGCCGGGGCGGCGGGTGGTGGTGCGCCGGATGGCGGGAAGGCTCGCGCTGGAAAGGCGGGCGGCATGCTGGGCAGCGGGGAAGCGCGCGCCGGGGCGGCATGCGGCAGCGCGCCGGATGGCGCCCGCACGATCGGCGCCGCTGATGCCGCGACCCCGCGCGCCGCCTCGCTCGACGATTTGCACGCAGCCCTGGGCGCGGCCGCGGCGCAGGGCGACCTGCCGCGCCTCGGCGCGCTTCCGCCCGCGCCGCTCGATTCGGGGCCGGGCTTCCGCGCGCTGCCGCGCCCGTGGCCCGCGGACGCGGACGGCCTCACCCCCTGCATTCTGGGCGTGGACGTGGGCTCCACCTCCACCAACCTCGTGCTTCTGGACGAAGAGGGCCGGCTGCTGGACGCGCAGTACCTGCGCACGCGCGGCAACCCGCAACAGGCGGTGCGCGAGGGGTTGGCCTCGCTGCGGGAGCGCCTCGGGGCCGAGGTGCGCGTGGCGGCTGTGGGCGTCACGGGGTCGGGCCGCACGCTCATCGGGGAGCTGATCGGCGCCGATGCCGTGCGCGACGAGATCACCGCGCAAGCGCGCGCCGCCGTGGCGGCCGACCCGCTGGCGGACACGGTGTTCGAGATCGGCGGGCAGGATTCCAAGTACATTGCGCTGGCGAACGGGCAAGTGGCCGACTTCCAGATGAACAAGGTGTGCGCGGCGGGCACCGGCTCGTTCGTGGAGGAGCAGGCCGCGCGCCTCGGCATCCCGCTTGGCGAGTACGGCGCGCTGGCGCTTTCCGCAAAAGCGCCCGTCGATCTGGGCGAGCGCTGCACGGTGTTCGTGGAGACGGCTATCCACGCCGCGCTGGCGAAGGGGGCATCGCGTGCCGACATCGCCGCGGGGCTGGCTCTTTCCATCGTGCGCAACTACCTGAACAAGGTGGTGGGCGGCAAGCCCGTGGGGCGGCGCGTGGTTTTGCAGGGTGGCGTGGCGTACAACCCGGCCATCGTGGCGGCGTTTCGGCAGTTCTACGGCGAGGCGCTCACCGTGTCGCCGTGGTTCGCCGTGTCGGGCGCGGTGGGCGCGGCGCTGCTGGCGCGCGAGCTGTTGCATGCGGGCGGGCTGCCGGAGGGCACGGCGTTCCGCGGTTTCTCGCTGGAGCGCCCCGCGCGAGTGCGCCGCGCGGTCAGCCGCGAGGAGGTGGCCGCGAACCGCGCGTTCTTCCGCAAAAGCGCCGCGCTGTACCTCGAAGGGTACGACCCGACCATCGACCCCGGGAAAAAGACGGTGGGCATCCCGCGCTGCCTCATGCTGCACAAGCTGTTTCCGCTGGCGAACGCGTTCTTCCGCCAGCTGGGCTACAACGTGGTGCTCACCGACGCCAGCACCGAGGACACGGTGCGGCTCGCGCAGCAAGAGGCGCAGGGCGAGGTGTGCTACCCCGTGAAGCTGGTGTACGGGCACATGGAGCAGCTGGCGCGGCGGGGCGTGGACTACGTCTTCATGCCGTCGATGCACACCATCCGGCACGTGCGCTCGAAGGTGGCGCACAACTACGCGTGCCCGTACATGCAGGTGGCGCCGCGCATGGTGGCGCGGGCGCTGCGGCTGGAGGAGCGCGGCGTCACGCTTGTGAGCCCGCTTATGAACATGGACTTCGGGCAGGAGGCGCTGGCCGAGGCGCTGCTGGGCGTGGGCGCGCAGCTGGGGCACACGCCCGAGGAAAGCGCGCGAGCCATGATGGCCGGCGGGTTCGCGGTGCAGGAGTTCACGCGCAAGACCGAGGCGCTGGGCGAGGAGCTGCTGGGCTCGCTCGCGCCGGGCGAGCGCGTGCTGGTGCTGGTCACGCGGCAGTACAACACGGCCGATCCCGCGCTGAACATGAACATCGCCGACGCGCTGATCGACCGCGGACAGAAGGTAATCACGGTGTCGCACCTGCACGCGCACGATCTGGACATCTCGGCCGACCATCCGCGCATGTACTGGCCGTTCGGGCAGCATCTGCTGTCGGGCGCGAAGCTCGTGCGCTGCGACCCGCGCCTGTTCGCGGTGTACCTCACCAACCACGGCTGCGGCCCGGACACGATGGTGTCCCACCTGTTCGCGGAGGAGATGGGCGACAAGCCGTATCTGCACATCGAGATGGACGAGCATTACTCGAAGGTGGGCGTCATCACCCGCATCGAGGCGTTCCTGAACGCCCTCGACCACTACGAGGCTCCCGACGAGCGCGCCCTGCCTCTCGCCGCCCGCAAAGAGCTTTCGACGAAGGAATACTACACCTTCGCAACCCTGCTGGGCATGTCCCTCGCTGCCACCGATCCTGCCGCATCTTTCCCCGCGTCCGATGCCGCGGCGGGTGCTGCCCAGCTGCTGCTGCCCTCGTCGGAGGGGGCAGAGGCGGACGGGCAGTACGACCGCGTCATCCGCAGCATTTTGGAGCGCACGGGGCGGCGCGACGTGCGCATCGTGGCACCCAGCCTGGAGAAGCTGCCGTGGGCGGTGAACGATGCAGCCGGCCTGTTCACGGCGCTGTTGGCGGGCGATGTCTGCTTCGCCGCCCCGCAGGAAGAGCGCGCTTCCCTTCTGCGGGATCTGCTGTCCGAATCCCTCACGCCCAAGCGCGTGCGCGAGGCGGCCGTTGACGTGGGCCGGCGGGCGGATGTTTCACGTGAAACATCCGCGGCGCGCACGCTCGCGGTGGTGGGCGAGTGGCCGTGCGTGTGCGGCGACGAACTGACGGGCGGCTTGTGGGAGCGCCTTGAGCGCGAGGGCTTTCGCTTGCTGCGGATGCCGCTGGCCGAGTACCTGCTGTTCCTCTGGCGCGACGCCGCGGACGAGGACGCGCGCGAGCGCTCGCGCAAGCAGTTCTTCCTCGATCAGGTGTCGCCGAAAGCGGTGCTGGACATGCCGTCGCTCGACTCCTGCGACTGTGCCGCTCGCGGCTCCTGCGATGCTTCGTGCGGGGCGTCCGGGGTTGGCGAGCGCGCGACGTCCGGGGTTGGCGAGCATGCGGCGTTCGAAGAGGTTTCACGTGAAACATCCGAAAGCGCCGCGCTCCTTTCTGCCTCTGCCCCTGCCCCCATCCCCGCAAAGCCCGCCGAGCCGCCCTACGAGGAAAAACTCGCGGTCCTCGACGCCTACGAGCGGCAGCTGCGCGAAGTCCACCGCCTCCTTGGGAGCGCGTCGCCGTACAGCGAGGGCATCGACGCGCTGCGCGAGGCCGCCGAAAAGGCGCTCGGCAGCTACCGCGGTGCGAACGGCCGCTACCGGGCTGCGAAGGAGCGCCTGATGGCGCCGCGCGTGAGCGGCATCATCACCGCCGCATCGATGTACGAGAACACCGACATCGTCCTCAAACTGCTGGAGGATCCCGTCGGCGCTCCCGTCCTGCGCCTCTCCTTCGACGGCACCTTGGACCAGTCCGTGGAAGAGAAGCTGCGCTCCTTCCTCTACTACCTGTGAGCGTGCGAGCGCCATCTGGCGAATGGCGCCCGCACCTCATCGGCGGGAGCCGGTGCGCTCGATCTTGGCGGCAAGCGCGACCGCCGCAACGGCGCCGAGGGCCGCCAAGGCGAGCGCGGCAAGCGCGGCGGTCCATTGGATGGCCGGGTCGCCGAGGGGCGCGAGGGGGCTGCCCGCGCTTGTCCCGCCCCCTGCGTTGCCGGACGCGTTCCCGCCCTTGTCTCCCGCCCCGCCATCGGCGGGCGGTTGCGGTTCGGGCTCCGGCTCGGGGGTGGGCTCGGGACCCGGCCCCGGGCCCGGCTCTGGGTCGGGCTGCGTGTAGCTGTTGTGGAACACCACGCGGTTTTGAAGGGCGTCCTCCCCGGTCGGGTACTCCACGATGGCGGCCATCCTGTGCCCGCCGCTCGCATCCTCCTCCCGTACGACATGCACCATGATGGTCTGCACGCGCGCGTCGTAGGTCATCCCGTCAAGCGTGGCTGTGGCTCCGTCCTCGCTGTAGCGAGCGCCCTCGGGGATGTTCTGCCGTACCTCGTAGGCGAACGTCTGGCCCGCCAGATCGTCGTCGTGCGCGATCTCGGCCGACCCGAACGTGAACAGCCCGCCCGCGTTGCCCGCTTCCGAGAGCTTGGGCCGCGGCGCACGGTCGGCATTGTCGCCCACGGCTTCGATGCGGAACGTGAACAGGTCGTTTTCCAAAGGCCGCGTGCCGCTCTCGTCGGTGTAGTCCACCGCGCCGTCGAAGGAGGCGAACGCGGAATCCGCGTAGGCGTTGCCGAAGCGCGCGGCCAGCCCGCTTCCACCCACGCCTTCGGCGGGCTCGCCCGCGTCGTCGGTGACGGCGGTAAGCGTGGGCGAGGCGACGAGGTGTCCCTGCCCGTCGGAGGCAACGGCCACCGTGAGCGTGTAGAGCGCGCTCGAGTAGTCGATGCCGCTCGCCGCGTTGCCGCCCGTGTCCGCGGTCTGCTCGAACAGGCTGTACTCGTAGGTGCCGGGTTCGGTGAACGCGATGTCGCCGAACGCCTTCTCCACGGTGCTGCCCGCGGCGACAGCCTTTTGCGCGGCCGCATCGAACGCGTTGATGGAAACCGTGCTGGACGGCGGCAGCGGCGCGCCCGCCGCAAGGGGCTTGCCCTCCGCGTCCACGGCGCGCACGCCGCGCAGCGCGAACGTGAACGCGTCGTCCTCCTGCCAGTCGCGCCCGGTGAGGACCTTCTGCACGGTGAGGCCGGACAGCACGGCGGCCTCGTCGTCGTAGCTGTTTTGGAACGTCGGCCCCTCGCTGACCGCGAACGCGAGCGTGCCCGTGCCGTCCGCGTCGGTGCCCACCACGTCCACGCGGTGCTGGCCGGTGTCGTAGGTCACGCCGCCCGCGGAAAAGCCGGTGTCGGCCGTGGCGTTCTCGGGGATGCTCTCGCTCACGATGAACGACCGCCGCACCTCGCCGCCCAGCGGCACGCTCGCGCTGAGGGCGGGGAAGGCGACGGTGCCGTCCGCGGCGTTGCGGGCGACGATCTCCTGCCCGATGGGGGCCTCCGTGGCGGGGTCGATCTCCTGCGCGATGAACGTGAACGCGCCGGCTTCGAGCGCCGCTCCCGCGAGGCTTTTGTGCGCGACGAGCGCGAAGGTGCCCGATGACGTGCGGTATTCGTTCACGAACGCGATGCCGGGCGCGGATTGGCCGTCCACCCGGTACGCGATGGACGAGATGGACAGCTGCCCGCGCGCGTCCTGCGCCACGGTGACGGTCACCTCGAAAGCGCGCTCGTCGTAGGTGACGCCCGGCAGCGGTTCGGTGCCGTCGGGCACATGCTCCCGCACCACGTAGGTGTAGGTGCCCGGCTTGCTTACCTGCAGCCCACGCAGCGTGAAGCCGGTGGCCACGCCCGCGCTCGCGGCGCGGTTCACGGCCGTGATGGGATTGCCGTCCGCATCGAGGACGGGCGTGGCGCCGTCGGCCTCGTACAGCTGGAACGCGAACTCGCCGGCCGCCTCGTTGCGGCCGCGCAGCACCTCCGTGCCCGCAAGTTCGATGGCGGCGGGCGCGTACTCCTTGCGGTTGGTGAAGGTGGCGACGGCGGTTTCGTCGGCCGCGACGGTTCCTTCCGCGCCAACGGCCTCCGTGTCGTACCCTTCGGCTGTAAGGCTCTGCTCGCTTGCCGTGTAGGTGGTTTGCGCGGGCAGGCCCTTTATGGTGAGCGTGGCGGGGGCGGGCAGCTCCACGCGCGCGATGCCGTTTTCGAACGCGACGGTTTGCGGGGAGGATGCACCGTCCGGGCCCTCGAGCGCGGCCTCGAACGTGCCCGTCAGGGGCGCGCCCTGCCCGTCGCGCGCGGCGATGGAGAACGCGAACGTGCGGCCCGCCGCGGCCTCGTCCTCCGCGGCGTTGCCGGCGACTTGCTTCGTGATCGCGAGGTTGCCGAACGCGTCCTTCGCGTTCGCGAAGTACACGCCCACGGCGGCCTCGGAGGCGAGCGTGCCCTCGTGCACGTACCCCTCCTGCAAGCTGCCGCTCTGGTCGCTGCCGGAGTAGATGGTGTAGCCGTCCGCGATGAGGGCTTCCGCGCCGATCTCGGTGACGGTGAACGCGGCATCGGAATCCAGCCCTTCGATGAGCAGACCCTCGTTGTGGTGGAGCGTTACCTCGGCGGTGCCCGCGGCGCTGTTGGCCGCCGCGCCGAGGTTGTTCGCGGCGTCGGCTTCCGCATCGGGGTCGTCCTCGGCGCTGTTGGTCACGCCGGGGTCGCCCGTGCTGCCGCTGTCTGCGTCAGGGGTGCCTTCATCCGCAGGGCTGCTTGCATCCGCATCGTCGTATGCAGCTTCCGCGTCGGGGTCGCCCGCGGTGTGGGGCGTGCCGCCGTCCGCGTCCGCGTTTCCGGCTGCGGCCGCCGCGCGGGTGAACGTGACGCGTTCTGTGGCGGTGGAGCCGTCGGGCAGGTAGCGCACGGCGTCGAATACGCGCTCTTGCTCCTCGGGCGCGCCGCTTGCGAACAGGCCCTCCACGTCCACGGCGAAAGTGTAGGCGGCTTGCTTGTCGCCCGCGTTGCCGCCCACGAGCTTCGCGATGCCCAGCGAGCCGGGTTGCTTCACGTTGGTGAAGCGCGCCGCGGCCGGCTCGGGGCCGATCACGCCCTCGGCGTTCTCCCGCTTCACGATGTAGTGGTCGGACGCGTAGTCGGCCTCCTCGATGGCGTAGCGGGTGCCCTGCAGAAGCCCGTCTGCGGAAAGCGTCTGGCCGCCCTTCAGCGCCACGGTGAAGCGGCCCTGCGCGTCGAGCGCGGCTTGGCCGGGGGTGGAGCTTCCGTCCGCGTCGGTCACCGTGTAGTCCACGGTGCCGGAAAGGGGCGTGCCCGCGCCGTCTTGAAGCGTCACGGTGAAGTCGAACGCCTTGTCCGCGTCGGCCTGCGTGCCCGACACCTGCTTGGCGAGGGTCAGCGCGCCGTAGAGCCAGCGCGCGTTCGTGAACGTGAGCGCGTCGGACTGTTCGGCCGTCTCGATGCGGCCGGTGCCGTCGCTCTCCGCGGTCGCGCCGCCGTCCGTCGCCTTCTGGATGGTCATCTCGTATCCGTCCGCGTCGGTTTCCCGCACGGCGTAGGCGGTGCCCACCGGCAGCCCGCTTACGGTGATGGACTGGCCGGATGCGAGGAACAGCGGCGCGCTGCCCTCCAGGGTGAGCTCGCCGTTCTCGTCGGCCGTGGCGGTGCCGGTGGCATCTGCGCCTCCCGCGCTGCCGCCCAGCGCCAACGTGTAGGGGAAGTCGCCCGAAAGCGGCGCGCCGTTCGCGTCCGTCAGCTTCACTGCGAACGCGAAGGTGCGCGCGGGCTCAGCGCCGTTGCCCGCCACCTGCTTCGACAGCGTGAGCGCGCCCGCCTGCTTCGTGTTGGTGAACGCCGCCTCGGTGCGCGTGTCGGCCGCGATGGAGCCGCTTGCCATGTTGCCGTCCGCGCGTTGGTTGTCATCGGCGCTCGCGTCCGTCTCGCCGCTTGCGCGCTGTCTTCCCTCGTTTGCACCCTCGTCCTCGCTCGCGCCGTTCGCGCTTCCGTCCGTCTCGCCGTCCGCGCGCTGGCCATCTGTGTCGGCGCTCGCGCCGTCCGCGTCGCCAACCGTCTCGCCGCCCGCCTCCGTCCGCACGACGACCGACGGCTTGAAGCCGCCCGCCTCCGCATCCAGCTCCTCCACGGTGAAGCGGGTGTTCTCGGGCAGGTCGGCCAGCGTCAGGGACTGCCCGTCCGCAAGGCTCACCTGCGCGGACCCTTGCGCGTCCAGCGTCAGAAGCCCGCTTTCCGCACCGCCTGCGCCCTGCAAAGCAACCGCGCCGGAAAGCGGTGAGCCCGCCTCGTCGGCCAGCGTGATGCGGAAGGCGAACTCCCGCGCGCGGTCGGCGGCGGTGATCGGCGAGGACGTGCCGCCCGCTGCCAGCGTCTTCGACACGGCCAGCGAGCCGGTTTTCTGCGCGGGCGCGAGCGCCAACACGCCGTTGTTGCCGAGGCGCGCCGTGAGCAGCGTGCGGTCTGCCGCCTGGTACTCCGAGACGGAGATGGTCTTCACGTAAGGTGCGGTGGCGGTGGCGTTCGGATGCTTCGCGTAGTCGGCCAGCACGGCCGACACCTTGAACTTCGGCGTGCCGGCCAGCACGAAGTAGTTCCCCTGCGCGTCGGCGTGGAAGTGGCGCGCCAACTCGTCGCCGGAGAACGACACCTCGTAGGGGTCGAACGCGCGCACGGCCTCAGCGGGTGCGCCCGCGGTGCTGGACAAGCCGCTTGCCGTGTAGTACGTGTCGGGGAAGTAGTAGGTCGCGCCCGTCTGCGGCGGCGAGGTCAGCGGTTCGAGCTGGCTTTCGGCGGGATGCCCGTCGGCGGGGACCGCCTCGCCGGGTTTCAGCTGGTACAGCGGCGTGTCCTTCGTGAACGTGTAGTAGGAGTTTGCGACGTTCACGAGGGAGTTCATGGTCGATTCGGCCACGATGCCGCCCGCCCCCGCGCCGTCTTCGTGGAACGCGCCTACGTACAGCGCGAAGTTCCCGGAGGCGTCGGTGGGCGCGTCGTCGCCCAGCACCGCGCGCAGTTCCTCGGCGCTCACCTCCTCGCCCGCGGCCAACCGGTCGGCGAGCGCGGCCACGTCGTCGCGCGGGCCCACCTCGTACACGAGGCGCAGCGGGTAGGTGTCAAGTGCATCCTCGTCAAGTTCCATCTGCGCCCCTCCGTCGGCGCGCTCGGTCACGAACGCCTCGCGTGCGGGGATGCTGTCGGGCGGGATGCTGAACAGCACGCGCTGGCCGCCATCGTCAAGGCTCGTCTCCACCATGACCATGAAGTCGTACAGGGGCACGTCGGAGCCGGTGTACTGGTTTTCGAGGTTTCCGATGTAGAAGTAGGTTTGGCATACGGCCGCCGCTCCGGCCGCGCGGGCGGCCTCGATGCGCTGCCGCGTGGAGGCGTCCACGCTCTCGGACGTTTGCCACTTCCCGGTTTCCACGGCGGCCACCTCCGCGTTTTTGGCGAAGCGGTAGGGGTCGCGTTCGCCCGCCACCAGCTGGTGGTCGGCATCCACGTAGTAGGCGGCGAAGTTCGAGAAGTCGTCCTCGCCGGACCACGCCACCTGACCCTCGGCCCGCGCGTCGTTCATAAGGTAGTACGCCGACCACCAGTCGATGCCGTAGCGCAGCTGCAGAAAGCGCAGCACGAGCGAGAGCCGTTCGGACGCCTCGAGATCCCACGGGTCGGCCAGCGCGGTCGTCACCGCGCGGGCGGCCTTCGAGCCGTCGATCAGCCGCCCGTCGAACAGGATGCCCTCCACACGCTCCACGTTCATGAACGCGCCCAGGTCATCCTCCATGTTGAAGCGGTCGGCGGGGTCGTCGGGCGTCGCGGCGTTCTCGTTGACGGGGGAGTGGTACTCGAAGCTGAGGATGGTGTCCACCGCGCCGTCGAACGCGCCGGCGAGCGAGCTGGCGTCGAGGGCGGGAAACGACCGGTCCACTGCGGTGAACGCGTAATCGTTCTGAATGCTCACAAGGCCGTTTTGAGGATTGGGGAAGGCGATGTCCAGCTCGCGCAAGCTGCCCAGCCCCGCGCCGTAGAGCCCAAGGGTGACGCTCGGCGCGCCCTGCGCGGCGGCTTCGGCGTAGCGCGCGCGGGCCTCCTCGATGTTTTGGCGCAGGTTCACGGTGGCCCCGCCCGCAGTGTCCTCCACTGTCATCGACTTCTGCACGGAGGCCGGCTCCAGCACGTAGTCGCTGATCCCCGACGTGCGAAAGCCCACGGTGTAGAAGTTCAGGCTTTGGCCGGAGGGTTGGTAGGCGACGTTTGCGCGCGCGGCCTCGTTCTGCATGGTGAGCAGCTGGGCCAGCGCGGTGTCGGATCCGAATCCCACCACATGGTCGTCGCTGGGAAACGCGCCCAGAAAGCCGTTCGCCTCGGGGCTCTCGCCGGTGAACGCGGGCGGGTTCGCGATGTTCGTGTTCGCCGTAGTGGCGGTGGCGGTGCCCATGAACACGAGGTCGGGCACGCGCGGGACGCTCGCGGTGGACTGCGCGGCGGCTTCTTCCAGCAGCCCGCCCGCCGTGTGTAGCGCCAGCTGCGGGTAGGAATAGCTGGCGAAGCGGCCGTCGGCGGTTTGGATGCCGGGCGTTTCGGGCGTGGCGGCGATGGCGAGGCCGTTGCCGCCGCCGGGCAGCCCGCGGACGAACTTCACGTAGCGGCCCTCGGCGTCGGGCGCGTAGGTGTCGAGCGGCAGCATCACCGTGGTGTGCAGGTTGTAGCCGATCACGGCCACGCGGTTTTCGCCGTTTCTCGCCTCCTCTTCCATGAGGTGGCCGATGGCGCTGTTCAGCGCGTCGGCAAGATGCTCGGCGTGCGTTTTGCCGTCGTAGGTGAGCGAATCGAGCGTGGAGCCGAGGGGGATGACGAACACGATGTCGTGCGGGTTCACCTGCTCGGCGCGCACGGTGGAGGCCGACGACATGGTGGAAAGGCTCACGAGGAAGTTGCGGTCGGGGTTCTCGAGCGTGGCGCCCGCAAGCCCCGCCGCTTCGGCTTCGGCTGCGCTCGCGTACACCGACTTGTCCACCCAGAGGCGTCCGGACTCCTCGGTGGAGTAGGCGGGGCCGCCCGCTGCGTCCTGCACATCGAAGATGTCCATCCAGCTGTTGGCGGTGGAGGGGTCGGCCACTTTCGCAAGCGGTTGGGATGCGCGGGCGCCGCTGCTGGATGCGGCGGCAGCCGGGCCGCTGTCGCCGTCTGCGGGCGCGGCTAGCGCGGAGGCGGGGAGGAGCGTGGCCGCCAGCAGGCATGCGCAGACGATGCGGGCAAGCTTCGAGAGGGGAGTTTCCATGATGCCTCGTTTCCACGCCCCTTTCAGGGGGCGTTCGTTGGCGAGAGGGTTTTCATCAGTGTAGCAGTCGATTTCCCTTCGCCTCCGTTTCGGAACCGTCCCGACATCTCCTGTTTGCCAATCGCGGCTCAAGGAGGCGAAGGGCGCGGCGGTCGTCGACGGGAGCCCGCATCTCGTGGGGCTTCCCTGCTTTGTTTTCCCTCGATGCTGTGTTGCAGGTGCGCGGACGGGGGAATTGCTCTATTATATTCTCGGACGAGAAGGGAGCGCTTCCCATGAAGGACATCCATGGTCGCACCATCGACTATCTGCGCATATCGCTGACGGATCGCTGCAACTTCCGCTGCATCTACTGCATGCCGGAGGAGGGCGTCTGCCAGCTTTCGCACGACGACATCCTGCGCATCGAGGAGATCGCGCGCGTCGTGCGCGTGGCGGCGGGCCTCGGCGTCAGGAGCGTGCGCCTCACCGGCGGCGAGCCGCTTGTGCGCAAAGGGGTCGCTGACCTCGTGCGCGAGATCGCGCGTACGCCCGGCATCGAGAACGTGTCGATGACCACGAACGGCGTGCTGCTGCCGAAGATGGCCGATGAGCTCAAGCGGGCCGGCCTCTCGCGCGTGAACATCTCGCTCGACACGCTCGACCCGGTGCAGTTCAGGCAGATCACGCGCCGCGGGGAGCTGCGCCAGACGCTCGACGGCATCGAGGCGGCGCTTGCGGCGGGCTTCGACCCGGTGAAGGTCAACGCCGTCGTCGTGCGCAGCCTGGATCAGGACTGCCTTGCGTTCGCGCGGATGTCCGTCGATCGGCCGCTGCACGTGCGCTTCATCGAGTACATGCCGGTGGGGGAGAGCTCCGGCGGCTGCGGCTGCGGTTGGGGGTCCGAGGACGTCGTGCCGAGCGAGGAGCTGTTCGAGGCCATCAACGAGCACGCCCGCGCCGAGGGCATGGACGGGCTCGTGCCCGCCGGCGACGACCGTCCGCTCGGATGGGGTCCGGCGCGCTATTTCGAGTTCCCCGGCGCGCAGGGCACGGTGGGCTTCATCAGCCCGCTGTCGCGCCACTTCTGCGGCGAGTGCAATCGCGTGCGCCTCACGGCCGACGGCAAGCTGCGCCCGTGCTTGTTCTCCGACGACGAGTACGACGTGCGCGCGGCGCTGCGCGGGCAGATGGGCGCGGACGTCGACGGGGCCGTGCGCGCCGTGTTCGCCGCCGCCTTGGGAGCCAAGCCCGACGAGCATCACGACAAGGTGGGCACCGAGCGCGGCATGTCGCAGATCGGAGGCTAGGGAGGTTCCACCGGTCTGACGACCTGCGGAACCGGCCGACGCTGCGGTCGTCTGCGGCACCCGATCTCGCGGCGATCTCGGGCACCGCAGACGACCTCGCTGACTGACTACGCCAACCTGTGCGTCTGTTGCAACCTGTTGTATGATCTTCGGCATGTGCATGTTTTCCATCGGCCCGGAAGGCCGTCGTTCGAAAGGAAGGGCCCTATGACCGACCGGCAGCTCACCCATATCGACGAGAAGGGCGACGTCCGCATGGTGGACGTGTCGCAGAAAGCCGACACGGAGCGCGTCGCCGTGGCCGAGGGGTTCATCTCCATGAGGCCCGAGACGCTCGCGCTCATCGTCGAGGGCGCCGCCGCGAAGGGCGACGTGCTGGCCTGCGCGCGCGTGGCCGGCGTCATGGCGGCCAAGCGGACGAGCGACCTCATCCCCATGTGCCATCCCCTCAACATCACGAAGGCGAAGGTGGACTGCGAGCCGGTGGCCGAGGGTGTCCGCGCCGATGGCCGCGTGGGCATCCACGTTACCGTGACCTGCGGCGTCACCGGCAAGACGGGCATCGAGATGGAGGCGCTCACCGCCGCGAGCGTGGCGTGCCTCACCGTCTACGACATGTGCAAGGCCGTCGATCGCGGCATGGAGATCACCGACGTGCGCCTGCTCAAGAAAGACGGCGGCAAAACCGGCCTTTGGGAGCGGTAGCTGCCGCGTCCGTGCCGCGCATTGGCTTGCGGAAGGGGGGGGGAGGCTATCGGCGTTCGCCGCCCTCTCGTGCGTCGTGGCCTCTGAGGCGGTCGCGAGCTTTCCACTTGGGTTCGTAGCGGGCTTCCTGGGCTTGCTCGGACTGCCGGCATGGATCCTTTGCAGAGGCTTTCGCGCGCAGGAGCACCTGCTCGTCTTCATCCGGCCCGTCTTTGATGAAGCTGCGAGTGGCGCAGAGGGCGGCGCCGGCTATGGCCGCTATGCCGACTATGGCGCTTCCGGCAAAAGGATCCCCTGTTTGGGCCAACGCACCCGCTCGCATGGCGGGGTCTGGCTCGTCGGCTTCGGGTGCGAAAGAATCCGGATCCGACTCGGGGCCGGGGCCGGGATCGGGCGTGGAGCCGGGGCCGGGATCGGGATCGGCGGTTGCTGCAGCCACGATCAGTTCGAACGAAGGGCGTTGAGCGTATCCGGCGGCGTACGTCACCGTATGGGCGCCTTCGGTTGTGGGCGTGAATCGATAGACCTTTGCGGCATCTGCCCCTTCGCCCGTCTCCGATCTTTCGATCTTCGCCGACGCTCCGTCAGGGCCGACGACCGACGGGATGCCTTGCAGATGTCGTCCGCTCGCGTCTTCGAACAAGAGAGGGGGAATGACGTATACCTCGCTTACGGTTGCCGATCCGACGGCGTCTGCGCTTGGAGGCTCAACCACGCCCGAGACGGGGGCCGATGCCACGTACAGGTCGGCGGCCTGCGCGGCCGTCGCCACACCCGGCGTCAGCTTTGCGAACGCGATCTTTCCCACCATGGGCTTTTCCATCTCGCCGTCGGAGTTGACGTCGGCCCCCACGAACCAGCGTGTGGCGGCGGCGGTGGGAGCGGGAATGGCCCCGGCGTTATCCAACGTCGATACGAGATTGCCGTTCAAATAGTAGCTCATGGTGACGCCGTCGTAGGTGGTGAGCACATGCGTCCAGGCGTTCAGCGGCACGGTGGCTTCGGTGCGCTGGTAGCCCGATCCCGTGTTGATGTAATGCTGCAGTTGGGGCGCGTAATAGCTGAGATCCTGCCCAGCGACCTGGGCGCTGGAGAATAAGTCGAAGTACTCATTTGTCGGATTCGCCGTGAACTGGAACAGAACCTCGATCGTCTCGGACTGCGCGATGGCGGCATAATCCTCTGCGGCGAAGTCGTAACCAACGGCCGACGATCCGTCGAACACGGCCACGGGCACGCCGAACGTGTCGCTCTCGTAGGCCAGAGAGCCAACGGGGATGGCGTTGTGGGGTGCTGACGAGGCGTCTGCATGGCTTCCCGCTGAGAAGTCGACGGACAGCAGCGGATCACCTAAGGGGATTGCGACGCGGGCAGACGTGCGGAAGGAGGTCTCGCCGACAAGTGTCTCTTTTTCGAAGGGGTTCGCTGCGAACACGCGCAACGTGTACGTCGTCTCCTCTGCGAGGGCGGCACCGAACAAGGGGCGTTCGAATATTTCCGACCGGTTGGATTCGGCCTTGTAGTAGTCGGACATGAAGCGGGCATCGTAGACGATATCGCCGGGCGAGCCCTCTTCGCTCACTTCTGCTCGGTAGGAGATGACGATGTCGCTCTCAAGCCCCGAGGTGTCAGGAGCCACGCGGGAGGCCGTCACGCTGAACGACGCGCCACCTGCCGTGATAGATTCTTCGGGAACCGTCACCGCAGCGCCTTCGGCCACGAGTGGCGGCTTGCTGCGTTCGGCCATTCCGGCATGCGTGTAGCGAAAACCGGTCACTCCTTTCGAGGGCTCGATGATCCAAGGTTCCCCCAGGGCGCGGCCGCTGCGGAAATCCAGACGATACACCGACACCGCGTGCGTTTCCGGGTCGATCTCCACGAGCTCGCACTGGTTTGCGTCCTGTCCGGCGCTTGGATGGCCGTTCGCATCCCCATCCTCGTCGTATCCGCCGTCTGCCATCCAGAAGTTGTTCGCGAACGTGGCGGTTTGGATGAGCGTGAAGCCGCCGTCTTGGTAGATGGAGCGTGGGTCGGCCATGGGGATATGCGTATGGCCCGAAAAATGGATGATCTGCGGATATTTCTCGCACAAAGAGCGATAGAACGTGCCGGACTGCTCTGTGTTCGCGTTCTCGTCGAACTGACCGTCCCAGCTATTCGAGCCCGAGTGCCATACGGTGTTCGGAAAGGGATGGTGCGTGAGCAGGAAAATGGGCTTGTTTGGATCCTCTGTCGCCGCTTTCGCGCAGCGTTCGAGAATCCAGTCGCGCTTTCCTCCGTACCAGCTGTTGTCGTATCCACCAGGCTCGGGCGAGACTGCCAGAACATGGTATCCACCCACAACAAAGTCGGCATCTATCTGGCCTTCGTTTGCTCCACCTGGAGTCTGGAACGAGTCTGCCACGCTCAGCCCTGAGGAAAGGAACGACCGAAACGCGTCTTGGGCCTTTTGCTTGTTGCCGCCCCAATTGTAGTATTCGTGGTTTCCCATGACGATCCCTACCGGCTTACGTACGTTGGCGTTGAGCAGCTGCGCGAGCTCGTCGTACTGGTCGGGGCGTCCGGCATCGGCTGAGTCGCCTACGAAGAAGTGCGCGTTGATGTCGGGCGCCATTGCGTATATGGCCGAGAATGCGGTGGGGATCTTATCTCGGTAGTTGTTGTTTTGGTCCGCCCCCACATGGGTGTCGCTGTGCACGGTGAAGCGGATCTTGTCTCCCGTGAGGGAGGGCCAGTGCGGATCTTCCGGTTTTGTGAATGCCGCTTCGGCCTCTCGTTCGGGGAAGACGAGCATTCCGCTGACCGCCGTCACGCCTGCAACGGCGGCCATCTTGATGAAATCGCGGCGTGACACACCGAATGTGTTGCGGCTGTAGGCAGAAGCGAGTTGTCGAGTGTCCATGGTGTCCTTTCTGCTGACGACGGGGTTGGTGCCTCTTGAGCGTGACAGCGTGTCTCATTGTAGGCGCGCGACGTAAAGACCGTGCAAGGGGCGGGTCGTGCCAAGGAAAGAATCGTGTAAGGTTTTGCTTCGGTCGCCGTCCGGCATCTCTGTTGCCTGTAGCCCGAAAAAAAGTTCTTCTCTCCAGCGTTTCATGCGGAAGATCCCGCGTCCTTTGCTCTCGAGCCTCCCGCTGCTTTCGCGCGTTCGCTATACTGGGCGAAAACGCGAAAGGAGAGTGCGTCATGCTGCATGCGGTCGAGGTCAAACCCGACGTGTACTGGGTCGGCGGTGTGGATTGGAACGAGCGGAACTTCCACGGCTACACGACGGACAGGGGGTCCACCTACAACGCCTACCTCATCATGGACGAGCACCCCACGCTCGTCGACACGTGCAAGTCCGAGTTCGCCGACGAGCTGATCGAGCGGGTGCGCGAGGTGGTTGATCCCGCGCGCATCGAATACATCGTCGCGAACCACGTGGAGCAGGATCATTCCGGCGCGCTGCCCGCCGTGTGCGCCCTCGCGCCGAACGCGCGCGTCGTGGCCAGCGCTCCGTACGGCGTGAGCGGCCTGACCGCACACTACGGCGACCGCAGCTATCTGCCGGTGAAGACGGGCGACACGCTTTGCATCGGCAAGCGCACGCTTGCGTTCACCCAGACGGTCATGGTGCACTGGCCGGACAACATGGTCACGTATTCCGACGCCGACCGCATCCTGTTCAGCAACGACGCGTTCGGCCAGCATTTCGCCTCGTCGAAGCATTTCGACGACGAGGTGGGCCTGCCCGAGGTGCTGGCCCAGGCGAAGAAGTACTACGCGAACATCGTCATGCCCTACTCGCGCCATGTGGAGCGCGCGCTCGACGCGCTGTCCGGTCTGGACGTCGACATGATCGCGCCGAGCCACGGGGTGATCTGGCGCAGCCACGTCGACGAGATCGTGCGCACGTACGGACGCTGGAGCTCGCTTGCGCCCGACGACTTCGCCATCGTCGTGTACGACTCCATGTGGCACACCACCGAGGCCATGGCGCGCCAAATCCTCGAGGCGTTCATCGAGTGCGGCGTGCCCGCGCGCCTGTTCGACCTCAAGGCGAACCACATCTCCGACATCATGACGGAGGCGCTGACGGCGAAGTACGTGGCGGTGGGCTCGCCCACGCTCAACAACGGCATGCTGCCCACGGTGGCGGCGTTCCTCTGCTATCTCAAGGGCCTCTCTCCGAAGGGCGGCTGGGAGGGTCGCGTGGGCATTCCGTTCGGCTCGTACGGCTGGGGGCCGAACGGTCCGGAGGAGGTCGCCGCAGCGCTCGAGGGCTGCGGGTTCGACCTGGCGCTCGGCACGCTCGCGCATCAATGGACCGAGGACGAGGAGCACTTGGCGCAGCTGCACGAGACGGTGAAGGCAGGAGTGCGGGCGTAGGCGGCAAGAAGGCAGGGGAGCGAGGCGGCTGAGGAGAAAGAGGCCGACATGTCCATCCGCGAAGGAAAGGTCCTGCTCATCGCGAATCCCGCTGCCCAGAACGGCGCGGGAGCCGCCGCGGCCGACCGCGCGGCGACGCTCTTGCGCGCGGCGCTCGGGCCGGATGCGGTGGTGCTCGCGAAGACGGCGGGGCCGCGGCACGCCTCCGAGATCGCCGAGCGGGCCGAAGGGTGCGCGACCGTGCTCGCGCTCGGCGGCGACGGCATCATCCACGAGGCGGCGTCGGGCCTCATGCGGCGTCCTGCCAACGCGCGTCCGGTCTTCGGCATCGTGCCGGCAGGGTCGGGCAACGACTATGCGCGCACGCTCGGCATGTCGCGCAAGGTGGACGAGGCGTGCGAGCAGCTGCTGGCGGCCGAGCCGCACGCAGTCGATCTCGGGCGGGTGAACGGCCATTGGTTCGTGGAGACGCTTTCGTTCGGCCTCGACGCCGCCATCGCGCTCGACACGGTGGAGCGCCGCAAGCGCACGGGCCGAACCGGCGCCGTCCTCTATGCGGAGGCCGGCGTCGACCAGCTGCTCCACCACCTCGACGCGCGGCGCTACACGGCGTCGTTCGACGGCGGCGAGCCGACGAGCGGGGAGTCCATCACGTTCGCCGTGCAGGTCGGCCCCTCTTATGGCGGCGGCTTCAAGATCTGTCCCGATGCGCGCATCGACGACGGGTTGCTCGACGTCTGCATCGCCCATCCTCCCATCGGTGTGGCGGGCGCGGCGTTCGTCTTCGCGTTGGCGAAGAGCGGAAGGCACACGCGATTCAGGCAGATGGAGCTTCGCCGTGCCTCCTCGCTATGCGTGCGTTTCGACGCCCCCGTTCCCGCTCAGATAGACGGCGAGCCGCTGGAGGCCGAAGCCTACGTCATCGACGCCGTCCCCCAAGCCCTTGACGTTCTGATGCCTGCCTAACTCCGTCCGCAGACGCATCCGCTTGCGTTCGCCAATCGCTTTCAGGCGAGGTGCCCGCCTGTCGAATCGGTCAGCCAATCCAACGCGTTGACCTGCCATATCCCCTCATGGGAGCGCGGGCTGACGTCATCGAGCGTGATGAGGAGTTTGGGTTGGTTGTCACGCAGGGCCTGTAGGGGCGCCAGTTCCCGCGCGAGGGTGCCGGCATCGGCGACCGTTTCTGCCACTTGATAGTACGCTCTGCCCTCGGGGCCTTCCGTTACGAAATCTATCTCGGCTTCGCCGATGCGGCCTATGCAGACGGAGCTCTCCCGGCGCATCAGCTCCAGATACACGACGTTCTCGAGGACGCGCCCGGTGTCGCGCAGCTGCCCGGAGAGCGCCATCCTCCGCAACCCCATATCGACGGCGTAGTACTTCTCGTGCAGTTTGAGCAGCCGTTTCCCCCGGATGTCGTAGCGTTTCACCGGGTAGAAGATATAGCTGTTGACAAGCCCCGACAGGTATTCCGCCACCGTGTTGGGCGCTATGCGAAGCCCTTGGGAGGTCATGGCGTCGCTGATGCGCTTTGCCGACGCGAGGTTTCCCACGTTGTCGAACATGAAGGAGGCGAGGGCGTCAAGCGCCAGCGAGTTGGCGATGTTGAGCCGCTGCGCCACGTCTTTGAACAGGACGGTGCTCAGTATCCCTTCGAGGTAGTCATGGAGGGAGAGATCGTCGGAGGCGAAATCGAAGGTGGCGGGGAAGGCCCCGTTGCGGATGTAGCGGTCGTAGAGGCGCTGCGGAGAGAGCGCCTCCTTCGCCTGGGCAGAGGCGGTGCGGTACTCCGAGAAGGAAAGCGGCGTCATCTTCACCTCCACGTAGCGGCCGGAGAGCAGGGTCGCCAAGGTGCCGCCGAGCAGAAGGGCGTTCGATCCGGTGAGGTACAGGTCGATGTTCGGTCGCGTGTAGAGGCTGTCGACGGCCTTTTGGAAGTCTGGGGCGTTTTGCACCTCGTCGATGAACACGTAGTTCATGGCATTGGGTTGCGCGCGCGAGAGCACCTCGTCGTGCAGGGCGCGGTAGTCGATGAGTCGTTCGTTCTCAAGTTGCTCCAAATTGATGGTGATGATGCGGTTCGGAGGGACGCCCTCCTTCTCCAGCTCGGTGGCGAACAGGCGCAGCAGCGTCGATTTTCCGCAGCGCCGCACGCCGGTGACTACTTTGATGAGGTCCCGATCCTTCCAGCGGCGCAGCTGCGCGAGGTAATGCGGCCTGTCGATCATGGGTCTTCCCTTCGGCAGAAACTTTTCATTCGATTGAAAAGTATAGAAGAAATCGAGAAACTTTTCAATCGAATGAAAAGTTTTGCCAATTACTGGAAAAGATTTCATTTAGTTGAAAAGTTTTTGGATCGGCGCTGCTTCGGGCGAGATGAGATCATGCGATCCGATCGCCCGTCATCTTGTCGTTGCCGGAGCCGGGTTTTTCATCGATCGAAGGAGAGGGCGCTACGGCTGCGACGAAGTGCGTCTGGGAGGACGCGGGGCTTCGGAATTCCACCTGTCGGAACAAAGATGCGCGGAGGTGGTCGACCACGCCCCTCTGCTTTCTGGGTTGTGTTTGGCGCGATGCTCCCATTTCCCCGAGGGGCTGCGCAGCTTCGTCGCCCGCTTCGCGCGACCGGAGGAGCCGTGGGTGCCGGCACGGCGTCCGGCTGCGGTGGACGGAAAGCGAACAAGCGAAGCGGCTTTCTCGCCATGCGACGGTTAGCGCGACGGCGCAGGGGATGCCCTGCCGAGCACGTTCGGCGAAAAACGAGAAAAACGAAGGCCGACGCCTTCGGGGCGTCGGCCTTCGAGCGGTTGCGCAACGACGGGAAGCCGCTACTTCACCACGCGCACCCTGCGCACGCCCTCGAGAGCGGCGAGGCGCTCAATGGCATCGTCGGGCCATCCCGCCGCGCCTGCGTCGAGGTCGAGCAGCGTGTAGGCCGCCTCTCCGCGCGACTTGTTCGCCATGTTCTCGATGTTCACGCCCGCGTCGCCGAACACGTTGGTGATGCGGGCGAGGGCGTTCGGAACGTTTTCGTGCAGCACGGCCACGCGGCGCAGACCCTCCGGTACGGGGCCCAGGTCGCAGGCGGGGTAGTTCACGGAGTTTGCGATCGTGCCGTTGTCCAGGTAGTCCATGAGCTCGCGCACGGCCATCACCGCGCAGTTGTCCTCGGCCTCGGCTGTCGAGGCGCCCAGGTGGGGCAGCACGACGGCATGCTCCATGCGCATGACGGCGGGGTTGGCGAAGTCGGTGACGTAGACGGCCACCTTGCCCGAGGAAAGCGCGGCGGCCATGGCCTCGTCGTCCACGAGCGAATCGCGCGAGAAGTTGAGGAACACGGCCCCGTCCTTCATGAGCGAGCAAGCGCGCGCGTCGATCATGCCCTTCGTGGAGTCCGTGGCGGGCACGTGGATGGTGAGGTAGTCGCAGACGCGCAGCACGTCGTCGAGGTTCGTGACGTGGTGCACGGCGCTCGAGATGCGCCAGGCCGCCCCCACCGACACGTACGGGTCGTAGCCGTAGACGTCCATCCCCAGGCCGACGGCGGCGTTGGCCACCTCAGCGCCGATAGCCCCCAGCCCGATCACGCCGAGCTTCTTGCCCGCGATCTCGCGTCCGGAAAACGCCTTCTTCGCCTTCTCGGCCGCTTTGGCGATGTTCTCGTCGCCGGCGTTGTCGCGGCACCACGCGATGCCGCCCGCGATGTCGCGGCTGCCCAGCAAAAGCGCGCAGATGACGAGCTCCTTCACGGCGTTCGCGTTCGCTCCGGGGGTGTTGAACACCACGATACCCGCCTCGGCGCAGCGCTCGAGCGGGATGTTGTTCACGCCCGCGCCCGCGCGGGCGATGGCGAGCAGGCTCTCGGGGAGTTCGACGTCGTGCAAAGACGCGCTTCGCACGAGCGCCCCGTCGGCGCCCTCGAGCGTGTCGGACAGCGCGTAGCCTTCGGTGAGGAGGGCGGTGCCCAGGGGCGAGATGTTGTTGAGGCAGTGGATGCGGCGCATGGGGATCTCCTTCGAAAACGGCGGCCCGACGCGCCTGGTCGATGCGTCGCGGCCGCTTCGATGCGTTCCCGCCATCATGCGCCCCGGCAGGTTTCGCTGTCAACGAAAGTCGAGCGTGCGAGCGTTTTTCTCGGCGGATGCTTGTCCTTGCCGCGCGTTGCGTTGGCTCAGGGCGGCGTGCCAGGTCGGGGTGCGGCGACATGGCTTGGAAGCGCTCGGCCCTGGGTCGCGTTCTGCGACCGTTTCGAGCGCGCGCTTGGCCTTGCGGCGCGTCTCGGCGCGCTTTAGGGCGCGAGTTCAGCTTCGCAGTGCGTCGATCGTCTGCTTACGGTAACGGATTCCAAAATTTTTTCCGATATTGTGCCGAAGCGATCGCTCTGGAGAAGGTCGGGCCGCGCAAAAAGCCAGAATGGTAAAATATGCAGAAAAAGATATCGATATTGTACCGAAATCCCTCGGTTCGAGCCGATTCGTGGAGATAAGAGGGAAGAAATATGCATCTTCGGTAATATATTGTCAAAAATATCAGAATTCCTTACCGTTAGCCAGTAGCCAGTAGCCAGTAGCCAGTAGCCAGTAGCCAGTAGCCAGTAGCCAGTAGCCAGTAGCCAGTAGCCAGTAGCCAGTAGCCAGTAGCCAGTCGACATCCGATCCCGTCTGACCCATTCGTCCTCGCTCTCTTCCGGCGGCATTTCGAGTGGCTCTGTGCCAAACCAAGGCCGATGCGGGTCTGCGTTCGCGGGATCTCGGATCGGATTCCTTGCGATCAGGCCGGGCAGAAGGCTCCTCCATTGGGCGAAGGGCCTTTCCGTTTCGCCTATGGGGTTGGCGCGGCACGCGGATTCGGCTTCTACCAACATCATCTGACGGAGGATTGCAAGAAAGAGTGCGTTTCGCTGAAGGCGAGGGGGCGGGCGTGCTTGCCGGGTTGGGGGCAGATGTGCGAATGCGGTGCGGACGAGCGCTGTGCTTGCGCGCTCGGGCTTGCACGGCGCGCGAAGGCCGCGAGCGCCTGCCGCGCAAGGCGAGCGCGCAAGGGGCCGCCGACCCTTTGCGCGGATCGGCGGCCCGTCCTGCTGCGGCAAGGAGCGCGTGCGGCTAGTTCTGCGTGGAGAGGAACACCTGAAGCGACATCTGCTCGATCTGGTCTTGCAGCTCCTCGAGCTCGTCGACGTGTTTGTCCTCGTCTTCGAGGATGTCCATGAGGACGTCGCGCGTAGCGTAGTCGAGCACCTTGCCGGCTAGGACGATGGCCTCGTTGTAGTCGCGCACGGTGTCCACCTCGAGCGCGTGGTCGAGGTCCACCTGCTCGGGGACCATCGCCCCGATGCGGATCTCGTTAAGGTGCGACACGATGGGCGTCCCCTCGAGGAACAGGATGCGCTCGATGAGCTTCTCGGCGTGCTTCATTTCGGTGATGGCGCGGTGCTCGAAGCTGTCGTGCAGTTTCGTGTAGCCCCAGTCCTCGCACATCTCGGCATGCACCATGTACTGGTTGATGGCGGTCAGCTCGCCGGCCAAAAGGTCGTTCAGCGTGTCGATGAGTTCCTGGTTTCCCTTCATGGGGCGCTCCTTCCGAAATACGGGCGATGGGCGGCGGGCCGCCTCGGCCCGTCCGCACGATTGTAGGGGCGCGGCGGGGCGGGAGGGCGCGGCGTGGCGAACCGTCGCTACGGCGTCGCCGTGCTGTCAGAAAGCGCGAGGGGTGCTTGCTCGTCTCGAGCCGTCTGCCCCGCATCATGCGGCGGCATGCGCGTGTGCTACAATTCCTTGTCGACTCGATTCGTCAGAGGGTCGAGGCGCAAACCGGGTGAGACGACCGGAAGGGGGCGGCGTGGACTTCATGGCGCGTGTCGGCCGCGACGGGGGCGGTCCGGCGTTTCTTCTGCTAGGCTTCGGGATGTTCGTCGTGACGTATGGCGGCGGGCCGCTCGGTTTCTTCTCAGGGTCTGCTGGCTCGGTTCCCTGGGGCATCGTCCTCATCGCTCAGACTGCGTTTCTTGTGGGAACCGCGCTGGGAAGTTTCGGGGTGCGGTTTGCGTTCCGCTCGAGCTCCGAGCGGAGGGAGCGCGTGCTCGGCGCGTCGGCGTACGTCGCGGCGACGCTTGCGTGCTTGGCTTTGCAGCCCGCTTTGGCCGCTGCGAACGCCTCTATCGGCACATGGTGCAGGGTCGCGCTGTCCCTGTTCGCGGGAGCGTTCTCGGCTCAGCCCCTTCTTTTCTGGGTCGGACGGCTTCTCGATTTCAGTAGGGTGTCCGGACGTCTCGGGTTCTTCGCCGTGCTCGTTTCGTGCTATCTGCTCAACCCGGCTGCGGCGGCGCTGGTGTCCCGCTTCGAGGGCGTGCCGTATGCGGGCCCTGCCGTCGTTGCAGGGTGCGCGCTCGCATCCGCCCTGATGCAGGCGCTTCTCTTCTGCCCATCAGAAGATGCCGTCCCTCGGAAGCCCTCGGGCAAAGGGGCTTATCGGCTCGTCGTCCACTCTTCTTCGGTCTTGATCTGCCTGGGCTTCTCATGGGGAGTGGCCGAGGCCGCGACTTTGCTCATGCTCGGGGTTGGTCGCTCGGACGAGTCGGCGCTCGGCATGGTCGCAGCCTTCTGCCTGGTATTCGCCGCAGCGTGCGCGGCACGGGCGTTGAGCACGCGCGAAGAGATGAAGTTCGGAGCGTTCATCAGGCTTTCCATCGTTGCATGCGGGGGCACGCTCGTCTCTGTGCCCCTGGTTGTCGAGGTCATGCCGTCGCTGCTCTTCCCGCTGTGCTACTTCGTCATACTTCTCGGGGAGGTGTCGCTCATCGCGTTCTCGATAGACGTCTGCCGCGAGGAGGGAAGGGCCTTGGTGGACGTGCTTCCGGCCAACTACGCGGTGTTCGTAGGGGCCGTTTGCGTTTCAGGGACGCTGTTTTGGATTGCGCACGAGTTGTTTGAGGAGCGGATGGCTTGGTGGATGGTTGCCATCGTCTCGACATGGGTCGTCCTGGCCGCTGTGCCCTTCCTTCCGAGCCGTGCGAGCGACGCGGTGGTGTTCACGCTCGGCGAGCTTCCCGAGAACGAGGGGTATGAAGCGAACGTCGCCATGCTTCGGGAGCGAATGGCGCTCCGCTACAGCCTGAGCGACAAGGAGGCCGAGGTTTTGGGCCTTCTGCTTCAAGGGATGAACCGCGAACAGATCGCCGCTCGGCTGTATCTGAGTCCTTGGACGATCAAGTCGCGCATAAGCATGATCTATAGAAAGTGCGGCATCCATTCGTACAAAGAGCTGGTGAAGCTCGCTTCGAGCGACGAGGCGTGATCCTATTCGGGGCGGCCGATCCTTTCTGCGCTGCGTCTGCCCTTCCGGCGCTCTCTGGGCGGCGCGTTCAACGTGGCGGGCGTGTCGCTCTTCCGGTGCCCTCGTTTCCGCCCTTCGCGCTCAACTCGTCCCCGCAACGGCTGGGTTTATCGCAATCGGTAAGGAATCGGAAAATTTTCCATGATAGTTTACGGCTATCGCGGAAAAGGGCGCTGTGGATCGCCTATTCAGTGCTTTAAGGTCCTGTTTTTGTTGCAAATGCAACGGAAATGGGGCTGCTTATGCAAGTCAGACTCTCCGAAGTGTGCAAACCGGTCATATATCGTCAAAAAAATGACCGATCCTTTACCGGAACCACCCCGCAACCGCTCTGCGAAAACGTCCCGCAGACTCGAAAACGCCCGCGACCCCGTCGGCGGGCCCTGCAGCTTCGCCGCCAGCAGGCTCGCCATCCGCCTGACAGCTTCGGACGGTAGCCCGCAAGGCCCAGCGGTGGCGCGTTCCGACGGCGGCGCAACGCCTTCGAGGGGGCTTACGCGTTGCGCCTCCTTGCGGGCCGAAAGCGGGCATGCCCAAATGGGTGATTTTGCTTTTCGCCCAAAGGGGCGCTTCCTCATCTGCGGGTTATCCGGATAGCATGCGGCTTGCGCCGTTGGGGCGCGACGAAAGGCGGCGAAGGGAGTCGGCATGCACGAGATGGCGTTGGTGCACGGGGTGGTCGAGGCGGTGCTCGAGCATGCGGAAAGCGCTGGCGCGAGCGAGGTGACGGCGGTTTTCCTGACGGTGGGGGAGGGCCGCGATGTCGTCGAGGAGTACATGCAGGGGCTGTTCTCGTTTCTGACGAAGGGCACGGTCGCCGAGCATGCAAGGCTCGCCGTCAGGCGCTCTCCGTTCAAGGTGCGCTTCAACCGATGCGATGCCGTTTTCCCCATCGACGTCTTCGATCCGTCGACGTGGGGATGCTCCCGATGCGGCACCGAGCGCGACTACCGGTTTCATTCGGGCATGGAGTTCACGATCGACCGCATCGAGATCGCAAGAGACGCCGCCGTCAAGAGCGGGGCACCGGTCGCGCGAACGCCGAAGGCTCGGACGAGGGCGTCGGGCGCGGACGGGGGCGCATGCGGCGGGCCGATGGAGGCCGCGCCCCTCGCTGTCGCCGGATGACGGGCGGCGCGAGGTGGGCGCGCTCGTCGCGTTTCGGGTGGCTTTAACGTGCAGAAGAGGAGAGAGGAGAGGCGCATGACGAAGGGTACGACGAAAAACGTGGAGAAGGCCGTTCGGTCGCGTGCGGCGCAAGGGATGACGCGAAGGGGCTTCCTCGGTGCCATGGGCATGATGGGCGCCATGGGGGCCATGGGCGCCATGGCCGGATGCGCGTCGACGAGCGCGAACGCGGCGCAAGGCGATGAAGGGCGGCAGACCGAGGTCGTGCTGAGCGACGGCACCGTGTGGCGGGGCACGCCCAAGCACATCGCCGATCTGGGCGGCTCCACCATGCCGCTCGAGGAGCTCAACCGCCGGCGCAAGGAGTACGTCGACTCCCAGACCGATTGGGTCAACGAGGACGGCACCGTCGTCCCCGCCGTGTACGTCAAGATGCGCGCGCTCATCCACACGCACGGATTCGGCGCGGGCGAGGGCCTGAACGACACGATGTTCAAGCGCTTGCAGAAGCTGTTCACCGAAGAGCAGGTCCAGGCGTACCTCGAGATGCCGTGGGTGCGCGAGTTCGCGGTCAACGAGTACTACCACAAGTCGCAGCAGGAAGGGTCGAGCCGAACCTACGAGGAGTGCAAGGAGCTGTGCGAGTTCTTCAGCGCGGCGGCATACCTGCCCTTCCGCACGCGCGCCGAGGGCATCGTCTACAACATCCCCGGTTTCGCCGAGGGCGTCAACACCTACACGTACTGCGACGAGTACTACGCGGATCCCGAGAGCTTCGACTGGCCGCTTCTGGGCGACGGCCTGGCTGAGGACCATGCCTACGCCGGCACCCCGGTGTTCTACTCGGTGCCCCTCAACAAAGAGGTGGTGGCGGAAGGGCACGAACTGCTCGCTTACGACGATATCGAGACGGTCATCAAAGACCACGAGTACATAGCCGTGCAGCCCTGCTCGTGCCGCTACGCGCTCTACGTGAACGAATGCCACGAGAAGGGCGAAGAGTTTCCGACATTCGGGGATTTCGGGCGTGGCGATCTCACCGATTTTCGCGACTCCAACGGGGACCGTATCGAGACGTGTTTGGCTTTGGGCGACGATGCCGAGTATCTGGTCTCCCTTGGGCTCGGTCGCCGCATCAGCCAAGAGGAGGCGTTGGAGGTCATCCGGAAATCTCGCGACGACAACTTCATCCTCCACTGCCTTTACGGCAAGGAGCATGCCTGGGTGTGCTGCTGCAATCCGAAGATATGCGGCATCACGGCCCAGTGGGCGGCCGGAGCCGAGGCGCTGGGCGGCTGGGAGGAGCTGCAGAAGCTTCCCGCGTTCGCGTACCGCACGCACTACGACATCGGCGCCGACTTCAAGCTGTGCACCGCATGCGGCACGTGCGCGGAGCGTTGTCCAATGGAGGCCATCACGATGGACAACTACAACGGCCGGCCCCGCGTGACCGACCATTTGTGCCAGCGCTGCGGCCAGTGCGCGTACGTGTGCCCCCAAGAGGCCCGCAAGCTGTTCAAGCGCCCTGACGACCAGATACTGAAGATGCCGCATCTTCTGGAGGACGACTACAACCTCAAGGCGGCCTACCGCTTCGAACACGGTCTGATCGGGCGGGGCACGACGGCCGGGCAAACACGGTTCTAGCCAAGGGGTTTTAGGAGGAGCCATGGAAAGAAGGATGCTCGAGGTGAAGCGCGGCGTGCTGGCCGCCAACGACGAGGTCGCCGATGGGTTTCGCAGGCAAAGGCGCGAAGAGGGCACGTTCTTCGTGGACGTGATGGCCTCGCCCGGGGCCGGCAAGACGACGCTTCTGCTCGCGCTCGTCGAGAAGCTGCGCGCGCGTGCGGGGCGCGCGGGCGCGCCTGCGCCCGCTCTCGGGGTGATCGAAGCGGATCTCGAGTCCGATGTGGACGCCCGCAAGATCAAGGAGGCGGGCGTGGCCTCCGTCGAGCTCAACACGCGCGGGGTGTGCCATGTCGAGATGGGCATGGTGGAGATGGCGTTCGAAGCGTTCGGGGGCGCGTCCTTCGAATGGCTGTTCCTCGAGAACATCGGCAACCTCGTGTGCCCCGCCGAGTTCGACACGGGCGCGCACTGCCGCGTTATGCTGCTGTCGGTGCCCGAGGGGTGGGACAAGGTGGTGAAGTATCCACCCATGTTCGCCGTGGTGGATGCGCTCATCGTGACGAAGAGCGACTATTTGCCCTTGAACCCCGACTTCGACCTCGCGGCGCTCGAGGAGCGCGCCCGTGCGCTCAATCCGCGGCTCGAGGTGTTCGTGACGAGCGCACGGACGGGGGAGGGCGTCGAAGAGCTGGCGCTTTGGCTCGAGGATCGCCGCGGTGCCTGCGTGGCCCGGTAGCGTGATCGCCGCGGTCGGCACTTTGCGTCGCACCCTTGCGCTTTGGCAAGGCGCGGCAAGGGAAGAGGCGGCGAGGTCCGCACGAGGTCTTTCGGGGAAAGGCGGTTTCGGTGGAGATGATCGTGAGGGACGTGGAGGCGAAGGGCGTTTTGTCGAAATCGAACCTTCCCGTGAGCGACTATTCCGCGAATCCCTACATCGGCTGCGCGCACGGATGCAGGTACTGCTACGCGTCGTTCATGAAGAGGTTCTCCGGCCATTCGGAGCCGTGGGGCGAATTCGTGGACGTCAAGCATTGGCCCTGGATCGAGAACCCCCGGAAATACGAGGGGAAGGAGGTGTTCATCGGCTCTGTCACCGATCCGTACCAGCCCTTGGAGGAGAAGCATGGGAGGACGAGGACCCTGCTCGAGCAGCTGCAGGGCAGCGGCTGCAAGGTCAGCATCGCGACGAGGTCCGATCTCGTCCTGCGCGATCTCGATTTGATCAAAACCTTCCCCGGCGCCCGCGTGTCGTGGTCCGTCAACATGCTTGACGAGGGCTTTCGCAAAGACATGGATCGCGCGGTGAGCATCGAGCGCCGTTTGGCAGCGATGAAGGCGTTTCACGACGCCGGGGTGCGAACGATCTGCTTCATCTCTCCCATCTTCCCCGGCATCACGGACGTTGCGGCGATCATCCGGCGCGCAAGGGACCGGTGCAACCTCGTATGGCTCGAGAACCTGAACCTGCGCGGCGCGTACAAGGAGGAGATCCTGGGCTACATAGCGCGGAAGCGGCCCGATCTGGTTCCTTTGTACCACGCGATCTACCGAAAAGGAGATCGCGGGTACTGGATGCTGCTCGACGAGGAGATACGGCGGTTCGCTTTGGGCGAAGGTCTGCCGTATCTTCGCAACGACGATTCGTTCACCAGGCCTTTCGAGGATCCTCCCGTCATCGTGAACTACTTTTTCCATGAGGAGGTCGTTGCGCGCGCGAAGAAGGGGCCTGCGGGGCGGCGCTCGGGACCGAGCTGATCGCGCGGTCCTTCGTCGGGCTTCGTCTGCGGAACCGTCCTGCTCGAAAAGAGCTCCTTTCGTCGGCCCTTCCCGCCTTGGGTTGCCGCCCGTGCTGGTTTCGCCGGCTTTGGCCCTGCTTCCCGCTCCCGTCGACCGGCCTTTTTGAAGACCGTGCGAAAGCGACCGGGGGATTTGACGCATGTGCTAAAATAACCGGTCGGCAAGTGCAACATCGGAAGGGACGTCTATGTCTGGGCATTCAAAGTGGGCAACCACGAAACATCGCAAGGCGGCGCAGGACGCGAAGCGCTCGGCCTTGTTCTCCAAGCTGTCGCGCAACATCACGGTGGCCGCGAAGGAAGGCGGCGACCCCAACCCCGACAACAACGCGTCGCTCGCGGCCGCCATCGAGAAGGCCAAGGGCTACTCCCTGCCGAAGGACAAGATCAAGACCGCCATCGACAAGGCGTTCGGCTCCGGCAAGGACGCGGCGAACTACGAGACGGTGGTCTACGAGGGCTACGGCCCCTGCGGCGTGGCCATCTACTGCGAGGCGCTCACCGACAACCGCAACCGCACCGCCGCCGACGTGCGCGCGGCGTTCAACCACCACGGCGGCAACCTCGGCACCTCCGGCTCCGTGGCGTTCATGTTCGAGCGCAAGGGCCAGGTCATGGTGGCCAAAGAGGTGGAGACGGGCGACAAGAAGAACCCCGTCGGCCCCAACGGCGCCGCCGCCGACGAGGACGAGTTCATGATGGCCGTGGCCGAGGCCGGCGGCCTTGACTACGAGGATGCCGAGGACGAGTGGATCGTCTACGCCGCGCCCACCGACCTCATGGCCGTGAAGAAGGGCCTCGAGGAGCAGGGCATCGAGGTGAAGGGTGCCGAGCTCACGATGGAGGCCACCACGCCCGCCGCGGTGAGCGTGAGCGACGCGAAGAAGGTCATGCGCCTCGTGGACAAGCTCGAGGAGCTTGAGGATTTGCAAAACGTCTACCACACCATGGACATCACCGACGAGATCGCCGAGGCGCTTGACGAGTAGCCGGGTCTTCGGCGGTTTCCGCTGAGACGGAATCGTGGTTCGAGCGGGGGGCGCGGCACAGTCGCGCCCCCGTTTTTTGCGATCAGGCGCTCGCAAGCCGACCTGCGTCCGTGGAGCCGGCCTTCGGCGCGGCCCCACGGGCGTTGCGGGCTAGATGGCGCGTCCCGCGTCGTTGCCCGCTTGGATGGCGCGGGCGATGTTGAACGGCTCGGCGCAGTCGCCCACCGCATGCGTTTCGATGGACAGCCCGTCGACAAGCGCCGTGTTCGGCAGCAGGTCGGCGGCGTTCACGATGGCGTCGCACGGCACGGCGACCTCGGTGCCCACTTCGGTGGCTACGACGATCTGCCCGTCGCCGACCTCCTTGATGGACGCGTTGGGCCACACCTTGAGGCCGAGCGCGTACAGGGCCGTGGTCATGAAGCGCTGCGCGTGCTGCGACTGCTGCATGTCCAGCTCTTCGTTGGCGCTCGGTGTGACCATGACGACGCGCTTTCTGTGGACGGTCAGCCATAGCGCGCAGTCGAACGCCTGGGCGTTCGAGCCGTACACCACTACGTTGTCGCCCATGTCGGCGGTCAGGAACTGCTCGAAGTCCACCACCGGCACGCTCCCTTCGCCCGCGACGTCGAGCGTGTCGCGCAGGCCGCCGACGGCGAGGATCACCGCATCGGGTGCCTCCTGTTCGATGAGCGCCGCATCAACTTCCGTGCTCAACTGGACTTTCACGCCCGTCAGCTCGAGCTGCCGCGCAAGGTAGTTCTTCAGATCCCCGAGGTTCTCATGCGGTCCCTTCACGTTGGCGGCGAAGTCGAGCAGACCGCCGAGCGACGCCTTCTTCTCGTAGAGCGTCACGTCGTGCCCGCGCGCCGCGGCGATGCGAGCCGCCTCCATGCCGGCCGGGCCGCCGCCGATCACCATGACCTTCTTCGCCTCGTCGACGGGGGGAAGCTCGTAGGTGGCCGGGCCGCCCTCGCGCATGACGCGCTGGGTGAGGGCGTTCACGCGGCAGCAGCCCATGGCGGCGTTCATCTCGTTGCTGCCGATATGACAGTGCAGGCAGCGCGTGCACGGCGCGATCTCGTCGATGCGGCCCTCGCGCAGTTTGGCCACGTAGTCGGCATCGACGGTGAGCGGCCGGTTCATGAGGTAGAAATCGCACTTGCCGTCGGCGAGCGCCTGTTCGAAGAAGTCAGGGGCGTGGGCGGGATCCATGTAGGTGACGGTGCCGCAGGGGATGGAGACGGCCTCCTTGTAGCGCGCGGCGATGTCGAGCATCATGCCCGCTCCGCTGTGGTTGGCGACGAGCTGCCCCTGGAAGTGCCGCGAGAAGTCCCACTGCGTGCCGTAGCCGGTGGCGCCTTCGATGCCGTTCAGGATGAAGTACAGATCGCTTCCGAACTGGCAGGGGTGGTTGCCGAGGGGTCCGAGGCGCAGGTGCAGTGAGTCGCAGCCGGCTTGCTCGAACATCTTGGCGAACTCGATGCCCTCCTCGACGGTGTTCGCCAAGTTGTGGGGAGCGGTGACGTCCTTGTCCATCGTCATGAGCGTGGCGTCGTTGGTGAGGTTGTCGTTCTCTTCGACGGCGTCGATGAGCACCTGCACTGCGAAATCGTCGCCGCAGGCCTGCTTGATCTTGCGAATGCTCTCCACGACGAAGCGGGCGCGGTTCTCGAGGCTGCCGGCACCGTACTCGTCGTCGCGCGTGTTGTGGAAGCGCGACAGGAAGTGCGCGCCCGCGTTGAACCCGGCGGCGTTGATCTCGATGGCTTCGAAGCCCATGGCCTTGAGGGCCGCCGCTTTGGCCGCGCCGGCGTCCTCGAGTTGGGCGATCTCCTCGACGCTCATCGTGGGGATGGCGGCCGAGGCCGCCCACTGGTAGCCGAGGTGCGCCCCGTAGGCCGCGCACTGCTCGATGAGGTCGCGCCCGAACGTCATCGCCTCGTCGGACACGTCGCCTGCGGGCAGCATCTCGCCCTCCACCCAGATGAGCTCCACGCCGCCCTTCGCGAAGTTCACATAGTACTCCGAAAGCTCCTTGGTGAACCCGGCCAGGTAGCAGGCCGATCCGGCGGCCGACTTCACCATGCGGTGGGAGAGCTCGATCGGCCCGATCCGAAGCGGCGAGAACAGCGTTGCGAAATCGGTGGTGTTCTGGCGGTAGTCGTAGTCCTGCGGGTTGAGCGAGGCGGTGGCGATGAGGCCGTCCCCGTCGGCCGCCTGGGCCGCCTTCCCACCGTCGGTTGCCTGAACGGCCTCCTTGGGCGCGCAGCCTGCAAGCCCCGCACCTGCCGCCGCCATGCCGGCTGCGCCGACACCTGCGAGGAATTGACGTCGCGATAGCGTCATGTTCCGCTCCTTCTCTCGTCTTTGCCTGTGCTTTCTCGTCCGCGCGCCGTTCGGTCGCGCGTCCCCTTATCGCCCGCGCCCTGTCCGCGCCGGCTGCCGCATCCTAGCAGCAAAGGCGGCCCGCGCGCTTCACACCGGATTGGTGAAAACGCGCCCGTTCGGCTTGCGGCGGCGTCTTTTACTGCCTGCGGGGGTTCGCGGGCCTCACACCGGATTGGTGAAAACGCCGCCTAAGGGGCCTTCGGAGGAGAAAAGCCGCCGTTTGCCCGCCGGGGATGTGCGATACTGAGACGGAGTGCGGGGCGGCGCAAGGAGGGTGCGAAGTGCCGGATGGGTCCATACGAGGCGAAGGGGAGCGCCGTGTGCGCGTGTGCGCGTGCGCGGGATACGCGCTCTTGTCGTTCGCATGCCAGTTGGCCGTGTGGGGAGGGCTGCGCCTCTCCGAGCGCACGGGCTTCGACGTGCCGTCCATCCTGACGTGGTGGACCGTGCCCTTGCTCGTCGCCATGGCCACCGCTCTCTTGGCGATGGGCGCCGCGGCTTCGCTGCGGGCTTCGGAGGACGGGGGCGGCCCGTGGCGGCACGCGGCGTCGCGGACGCTGCCGTTCGCGTCCGCTGCGTGCGCGATCACCGGGTACGGCCTCGTCGCCATGGCTCCGTCCGATCCCCGGACGATCGTGGCCGCGGGAGCTGTGCTGGTGGGGGCGGGCATGGGGGCGCTTTCGGCGTCGTGGGCGCAGACGATCTCGAACCTTGGCTTCCGCGACGTGCCGAGGCTCGTGCTGCAGTCGGTGGTCGCCTGCGCCGCGCTCTCGCTTGTGACGGAGCCTCTCCCGCTGCCCGTGTTGGAGCTCGCCTACGTCGTGGCGGCGTGCGGCTCGGCCACCTTGTTGGCCGTCGTGCGCGCGGCGTTCGACCGCGCGCCGGTTTCCGCCGACGCGCCGCCTTCGGCTGCCAGGACGGCGGGGAGGGAGCTTCGACAGGCGCCCCGAGAGCCGCAAGAGGGCTTGCGCGAGATGCTCGGGGCAGTGCGCAACCCGTTGTTCTGCGCGGCCTCCATCGCCTTCGCGGTGGCCCTCACCCGCACGATGACGCTTCGCGCGCAGCCCGCGATGGTGGGGGCGTCCGGCGTGGCGTGCATGGCCGTCGGCGCGGGCGTGCTGCTCGTCGTGCTGCGAAGATCGGAGGACGGAGCGCCGGGGCTCACCATCCCCGCGCTGTTCCGCATCCTGTTTCCCGTGGTGGCCACCTTGCTTTTGGCCTTGTCGGCGGGAGGGGAGCGGCTCGCCGCCGTCGCAGGGGCCGCGGTGTTCGCGGCGTACGCCCTCATGCAAGCCCTCATGGTGCCTGCTTGCATCGACGCGGCGCGTCGGAAGGGCGTGCGGGCGACGGCGGTGTACGGGCTGTTCGCAGGGGCGGTGTACGCGGTGTTTGCGGCGTCCACGCAGCTTGGCGTGATCCTGTTCTCCGGGGGCGACGGCGTCGGGGCGACCGCCTCGCTTACGGCCGCGCTGCTCGTGCTGTACGTGCTGGCCATGGCCTATGCGTTCGTGCAGCGCCGCGCGGGATCGGACGGCGGCGGGGCAGGGGGCGGCTCCGTGGCGGCTGCGGGCGCGGAGGACGGCGCGGCGGTGGGCGGTGCAGGGACGGATGACGGCGTCTCGGGCAGCTTTGCGGCGACGGGGGCGAAGGTGTTGCGAGGAGCTTCCGAGGCGCGTGCATCGGGCGACTTTGCAGCGGCTGCGAGCGCAGGCGGTGCGGCGGGTACCGCGATGTCCGGCGTCGGTCGCGGGGAGCCCGACCCCATCAGCCGCCGGTGCCTCGTGTTGGCGCAGCGGTTCGCCTTGAGTCCGCGCGAGACGGACGTGCTCGTGGCGTTCGCGCACGGACGCAACGTGTCGTACCTGGCCGAACGGCTGTGCCTGTCGCCCAACACCATCCGCAGCCACTCCAAGACGCTCTACGCCAAGCTCGGCGTGCACAGCAAGCAGGAGCTGCTCAACCTCGTGGACGAGGTGGCCTAGCCCGCATGCGGCGCGCACGAGTCGATGCGCCCGAAGGCCGCGTGCCTTTCGAAAGCCACTCGCGCCTCCTTCGGTTTGCGCCCCGCATGCGTAGCCGAGGAGGGCGCCTCTTTTTCGGTTGCCGTGGGGGGGCGAATGCGCTCTTCCGTGAAGCGTGCGGTCGTTGCCGCAATCCCTTTTTGCGTCTGCGGGCCGACGCGCGGGGCGGCCCGCGTTCTTGGGCATGCAGAGGGGGTGCGATGCGCGCGGGATCCGGCGTCTCGCGCGGCATCGGGCGGGAGGTGCGTCTTCTGGCGGGATCTTCCATCAGGGCTGTGAAAAAATGAAAAAACGCCGCTTCTTCGATCCGCTCCTCGAAACGATGTGATAGGATTATGACGAACAAACGTTTGTAGCAAAGTCGCCGTGCGCAGGAAGTCGGCGGGCAGGGCAACGGGCAAGGGGGCTTACCACGGCCATCGAACGCACCATACTCGGAATCGATCCCGGCTTGGCGAACACCGGATGGGGCATCGTGTCCCAGCGCGGGCCGCGCTTGGCGTGCGTCGCCTACGGATGCGTCTCCACTTCCGCGGACATGCCGCTCGCGCATCGCCTGATGAAGGTGCAGAGGCAGATAGGGGCCGTCATTGCGCGGTTCGAGCCCTCGTGCGCAGGCGTCGAGACGGTGTGGTTCGGACAGAACGTCTCAGCCGCGTTCGCCACCGGTCAGGCGCGCGGCGCGGCGCTCGTGGCGTGCGCCGAGCGCGATCTGTACGTGGAGGAGTTCTCCCCCAACCAGATCAAGCTCGCCGTGGTGGGCGTGGGGACGGCAGACAAGGCCCAGGTCCAGTACATGGTGCGCCAAGTGCTCTCCTTAAGCGACGTTCCCCGGCCCGACCATGCGGCGGATGCGTTGGCGGCGGCCATCTGCTTTGCGACGCACGAGGGATTCGCGCATGCGGAGGGCCGTTTCGACCACCTGGTCGCCCAGGCCGAGGCGCGCGACGCTGCGGCACGGCGGGGGGCCTTCGGGGCGGCGTCGTCCGGACGTGCGGCGAAGACCTGTCCGACGAAGGAAGGGACGAGGATATGATCGCGTTTCTGAAGGGCGTCCTTGCGGGCAAGGACGCTTCGACGGCCTACCTGGAGGTGAGCGGGGTGGGCTACGCCGTGGGCATGTCGCAGACGGCGCTCTCGAAGCTGCCGGAAGCCGGATCCCCCGTGGAGGTTCACACCCATCTGCAGGTGCGCGAGGACGGGCTGTCGCTGTACGGCTTTCTCTCCTTGGAGGAGAAGGCGCTGTTCGAGCGCCTTATCGGCGTGAGCGGGGTAGGGCCGAAGGTGGCGCTCGCGGCGCTTTCGTCGTTCACGCCCGCCGCGCTCGTGGCCGCGGTGGCCGCGCAGGACGTGGCGGCGGTGCAGCGCGTGCCCGGCGTGGGGAAGAAGACGGCCTCGCGCATCATCCTCGAGTTGAAAGGGTCGCTCGACCAGGGCTTCGAAGGGCTTTTCGACGACGCTTCGCAGTTTGCCGCCCCTGCCGCCGAACGTCTGGCCGGCGCGCGCGAGGCGTTGCTGTCGATGGGCTTCACCTCCGCGGAGGCCGACGTGTCGCTCAAGGGCGCGCCCGAGGGCGGCGACGAGGGCGTGCTGCTACAATACGCTCTGAAGCGTTTGGGAGCGAACTCGTGAGGGCGTCGGATCGTCCGCGTCCGCTGACGGAGAGGCGGCCATGGCTGACAACGGCATCGAAATAGAGGGCCTCGTGTTCGAGGCCGATCCCGCCTTCGGCATCGGAGCGCGGCAAAGCGCGTCCGAACGGGCGGTCGCGCCCACGCTCACCGAGGACGACCTCGCGCTCGACCGCAGCTTGCGCCCGAAGCGCTTGAGCGACTACCTGGGCCAGACGAAGATCAAAGAGTCGCTGGCCATCCTCATCGAGGCCGCGCGGGCGCGCGGCGACGTGGTGGACCACATCCTGTTCTCGGGCCCTCCGGGCCTCGGAAAGACGACGCTCGCCGCCGTCGTGGCCAATGAGCTGGGGGCGAACATCAAGACGACGAGCGGTCCGGCCATCGAGCGCACGGGCGACCTCGCGGCCATCCTCACGAACCTCGAAGAGGGCGACGTGCTGTTCATCGACGAGATCCACCGCTTGAACCGCATGGTGGAGGAGGTGCTGTACCCTGCGCTCGAGGACTTCGCGCTCGACATCGTGGTGGGCAAGGGGCCGGCGGCGCGCTCCATCCGCCTCGATCTGCCGCGCTTCACGCTCGTGGGCGCCACCACGCGCACGGGCCTTCTGACCGGGCCCTTGCGCGACCGCTTCGGCGTCGTGTTCCGTCTGCAGTACTACACGCCCGACGAGCTGGCCTCCATCGTGCGCCGCTCGGCCGCCATCCTGGGCGTGGACATCGCCGAAGACGGGGCGCTCGAGATCGCCCGCCGCAGCCGCGGAACGCCGCGCTTGGCGAACCGTCTGCTCAAGCGCGTGCGCGACTGGGCGCAGGTGCGCGGCGACGGCGCCATCGACGAGGACGTGGCGGCGCAGGCGCTGAGCTTCTTCGAGGTGGACGCGCTCGGCCTCGACGGCATGGACAACCGCATCCTCGAGCTGCTCGCGGTGCAGTTCGGCGGCCGTCCCGTGGGCCTGACCACGCTCGCCTCGGCGCTCTCGGAGGACCCCGACACCCTCGAGGACGTCTACGAGCCGTTCCTCATGCAGCAGGGCCTCATGGTGCGCACGCCGAAGGGCCGCGTCGCCACCGAGCGCGCTTACGACCACCTGGGAATACCGATGCCGCCGACCTGACGGCGCCGTGCGCCGCGGGCGCGCCCGCCCTTCCTTTGCCAAAGGGCGCGCTTCGCCCGCCGCCGGCGCGGTTCGCGAGAAAGGGTAAACATGCCCTCTGGCATGTTTAGTCCCCAACTGGGAGCGGGGCTTGTCCCCGCGACCCGCGCCGGGGCGCTTGTCGAACCGGCGCTGCACGAGAGAAAGGAGCCTCATGCTCGAGCAGGACTACCTTATGCGCATACTGCTCCAGTTCGCCGAGATCATCCGGCGCAGCTGGACGAAGGCCGAGGAAGAGCGCGACCCGCGCCGCGCCGCCGACATGCTCGAGGACGCCGTCGGCGAGGCCGTGGACATGGACGGAGCGGCCCTGCTGTCGCTCGCGCCGGACTCCGTTGCGAGCGTCGTGCAGGTGTCGGGCGTCGACCCGCGCGTCGTGGACTACGTCGCGCACAGCCTGCTGCTCGCGTCGGGCTACCTGCGCGACGCGGGCGAGCGCGATCTGGCCGATCTGCGCGAGCGGCAGGCCCGCGCCCTCGCCGACGCCTACGGCCTCGATTTGCCCGACGACCCCGAGGACGCGATGCGCCTGCTCGACGAGGCCGACGACGATGCGGCCGAGGAGGCGTCTTCGACGCTGGAGATGCTCGGCTTCGAGGCGCCGCCCGAGGAGGCGGAGCCTCCGCTTGTCGAGACCTTGCGCTCCGACGGCTTCGGCGAGGGCGGCTGCGGCGCGTCTGCCGATCATCCCGGCGCGATGGAAAGCCCTTCGCCTCAAAGGTAATTCCCGTTTTTCGTGTCCTTCGTCGGGAGGACGTCGCGTTTTCTGGGGTACCGTGGAGCGGGCCAGCCCGCGCGGGGGCGGGTCGGCCCGAACCGAAGGGGAGGGGTTTCGTTGTCCGGTGCGAAAGCAAAAGCGTTGGTGTCGTCGTTGCGGTGGCATCATCTGGGATTCGCCTTCGTGTGGGCGGTCATGTTCGGCGGCCTGTCGGCACCTGCAGGCATGGTCGGCTCGTCCGCGGGTGCGGCGGCCCTCGGAGTGTTCGAGGCATGCCAGCAGGTTTGCGTCATCGCGGCGGTGGCGTTGTCTGCGCTCGCCGAGCGGCGCGTTCCGGCGTTCCCGCCGCGCCTCGCGTACGCGGCGGGCGCCGCGTTGGCTGCGGGGACGCTCGCGTTCAGCGCGGCGCTTCCCTCCGGAGGGGAGCCCTCCGTCGTCGGCGCCGCGCTGGCCGGCGTGCTCGTCGGCGGCGCGGCCGGGTTCTTCTACGCGTCGTGGCAGCAGTTCTTCGCTTCGGAGGGCGCCTCGCGCACGGCCATCTGCATCCCTTTGTCGGCGGTGCTGTCCGTTGCCGTGAGCGCCGTGGTCGGTGCGCTGCCCGACGCCGTTCGGACGGTGTGCGTCGTCGGCGTGCTGCCGGCTGCGTCGGCCGCGACCTTGCGCCTGAGCCTGTCCGAGATCGTCCCCGCCGATCCTGCTTTGCGCATGACGCGCGCGCTTGCGGCGGCTGCGGCGCGGGATCTGTGGAAGCCCGTGTTCTGCACGTGCGCCATCGGGTTCGTGTGGCAGCTCGTGGCGGGCTTGTTCTCGGTTTCGGCCGACGCCTCGTCGGCGGCGGGGTTCGGCGGTTTGGCGCTTGCGTCCGCGGTGGTGCTGCTCATCGAGTTGTTCTCCGAACGCGGCTTCGAGGCGCTGCGGGTGTACCAGGTGCTGTTCCCGCTCGTGACGGGCGTGTTCATGCTGCCGTCTCTTCTGGGCGTGCAGTTCGCGCCGCTTGTGGTGGGCATGCTGCTGTTCGGATTCGAGATATTGAACCTGCTGCTCATCGTGACGTGCGCGGTGTATTCGAGCGAGCGCGGCGTGCCGGCGGCCCAGACGTACGCGTTGTGCGTGGGGCCGACGCTCGTGGCCATGTTCGCGGGGGACGCGATGGGCAAAAGGCTCGGACCTATCGTCGCATACGACTTCGCCTTGGGCGTGAACGTGCTGTTCTTGTGCGTGTACGCGCTGTCCATGGTGCTGTTCCTCGTGTCGTTTCGCCGTCGCAGGCGCCAAGCCGGCACGGACGAGGCCGGCGAAGAAGGCCGCATCGACGTCGCCGTGGTGGGCGGTAGCCACCCTCTCGCCGCACCCGAGCGCGTTTGTGCCGACGCCGTCTCTGAGTCCGGTTTCGCATCCGGTTCGGACGCGGGGTGCGACCCCCCGGCCTCGCTCGACGCGCGCTTCGACGCGCTCGGGCTGGCCGATCCGTTCAGCAAGCGGGAGCGCGAGGTGGTGGCGCTCGTCCTGCGCGGCAACAACGTGCCCGCCGTCGCGCGCAAGCTCTACATCTCCGAGAACACGGTGCGCGACCACATGAAGAGCATCTACCGCAAAGCCGGCGTCCACTCCCGTCAAGAGCTCATCGACCTGCTCGATTGACCCTGGGCACCCCCCCCCCCGCAAAGTGGGGGATTCCCCTCCTTCCATCTGCCGCGATGCCGAACAACCCGAATCATGGGATGCGCTTTTCCCCGTCCGGGAATAAGCTGCGCTTCGAGCCGCTGCGGAAAGGCGGCGGGAAGAGGGTTGTTCGAACAAGGAAGGATCGAAATGGGCGTATCGACGGAAATCTCAAGGAGGAACCTGCTCAAAGGGGCCGTTCTGAGCGCGGCAGGGGTCGCGGCGCTCGGCGTCATGGGGTGCAGCCCCCAGGCTCCGGACGCTTCGGGCGATGCGGGCGCGGGTGCGACGGACGGGCAGGGCGCCCACACGTGGGAGATCAAACCCGAGCCCATCGCGGCCGACCAGATCAAGGAGACGGTTGACACCGAGGTGCTCGTCATCGGCGGCGGCTACTCCGGCACGTGCTGCGCGCTCAGCGCGGCCGAGAACGGCGCGAAGGTGATCCTCGTGGAGAAGGACGCCATGCTCAATGGCCACGGCGTGGGCGGCACGGGCGCCATCGGCTCGCGCGAGCTGGACAAGCTGGGCATCAGCTTCGACAAGCCCATCGAGATGGAGCGCTGGGTGTCCACCTGCGGCAACCGCTGCCGCGAATCGCTCGTGGCGAAGTGGTTCCGCGAGTCCGAGCGCTGCATGAACTGGCTTCTCGACCTGGCCGAGAGAAACGGTGCGACCTGCATGGTCACCGTCGGATCGCGCAGCACGGTGCATCCCGAGATCGACTGCTACCACATGATCATGGGCGGCGAGATATTCGAGCAGCATTCGGCGGCCGATTTCGTGGAGTACCTGTTCGAGGCCGAAGCGCTCAAAAACGGCGCGGAGTTCGTCTACGAGATGCCGGCCGTGCAGCTCGTGCAGGACGACGCCGGCAAAGTGACAGGCGCCATCTGCGAGAACAAGGACGGCGAGTACGTGCAGTACAACGCCAGCAAGGGCGTGGTGCTGGCCACGGGCGACGTGAGCTACAACGACGAGTACCTCGAGGAGTTCGCGCCCATCGCCTTCAAGGTGATGACGCGCCTGTGCTCCGACCAGGGCAACGTGGGCGACGGCCACAACATGGCCGCCTGGGCCGGCGGCGCGTTCCAAGCCGCCCCGTGGCCGACCATGATGCACCCGCAGGCCGCAGCCGCGTTCCACGGGCCCTTCCTGTTCGTGAACCCCGAGGGCAAGCGCTTCATGAACGAGGCCACCTGGGTGCAAGGCAAATGCGTCGGGGTCATGGTGAACGGCGGCGCCGACCACGCGTGGTCCATCTTCGACGCCAATTGGCAGACCGATCTGCTCGACAGCCTGCAGTACGGCGGCGGCATGTTCTGGGACAGCTTCCGCGCCTTTGGCACCGACTACCAGACGGCGGTGGACGCCCATACCCAGACGGTCGAGACGGGCTTGGAGAGCGCTCCGTCCTACTACAAGCGAGCCGACACGCTCGAAGAGCTGGCGCAGTTGATCGAGGTGGACAAAGACACGCTCCTTTCGACGATCGAGCGGTACAACGAGCGCTGCGAAGCGGGCGAGGACGTGGACTTCTACAAGGAAAGCCATTTCCTGTACCCCATCAAGGAAGGTCCCTTCACGGCGTGCATGGTGGCGCCCGGTTTGCTGGGCGTGTGCGGCGGCATCCATATCTCGGACGACTTCGAGGTGCTCAACGATGCCGACGAGCCGGTGGGTGGCCTCTACGCCATCGGCAATTGCGCGGGCGACATCTACGCCTACGATTATCCCATCAACGTGCAGGGCAACAGCCACGGTCGCTGCCTTGTCGAGGGCAAGTGCCTGGGCGAGCAGTTGGCCGGCGTGTACGATCAGGTGAAAGCGTAGCGCGACCATGGATGCGGATGCCGCCTTCGCCCATTTGGAGGAATTGCTCGACCGGCTGCCCGCCATGCAAAAGCAAGGGGAGCGTCTTGCCCGAGCGCGCGAGGCGGCGCGCATCGCGGGCCTCGAATCCGAGCGGGCGACGCGCGCCGCGCTGCTCGCGGTTGCCGAGGAGCGCCAGCGCGCCGCCGAGGAAAGGCTCGCGCGCGCAAGCGAGAGAGCACTTTCCGATGGCGGCGGCAAGGAAGGGCGCGGCGTGGACGACGCGCGTCGCGCCGTGCTCCAGGCGTCGTCGCTGCGCGGGTTTCGCGTCGGGCCTTGCCGAAACGCAGAGCGCGCGTTGGAGCGCGCCCTCGAAGAGGGGCCGTTCGATGCGGTGGACGATGCCCGTGCGGCGCTTGTGGACTATACGACCCTTTCTTCCCTTGAGGAAGAGGTGGCTGCGTATCAGCGAGACTACGCTCAGACGCTTGAGCGTTGCGAGCGGGCCATGGCCTTGCGATCGACCGAGCTTTAGTCGAAGGATGTCAACGGATCGGTAAAAAAGGCGCGAAAAGCAGAATCCCGCGCATTTTTCCCTCCGCATGGCGTATAGTGGACGAGTGCTCTCGAGGTGAGGGCGAGTGCTGCCGCCACGCAGCATGCAGTGTTACCTTCCCGAGGGATCGGGAAGAGGAAAGAGGATTTAAGATGGCGCAAGGTACTGTGAAGTGGTTCAATCCCGAGAAGGGCTACGGCTTCATCTCCCAGAACGACGGCGAGGATCTCTTCGTCCACTTCTCCGAGATCAAGATGGACGGGTTCAAGACCCTCGACGAGGGCGCAGCGGTCGAGTTCGACGTCACCACGGGCCAGAACGGCAAGCTCCAGGCGAGCAACGTGGTGAAGCTGTAAACACCTTTTGCCAACGCCGAAATGCCCCCACCTCGCGCGGGGGCATTTTTTTTGCGCGCAGAGCGAGGCTTCCGGCGTCGGTCTCGGGAGAGGGCGACGTGGTCCTCTCTGTTGAGCCAAGACTGACGCAGGCCCGTGTTCGCCGAGCTTCGAGCCGAGCTTATCCTGATCGGGCCTTCCGAAACGCCCGCTCCGAGGAAGGTCAGCTCGATATCGGGCGAACGTGAGCTCGCATCAATCCCGGTTTGACACGGACGTCGCGCCGAAATGGCAGAGATCGCGTCTTGTGCATAGGCTGCCGAGCGCCTTTCCGTCCCGGCGAGGGCGTTTCCCCAGGTTGGGATCCCTGCCGGAACCGCTTCCGGCCCTACGGGGCGCTTTTTCGGAGGAAAACCTATGCACAAGACGCGATCCGTGCCGTTTCGGGCCGAACTCTGCGTCAAGCCAAGGTCGGCGGGTGCCGGGTCGGCCCGCCAAGCAAGGCCCCGCCGACATTTCGGAAAGCCCTGCTCGTTAGGCGGGGGAAAGGGCTTCCGAAGCGTCCGATAAGGGGAGGTTCGGCTCGATGATGAGCGAATGCAGGTTCGCGCCAATTCCGGTTTGGCAGAGAGGCGCGGTCGATCTTGCTGCGGGGAGGGGGTCGCGGGCGTCTTCACCCCGACGTCCGTGCGCGGTATGATGGATGCGCGCCCCCGCGTTGCGCGCCCGCGCGTGGGCCGCGGAGCCGTCGGGCGCTGAGAGGGGTCGCCATGGACGTATGGAGCGATCCGTGCGCGCAGCTTGTGGGAGCGGTGCGCCATCATCGGCACTTCGTCGAAGACGAAGCGGCGCGTCTGAGGCTCGCGGGATTTTGCGAGCGCATCCGCGGCGAGGGCGTGCGCGCGTTTTTCGATGCGGAGTACCCTTCGGGCGGGGGCAAGGCGATCATCGTGAACGAGGCGCAGGGGCGTCTCAACCTGGTGGACGGCAACGCGCACCTCGTCGCGCTCGTCGCGTGCGACGAGCATGTCACGCTGGCCGACCTCGTGCGCGAGATCGGACGCGACGACTTCGTCCGCACATGGCGCGACGGCTGGGAGGCGGGTTCGGGCCAAGAGGGCGCCTACGACGTGTACATCCCGATGGACGCGGACGCCTCGCGCATACCCGGTTGCCGCGAGGGCACGGACTGGTTCAAAAGCCCTCCACAGCCCACCAAGATCATTTCCGCCGACATCGCTTTCGACAGCCCGCTGTTCGCGCCGGAGGACCGCGGCCGCCCGCTCGGCGAGACGGCTCGCGCCCTCGGGCTTTTGCCGGAGCGATAGGGGGGCACGGCGCGCCCTTCGCGCGCGGCGGGCGCGCCGTGCGCGCGGCCTCGAAGGCCGCCTCCCTCGGCCTTCCTCAGCCGATGAGCATCGCGTCGCCGAACGAGAGCATGCGGTAGCGCTCGGCGACGGCATGGGCGTAGGCGGCCATGATGTTGTCGCGGGTGGAGAACGCGGAGACGAGCATCATGAGCGTGGAGCGCGGCACGTGGAAGTTCGTAATGAGGGCGTCCACCGCGTGAAACTCGTATCCGGGCAGGATGTAGAGCGAGGTGGCCTCGCGATCTTTCGGCACGAGGCGGCCCGCTTCGGCGTCCCAGGCGCTCTCGAGGCTGCGCACGCTCGTCGTGCCCACGGCCACCACGCGCCCGCCTCGCTCCCGCGCCTCGTTGACGGCATCGGCGGTGCGCTGCCCCACGGTGTAGAACTCGGTGTGGATGACGTGGCGCTCGGGGTCGTCCTCGTCCACGATGCGGAACGTGTCGAGGCCCACCTCCAGCTCCACCGTCTCCCATCCCACGCCCTTCTCGCGCAGCCGGTCGATGAGCGCGGGCGTGAAGTGCAGTCCGGCCGTGGGGGCCGCAGCCGAGCTTTCGCGGCGGGAGTACACGGTTTGGTACAGTTCCTCGTCGCCTGCGTAGTCTTTGATGTAGGGCGGCAGCGGCGTGCGGCCGACCGCGTGCAACGCCTCGTCGAGCGAGGGCAGCGTCGTCGAGAGCCGCGCGACGCGCTCGCCTTTCTGGGCGTTTTGTGCCCAGTCCACGACCTCTGCCGACAGCACCGTGTTGCCCGCGGCGTCCGCGAAGTCCACCACGGCCCCGCTTCCGGGCTTGAGGCGCTTTCCGGGCCGCACGAGCACTTCCCACAGGGCGCTTCTGTTTTGGGTGGGCGTGCCGTGCTGGCGCAGCAGGAACACCTCGGCCGCACCTCCCGTGCCGCGCTTTTTTCCGATGAGGCGCGCCGGCATGACGCGCGTCTCGTTCGCCACGAGCACGTCTCCCGGATGCAGGTAGTCGACGATGTCGCGGAACACGCGATCCTCGAGCGCGCCGGTCGCGCGGTCCATGACGAGCAGACGGCAGCCGTCGCGGTCGGGCGCGGGCTCTTGTGCGATGAGCTCGGGGGGCAGGTCGTAGTCGAAGTCGCTCGTGAGCATGTCGGTTCCTTCGTGCAGGGATGGGGTTCGTTTGAATCCGACTATTATAGGCATTCGCGGTGCGGCGGGCCAGGGGCGGGTTGGGGTCGGCTGTGACGGGCTGCGGTTTGCGAGCCGGGGTCGGCTCCGGTCCCAGCCCCAACCCTAACCCCAACCCGCGTCCGATCCTCCGATTCGCCGCGCCGCCGCTCGGCGCTTTGCTTTGAGGGGGCGAACGCGCTTCGCGAGCCATGCCGCCAGAGGTCGTGCGGGCGGCGCTTCGAAGTGACGGTGCCCATCGTGCGGACCTTGCTGTTCGTGCCGCGCTCCGTCCCTTCCCGTCGCCCCATCACGCGTCACGCGTCGCCGCGCGCTTCGTCCTCTCCTTCGCGTCTGCGCTCCCTCAAGGTCTTCAGCACGGCGCGTTTTTTGGCCTGCTTGGCGTCGTAGGCCGCCCGCTCGGCCCGTCGCGCGGCGCGCTCGGCCTCGGCGGCAGCGCGCTCGGCCGCCCGCGCCTCGGCTTCAGCCGCCCGCTCGGCCGCTCGCGCTGCCTTGCGCGCCTTCCGCTCGGCCTCGGCCTCGGCTTCGGAGAAGCGGCAGCCGCAGTAGTTCTGCCGGTACATGCCGAGCGCCCGGCTTCGGCGCACGGCCTCGTCGTAGAAAGGCCGGAAGTCCTCGAACACAGCGCGCACGCCCGCGTTCGCCGCCGCGCGCTCAAGCTCCTCGCCGATGACCTCGGTGAACTGGTACGGGCTGACGGAAAGCGTCGTGCCCACGCCGTCGAAGCCGAGCTCGGCGGCCGTTCGCGCCGTCTCCGAGAGCCGAAGGCGGTAGCAGGCGCGGCACCGGGCCTCGCGGGCGGAGGGTTCGGTCGCCGAACGCAGCGCGTCGTCGCCGATTGCGGCGAGCGCCGCCGCGCCGACGCGTCCCGCGCATGCCTCCCAGGTCGCAGGGTCGTACGGGCCCTCTATGACGGGAAGCCCTTCGCCGTCGGCCCATGCGCGCAGCGTGGCCAGGCGGCGGGCGTGCTCGTCGGCCGGCGCGATGTTCGAGTTCGCGTAGTAGATGGCGAGGTCGTGCCCTGCCGCGCGCAGGATGCGCGTCGGTTCGAGCGAGCACGGACCGCAGCAGGCGTGAAGTAGCAATTTCATTGGGTTTCGGCGCTCCTTTGCATCGTCTCGTATACTACCATGTCGAGCGAATTTCGAGCAGAATGCACAATGACGAGCAGAAGGGCGACGCCATGAACGATCATACCGCAGCGGTCGGACCGTACCGCGCAATCTTCTTCGACCTCGACGGGACGCTGCTTCCCTTGGACGTGGACGAGTTCATGCGCGACTACTTCGCCGCGCTCGGCGCCTACGTCGCGCGCTTCGGCGTGTCGCCCGAGGCTTTCATGGCCGGCATGAAGGCCGGCATCAAGAACATGGCCGCCCACGACGACGGCCGCCCGAACGACGAGGCTTTCTGGGAGGGCTACTTCGCCCATATCGATGCCGACGCGTGCGATTGGGGCGACGAGCTGGCGCGCTTCTACGATTGCGAGTTCGGGCTGCTCGGTGCGAACGTCGTGCCGAACCCGGCTGCCGCACGCGCCATCGAGACGCTGGCGGCGAAGGGCTACCCCCTTGTGTTGGCCACGATGCCGATGTTCCCGGAGCGCGCCGTGCGTTGGCGGCTCGAATGGGCCGGCATCGACCCGGCGCGGTTCGCGCGCATCACGCACTTCGAGAACTCCTCGAGCGTGAAGCCGAAGCCCGCCTACTTCGCCGAGAGCATCGCGGCGGCGGGCCTTTCGGGCACCGATGTGCTCATGGTGGGGAACAACACGGTGGAGGACCTCGCCGCTTGTGCGCTCGGTGCCGACGCGTTTTTGGTGACCGATCATCTGCTCGACCCGACGGGCGGTTTCGATGCGTCCTCGGTGCGCAGCGGCACGATGGAGGAGTTCGCGGCATGGGTTGAGAAGCTTCCCGTCTGCGCGAACCCGGCTTTGGGCATCGGCACGGGGCTCGTGGACGCCGCCGTGCGCGAGCGCGTGATCGCCGAGAGCCGTAATGCGGCGCCCGCCGCGGGCGAGAAGCGCGCGGAATTCTCCATCGACGGGATCGAGGGCTGAGATGGCGCTGTTCGACTGCGTCTGCGAAGCGGAAAGCGGGCATGCCCGCGCGCTCGCCTACGAGACGGCGCACGGCACGTTTCGCACGCCCATGTTCATGCCGGTGGGCACGAGCGCCACGGTGAAGGGCGTCACCGCAGGCCAGCTGCGCGATTTGCAATCGCAGGTGGTGCTCGCGAACACGTACCACCTGTCGCTGCGTCCCGGGGCCGACGTGGTGGAGGCCGCCGGCGGCGTGCATACGTTCATGAACTACGACGGCCCCATGCTCACGGATTCGGGCGGTTTCCAGGTGTTCAGCCTCGCCGACACGGTGAAGCTCGATGCGGACGGCCTCACGTTCCGCAGCATCTACGACGGCGCGAAGGTGCGCTGGACGCCTGAAGACAACATGCGCATTCAGCAGCAGCTGGGCGCCGACATCGCCATGCAGCTGGACCAATGCGCGCCCTATCCGGCCGAGCGCGCCTTCGTGGCGCGCGCCGTGGACCTGTCGGCTAGCTGGGCGCGCCGCTGCCTCGCCGCGCACACGCGTCCCGACCAGACGCTGTTCGGCATCGTGCAGGGCGGCATGCACCTCGATCTGCGTCTGCGCTCCGTCGAGGCGCTGTGCGAAATCGAAAAGGAAAGCCTCGCTGCGGGCGGGCGGCGCTTCGGCGGCTTCGGCATCGGGGGCTATTCGGTGGGCGAGAGCCACGAGGTGATGTTCGAGACGTTGGGGCAGGTGGCCCGCGCGCTGCCGAAGGACCGCCCCCGCTACCTCATGGGCGTGGGCAATCCCACCACGCTCGTGCGCGCCGTCCGCGAGGGCGTGGACATGTTCGACTGCGTGCTGCCCACGCGCACCGCGCGCATGGGCACGGCGTTCAGCTCGACGGGGCGCATGAACCTGCGCAATGCGAAGTACACGCGCGACTTCGGTCCGCTCGACCCCGCGTGCACGTGCCCCACCTGCCAAAACCACAGCCGCGCCTACCTGCGCCACCTCGTGAAGCAAAACGAGATGCTGGGCGGCATCCTGCTTTCCCTCCATAACCTGCACTACCTGCTGGACCTCATGCGCCGCGCGCGCGAGGCCGTGCTGGCCGGCGCCTACGAGGACTTCTACGAGGAGTGGATGGCAAGCCCCGCCGCGAGGGACTACTAGGTCCTTAGGGCCCCCGCCAGCGTGACGTGGGTGTGACAGGGGCGTGACAGGGGGACGGGGATAGTGTCACGCTCACGAATGTTTTGCGAAGTTCGAATGCATTGCCGAGCGTGACATTATCCCCGTCCCCCTGTCACGCCCTGCGTGGCCTGCATGGGTTTGCGGCGGGGGGGGGGTACTGAGGCTTCTCGCTTTACACCATTTACGCTTGTGGCATAATAAGGCGGTTCGGCCTCCGGGCGCACCCTGCGCGCAGGGCCGGATCGAACAGCGAAAAGGACACGAGGGAGAACCTCCATGGCGACAGCCCAGAAATCGAAGAAGAAGCCCGCTCGCAACGCCAACCGGCGCAACGTGTGGCTTTTGGTCATCACGACCCTGCTCATCATCGGGTCGGTGTTTCTGTTCACGCCTCCGCAGGAGCGGATCAACCAAGGGCTGGACATCCAAGGCGGCCTGTCGGTCGTGCTCACGGCGAAGGGAGAGGACGGGCAGGCCGTGTCCAACGAGGACATGGAGAAGTCCCGCGCCATCATCGAGAGCCGCGTGAACGCGCTCGGCGCCTCGGAGTCCGTCGTGCAGGTGCAGGGTACCGACCAGATCCTTGTGCAGCTTCCCGGCCTTACGAACACCGAGGACGCTCTCGACACCATTGGCAAGACCGGTAAACTGGAGTTTGCGCGCCTCGACTCGTTCACCGACGAGGATGTGAAGACGAAGATCGAGAATGGCCAGTACGGCGGGGAAGGAGTCTTTACCGACGAGTTCGGCAACTCGTTCCCTTCGGGCACCGAGGAGCATCTTGAAGTGGCCGAAGGCACGTACACTCCGCTCGTCACCGGCTCGAACATCACGAACGTGAGCATCGGCAAGGAGTCCGAGACGTCTGCGGACTATGCGGTGAATGTGAAGCTCGACTCCGAAGGGGCGTCTGCGTTTGCCGAGGCCACGAAGGAGCTTGCGCCGAGCAAGGGCAAGATCGTCATCATCTTGGACAACGAGGTGCAGTCCGCGCCCGCCGTGCAGTCCGAGATACCGAACGGCGAGGTGTCCATCACGGGAGGCTACACGCTCGACGGGGCGAAGGCGCTGCAGACCGTGCTCGAGAGCGGCTCGCTTCCCGTGAGCTTCGAGTACGCGCAGAGCCAGACCGTCGGCCCCACGCTCGGCCAAGACGCCCTCGCCTCCGGCGTGCTCGTGGCGGCCATCGGGCTTGCGGTCGTGCTTTTGTACCTCCTCGTGTTCTACCGGGGCCTCGGGCTCGTCGCCGCGGCCATGATGGCCGTGTTCGGCGTGTTCTACCTGGGCCTGCTCGCCTTGCTGTCGCGTTTCGGCCTGTTCAGCCTGTCGCTTGCGGGCATTGCGGGCATCGTGCTGACCATCGGCATGGCGGCCGACGCGTCCATCCTCGTGCTCGAGCGCGTCCGCGAGGAGGTGCGCATGGGCAGAAGCGTGCGAGCGGCCTCCATCACGGGCGTGCGCCATGGCATCAGCACCGCCATCGACGCCGATCTCGTGACGCTCGTCTCGGCGCTCACCCTGTTCTTCCTGGCCAGCGCCTCGGTGAAGGGCTTCGGCCTGACGCTCGCGCTCGGCATCGCCTGCAACGTGGTCGCGATGCTCGTGTTCATGATGCCGCTCATTCGCCTGCTCGCCCCGCGCGCCATCGCGAAGCATCCGGGTTTCTGGGACGTCAAGGACTGCCAGGACCTCGTCGCGGCCGAACAGGCGGGGCGACTTCCGCGCAAGGTCAAGGGCCGCTTCATCAAGCGCGACATCAACTTCGTGGGCCATCGTCGGACGTTCCTCATCATCGCTGCGGTCATGATCGCGGCCGTGGCGGTCGTCGTGGGCGTGCGCGGGCTGAACTTCGGCATCGAGTTCCAGGGCGGCACCTCGATCAACTTCCGCGCCACCGGCGACGTGGGCATCGAGGAGGTGCGCAGCGCGTTCTCCGACGCGGGCGAGCCCGATGCCGTGGTGCAGACGGCGGTGAGCGACGGGGAGCAAGGATTCCTCGTGCGCACGTCGAACACCTCTCCCGACGCGGCCACCGACGTGGCCAACCAGGTGGCCGGACAGTTCGGCTGGTCTGCCGACTCGTTCGAGGTGTCCACCATCGGGCCCGACTGGGGCGCGAGCGTGGTCCAGTCGTCCCTCATCGCGCTTCTGGTGTCCTTCGCGCTGATCATTGCGTACATCGCCATTCGCTTCGAGTACAAGATGGGCGTCGTGGCCATCGTGGCTTTGCTCCACGACATCATCATCGTCGTGGGCGTGTACGCGCTCGTCGGGCGCGAGGTCACGCCGAACGCCGTGGCCGCGCTGCTCACCATCTTGGGTTACTCGCTCTACGACAAGGTGGTCGTGTTCCACCGCATCAACGAGAACATGAAGGGCGACGAGGGCTCGTGCACGTTCGCGACGATGGCGAACCGCTCGGTCAACCAGGTGTTCATCCGCACGCTCAACACCTCGCTGTCCTCGCTCATCCCCGTGGTGGCCATGCTCACGTTCGGCGGCGAGACGCTGAAGGACTTCGCGTTCGCCATGGCCATCGGCCTGGTGTGCGGTGCCTACTCCACCATCTCGGTGGCCATTCCGCTCTACACCATTTGGAAGCAGCGCGAGCCGAAATACGCCAAGCTCGTGAAGAAGTACGGGCCGGAGGTGCAGCGCTGCTACCTGGGGTACCTTCCGGGCGATCCGCGCCTCAAGGAGTTCTACGCCAACGAGGGCGCTTCCGAGGAGACATGCGGGGCCGAGGGGGCGTCTGACAAGGGAGGAGCCGCTGAGAGCGGCGCGAGGCAAGCGCCGAAGTCAGCGGGCAAGAAGCGCTCTCGCAAGAAGCGATGACGTGACGAAAGGGGCGGGCTTCGGCCCGTCTCTTTTGCGAAAGGGACGGGATCGCAGACGGGCGTGCGAGGCGTCGGATACCCGGTATGCGCTTTGAAGAAGGGTCGAGCGCCGGGTGCCGTGCGCGTCTTTGCTCGCGGGACGCCCGGTCCCTTTGCCCGTTTCTTGGCGAAAACATCTCCCGAATCCAAAGCTCCGTTCCGCATCTTCCAGGGAACCGAAGATGGGGTGGACTTGCGGCAGGTGGGCGGCGGGGCGTCTGCGATCGAAGGGTGGAAGAGGGGGCCGCGCTCGTTGCCGCGGTCGGAAGCGTCCCGATCAGGGGCGCTGCGATCGGAAACGTTCCGAAAAGAAGCCCTCTCCGAGGTCCCGCCGGTGTCAGGGCAAGCGCACATTCGCGTCGATCGATTACATGATTGAAAGGGCCATAGACAAAAACGCGCGGTTTCTCTGGTTTTTGAAGCTATTGGGCGGTCGTCGACAATGCTTTTTCGGGGATGGTTTGGAAAACGCCTGGTCATGATGGTGCGTCCCAAAATTATTCTCAATTTGAAATAGAGAATCTACGCGTTTTCGTCCAGCTGGTTTCCAGGTCGCGCTGGGAGATCAGCGACCGGAGGGGCCTCGCGTGCTCTTCCGGGCCTCCTGAACGCTCGCTGCGCAGCCGCACGCCGAGCGCCCGCCTCGAGCGCGGACGGCGCGCTCGAGGCGGGCTTGCGGAAGGCGGTCGGGCCGCCGGATGCGAGCTTCCTTGCGGGGCGGGGCCGCTCCGCTCTAGATCAGCAGCATCGCGGCGGTCAGCACGACGACGCACGCGAGGGAGGTGACCACGATCACCTTCATCACGGCTTTCAGCATGGTGGCGTACTGCACCTTCGCAAGGGCGAGGCCCGCCAGCACCGCGCCGTTCATGGGCGTGATGATGGCCACCACGCCGTGCGCCGCCACGTAGATCATCACCATGACCTCGGGCGAGAAGCCCAGGCCGTCGGAGAGCGGCCCCATGATGGGCATCGCGAGCGTGGCCATGCCCGAGCTCGACGGGATGGCGAAGGACAGCACGAAGTAGAACAGGAACGTGGCGGGCGCGAAGATGAAGGCGGGCACGCCGGCCAGGGCGTTCGCGGCGTTTTCGAGGATGAACGTGTCAAGCGCCGTCTCGCTCATGATGACGGCCACCGAGCGGGCGAGCGCGATGACGAGTGCGACGCTCACCATCTCGGCGCAGCCGCCGAGGAACGTGCCCACGATGTCCTTGCCCGACAGGCGCGCGAGGATGCCGATGACGATGGCCATGAGCAAAAACCATGCCGTGGCCTCATTGAAGTACCACGAGCCCAACGGCGTGCCGGTGAGAAACGCGCTCCACGCGCCGGAGGGGTCGTCCGCCGATCCTCCCAGCATGAACAGGTCGATGCCGAAGTTCTGCCACGGCACGAAGCCGACGATCATGACCACGAACGTGAGCGCGAACAGCACGAGCACGATCTTCTGCTTGCCCGACAGCACGGCCGAGAAGGACGGATTCTCGGCATCCTCCTCCATCTGGCCGTACTCCTTCTCGGCCTCCTCCTGCTCCTGCAGCGACATGAACGTGGAGCCCTTGTCGGCCATGACCTTCTTGGCGTAGCGCATGACGAAGAAGATGGAGATGGCTTCGGCGATGACGAACAGCACGAGCCCGAACCCGATGATGAGGCCCTGGTCGACGGCGATGCCGAGGTCGGTGAGGGCGGCGGTGGCCACGCCCACGGAGAACGGGTTCACCGTGGAGCCGATGCAGCCCGCGCCGGCACCCAAGAGCACTACGAGCGCGCCGGTGAGCGTGTCGAAGCCCGCGGCGTACATGGTGGCGGCCAAGAGGATGTAGAACGGCACCGTCTCCTCCATCATGCCGTAGGTGGAGCCGCAGATGCCGAACAGCAGCATGAGGATGGGTATGAGCACGAGCTCGCGGCCCTTGAGCGAGCGCACGAGCGTGGCCACGCCGGCGTCGAGCGCGCCGGTCTTGTTGACCATGGCCAGAAAGCCGCCCAGCACGAGCACGAACACGCACACCTGCATGGCGTCGGCGAATCCCAACACGGGCGCGGTGACCACGTCGGCGAACGTCGCGCCCGTCACTTTGCTGGTGAACAGGGACACGATCACCGTGGCGACGGCCACTGCGATGAGGCAGACCACGAGGATGATGAACGAGTCGGGCGTGCGCCGCTTCTTCTTGCGCTTCTCCGGAGCCTTGCTTGCAGTCGTCTCAGCCATCGATCTCTCCTTTCCCGTCTGCGCGGGCCGCAAGCCAGCGCAGAGCCATCGTCGCGGTCATCGCCGCTCCTTCGGCGAACACGCTCTCGTCGAACACCACGCGCGCGTTGTGCACGGGGTAGCGCACGCCCTCGTCCTCGGTGCCGGTTCCCACGACGAAGTACGCGGTGGGCACGGCCTGGGAGATGACGCTCATGTCGTCGGAGCCCGAGATGGGCTTATCGAGGATCGTGACGGGGCGTCCGGTGAGCTCTTCCATGTAGCCGATCAGCTCGCGGGTGAGCGCGGGGTCGTTGTGGACGCTCGGGACGCCGCGGAGGAATTGCACCTCGACGCTGCCGCCGAAGGCCTCGGCGATGCCCTCGCACATGGCCGTCATGCGCTTCTTCAGGTGCGCGCGGGTGCCCTCGTCCACGGTGCGCAGAGTGCCGAGCATGCGCACGTCGTCGGGCACGATGTTCGCCGCCGTGCCGCCGTTCATCGCGCCGAACGTGATGACGGCCTGGTCGTTCGGATCGAGCTCGCGCGCGATGAGGTTCTGCGCGCCCTGGAAGATGTGGCATGCGATGTTGAACGGGTCGACCAGCTGGTTGGGTCGGGAGCCGTGGCCGCCCTTGCCGTGCACGACGATGTCGATGTCGTCGATGGAGGAGAAGCCGGTGCCCGGGCGCGTGGCGACTTCGCCCAGGTGAAAGTCGAACGGCATGAGGTGGATGGCCGCCGCCGCGTCGACGTGCGGATCCTCCAGCACGCCGGCGTTGATCATGGCCTCGTTGCCGCAGATCTCGTCGGGGGCCGTACCCTCCTCGTCGGGTTGGAACATGAGCTTCACGCAGCCGTCCAGCTCAGCCTCATGCGCTTTGAGGATGCGGGCCGCGCCCAGCAGCATGGCGGTGTGCGCATCGTGGCCGCACGCGTGCATGAAGCCGTTCTGGGAGGCGAAGGGAAGTCCCGTCTCCTCGCGCAGGGGCAGCGCGTCCATGTCGGCGCGCAGCATGAAGCAGCGACCTTGCGACGGGTCGCCGATGGTGGCCACGAGGCCGCCCGGCACGATCTCCTTCGGCTCGAGGCCGATCTCGCGCAGCCGGTCGGCGACGTAGGCGGTCGTTTGGGGCAGGTCGAATCCGATCTCGGGGTGCTCGTGCAGCCAGCGGCGGTCGGCGACGATGTCGTCTGCCAACGCCTCGGCCTCTTCCAGGATGGTCATGGGTATGCCTCCTTCTTCGATTCGGCGGCTGCATCAAGGCCCCGCCGTCTTCGGTCGCGCCCGCATATCGGCGCCTTCGGAGCGGTACAATACGGGGATGCGGCCGATTCGAGCGTCACCCCGGCGGCGTTACGCGGGTGCGAACGGTTGGTTTTCGGCGGCGAACGGTATTGAGAAGGAGCGTGCATGGATCGAGCGCGAAAAACGGAAGGGGACGCGGGGATGCGGGAACGCGGCGATGCCGACGGCGGCGGCCGGCTCGTCGACGCGCGCTGCCTGACAGCAGTGTGCGCGCTGTCGTTGTCGACCTTCGTGCAGAACGGTTACGTGTACCCCGCGTCGTCTTCGGGCGAGTCGTGGTCGCTGGTGGCGTACGGGGCGCTGTACACGCTGGCGTTCGCCTTCTGGGCGGCGCTCGCCCACAGGCGCACGCGCTGGCTGCCGGTCGCGCGCTTGTCCGTCCTCGCCGCGGCGTTGCTCGCGCTCGGCGCGATCGCGCAGATCGCCGCGCATGCCGTCGGGCTGCCATCGGCCGACCTGCTGGCGGCGTTCGCGCCGCTCGCCCTCGGCCGCTCGTGGGCCGTCGTCGTCGCCGGGCTCGCGCTGTCCTCCATCGCACCGCGCGGCGTTCCCGTCACCGTTGCGGCCGGCGTGGGGGCGTCCTACGCGGCGCTGCTCGCGCTCAAGCCGCTGATCGCTGCCGCCCCCGTCATCGTGTACGCGCTGCTGCCGATGCTCGCGCTCGCGCTCGTCGCGCGCCCGGTGGACGCTGCGCGCCGCGAACTCTCCTCCTTGTGGTCGACCTCTCCGAGCGAGCTCGCGCTCACCAACCCCTCGTCGTTTCCCAGTCCCGGCAACCGGCTGTTCGCCTGCATCGCGCTGTTCGAGGTGGCCTTCGGCTTCTCCATCCAGTTCGGCGCGGACGCCGCGGCGTGGCAGCAGGACGTCGCGGCGCTGGTCGCGCTCGCGCTCGTGGCGGCATGGTGCGCGCGCACGCGCCTCCACTCGCGCGAGGACGCGCTGTTCTATCTGTCCGGTCTGCTCGTGGTGTTCGGGTTCTTCGCCTCCTCGGCGTCCACCGCGTTCGTCTCGGGCGTCTCCCAGGGGGCGCTTTCGGTGGGCGCCCAGACGTTCAGCGTGCTCACCTGGGCGACGCTTGCCATCATCGCCGCGCGCAACCCCGCGGGCGGCATCACGGCGCTCGCGACGGGGTTCTGCGCTTCGAACGTCGGTGCCACCGCGGGCGTAGCGCTCGGAGGGTTTCCCGTCGGCGCGCAGGACGCCGCGCTCGCCGACGCGCGGCTGCTCGCGCTCGCGCTCGTGGCCGTGGCGCTTGTGGCCTACGTGTGGATCGGTCTTCGGGGGTTCAGCTTTTCCGACGCCATACAGGGCGTCCTTCCCGTCGAGGTCGTGGCCGCCCCCGCCCCCGAGGCCGCCATCGAAGCCCGCTGCGCGCACCTGGCGGCCGCCCACGGCCTCACCGAGCGCGAAGGCGAGGTGTTCGCGCTGCTGGCGCGCGGGCGCAACGGCGCGTTCATCCAGGAGGAGTGCCGCGTGACGCGCAACACCGCCAAGACGCACATACGCCATATCTACCAGAAGCTGAACGTGCACACGCAGCAGGAGCTCATCGACCTGGTGGAGGCCGACCGCTCCGCCGGTTAACGCTTTTGCCGTTGCGGCTGCGTTTCGCGCCGTTGTCGAAGATGGGCTGGAAATGGGCGGTTCGTGCCGAAGGGCGGGTGCCCGCGCGCGGCGGCGAGCGGGTGTGGTACGCTGTGGGACGTCGATGACACGCCGAAGGTAAGGAGCCGAGCCATGCGCGAAGGAAGCGCCCCCAATTTCTGCCCGCCGGTCGAGGAGGGCATCACCCTCGTGCTTGAAGACGAGGCGGGCGAGCAGACGGAGCTCGAGTTCCTCGGCCTCGTCCTTCACAACGACCGCCGCTACGGGTTCTTCTTCCCGGTGACCGACGAGGCGCCTGCGGGCTCGTCGGGGGAGGTCGTGCTGCTCGAGGTCACCGAACTTGACGAGGAGGGGCAGCCTGCCGCGTTCGAGCTGGTCGAAGACGAGGGGATCGCAGCCGAGGTGTACGACGATTTCCGGATCGCGACGAAGGATCTCTACGACTTCGCCGACTGACGTCGCGTTTCGATCAGGGCGCGCAGGTCGCGCAAGCGCGCACGGGGGACCGTGACAGGGGGGCGGGGATAATGTCACGCTCACGAATGTTTTGCGAAGTCCGAATGCATTGCGGAGCGTGACATTATCCCCGCCCCCCTGTCACGGTCCTGTCACGCCCCCCCTGTCACGCCCTGGATGAGCTTCGGCGCCGCAGCCCTCGCAGACTGCGGCGCCGAAGCTCATCCAGGGTTTTTGTGCCGTTCGGGTTCGATGGGCGCGCCGGGCGCGGGGCGGGCCTTCGGCGAAGCGCGGGTTCGGGGCGAAAGCGCGCCGCGCGAGGCCGTCCCGCCTAGCGGCCGAGCGGATCCCAGCCTGCCGGGGGCTTGACCCGCTCGGACTGCGCGATGGCGGCAAGGTACATCACCTCGTGGTTGATCGCCTTCTCGAGGCGGCACACCTCCTCCTCCGTCTCGGCGAACTCGAAGATGCGCGCGGCGGCGCGCCTGATCGAGTCCATCAGCTTCTCGTATTCGGTTCCTTCCATCTGAGACCTCCGCTGCTCTCTTCGCCACGCTACCATGACCCATACGCTTTTCCCTGAGCGCGAAACCCCTTGTTTTCTTGGCGAAACGTAAACTATAGTTTACGACTTTTCCTCCGACGGGCACTAGCCTTTATTGGGCATGGAGAACACTTCACTAAAAACCCAGCTTGGTGCGAGGATCGCGAGGCTCAGGACGTTGACCGGGCTTTCTCGAACGACGTTTGCGCTGATGATCGGAGTAAGTCGCCAATACCTTGCCGACATCGAGAAGGGGGAGGCCAACGCGACGGTTGTCATGCTCGAGCGCATCGCGGGAGGGCTCGGCATGTCGGTCGAGGATTTGTTCTACGATCTGTGAGCCGAAGCCCTCGCGAAGGCGCCGGCTTGCGAGGGCTTCGGCTCGCGCCGGGGCAGAGAGGCGCTTGCTGCGCCAAAGCGGGATGCGCGCTCACAGCTTAACGGGCGTCCAGCTCCCGTCGATGTCGCACATCCACGCCTCGGCGTCCTTCACGGTGAAGAACGTGAGCGTGTCGTCGTCCGGCCCGTCGTAGCTCTCTCCGAGGCCCGTCATGTGCTCGAACCCGGCGCGGCGCACCTCGTCGCTCGCCCGGTCGTCCAGGTCGGCGCGGCCGCGCATGATGACCCATCCGCTTCCCGGCCTCCACGCCGTCAGCTCGAACTTGGGGTTGGCCGCAAGCTCGCGGTAGACGTCTTTCGTGGTGGCGGTGCAGAACCAGATGCGGCCGTCCTTGACGGCGGCGAAGCTGAAGGGGCGCACGTGGGGCTGATCGCCCTCGCAGGTGGCCAGGTACCAGGCGGGCACGCTTGCGAGGTAGTGCGCGACAGCGTCGATCCCGTCGATCTTCTCTGCGTAGCTCATAAGATCTCCTTTCGCATGGGGTGTGTGGCGGGCCTTCGCGCGACGGACGTCACGCGAAGGCGAGGTTCGAGGCCACGACGCAGACGAGCATGAGCGCGACCGCGCCCACGCCCCGCACGTCGAGGGCGGTGCAGGCGAGGGGGACAAGGCGCGTGCGCCCGACGCCGCCGTGGTAGCACCGGGCGTCCATGGCGGCCGACAGCGTGTCGGCATGGCGAAACGCGCTCGTGAACAGCGGCACGACGAGGGCCGAGAGCATGCGCAGCCTTCCCTTCGACAACGTCGCCCCGCGGCTTGCCTGCGCGCGGTGGATCGTGCGCAGCTCGAAGGCGAACTGGGGCAGGAAGCGCAGCGCGATGCCCATCATCATGCCCAGCTCGTGCGCCGGGACGCCGAGGGGGCGCAAGAACCCCAGCAGCCATTCGAACGCCTCGGTGATGTCGAGGGTGGGCGTGGTCAGCGTGAGCAGGCTCATGCCCAGAAGCAGCACGAGCAGACGGCACGCGACGAAGGCCGCCTGCCAAAGCCCCGCCTCGCTCACGCGGATGATCCACCACTCGAACAGCACGTCCCCGCCTTGCACGAACAACACGTTGAGCAGGGCGGTCGCCACCACGATGAGCGCGAGCGGCGCGACGGATCTGAACGCCGAGGCCGCGGGGATGCCTGCCAGCGCGAAGAACGCGAACACGAATGCGGCGCACACCAAAAGCCCTGGAAACGACTGCGCCGCGAACGCCGAGGCCATCACGACAAACGACAGCACGAGCTTCACCCGCGCGTCCATGCGGTGGACGGGGCTCGTGCCGGGCCAGTAGCGGCCGAAGAGGGCGACGTCAGGCATGGGGGGCCTCCCCGGAAGGCCGAGGCGTCTCGCGCGCGTCTCGCCCCGGCGCGGCGTCGGCCTTCGGCTCGCGGGAGGGCTCGCCGCCGGTCAGCGCCCTCGCCAGGTCGTCGGCGAGCGATTCCAGGCCGTACAGGTCGCGCGGCAGGTCGAACCCCTCCTCGCGCAGCTCGGCGGCCAGCTTCTGGGCGGCGGGCACGTCCAGGCCGATGGCCCGCAGCTCCTCTCCGCGGGCGAACACCTCGGCGGGCGTTCCAAGAAAGAACAGCCGCCCCTCGTTCAGCACGAGCACGCGGTCGGCGAGGCGCGCGAGGTCGTCCATGCTGTGCGACACCATGACCACGGCGCGCCCCGCGCCGTGCAGCTCGGCGATGAGCGAGAGGAACTCCTCGCGCGCCACCGGGTCGAGTCCGGCCACCGGCTCGTCGAGCACGAGCACGCGCGGCTCCATGGCAAGCACGCCCGCGAACGCGACGCGCCGCTGCTGGCCGCCGGAAAGCTCGAAGGGGCTCTTGCCGCCCACCTCCTCAGGGTCGAGGTGCACGTCTTCGAGGGCCGCGCGCACGCGCCGCTCGACCTCTTCGGTGGAAAGTCCCAGGTTGCGGGGGCCGAACGCCACGTCCTCGCGCACGGTGGCCGCGAACAGCTGATGCTCGGGGTACTGGAACACCAGCCCCACCTTTCCGCGGCATTTCTGGGCGACGCGCTTGTCGGCCAGGTCCTGCCCGTCGAAGAGCACGCGCCCCCGCGCGGGACGGACAAGGCCGTTCATGTGCTGGACGAGCGTGCTCTTCCCGCTGCCGGTGTGCCCGGCCACGCCAAGGAACTCGCCGTCGGCCAGCGTGAAGTCGATGTCGGCGAGCGCCCACACGGCATCGGCCGTCCCGCCCCAGGTCGGCGCTCCCTTCTCGAGGGAGGGGGGCTCTTCGATGACGCCGGCCTCGCGCCGGCGCTTCTGGCGGCGCGCGCGCTTCTTCTGGCGCTCGGGATCGGCGTAGGCGTAGCTCACGCCTTCGAAAGCAATCGGCACAGCTCCTCCTTCAGGCTCGTCGTTTCGATGTGCACGCCCGCGTCCACCCCGCGGCGCTTGAGCGCAAGCGACAGCGCGCACGCGAAGGGCACGTCGAGATGCAGCCGCTTGAGCAGGTCGGCCTGCACGAGCACGTCGGCGGGGGCTCCGTCGGCGGCCACGCGCCCGCCCTCGAGCACGATGACGCGGTCGGCTTGGGCGGCCTCCTCCATGAAGTGCGTGATCATGACGATGGTCATGCCGCGCTCGTGCAGCGTGCGGCACACGCGCATGAGGCCCTTGCGCCCGCGCGGGTCGAGCATGGCCGTGGCCTCGTCCAAAACGAGGATGGCCGGCTCCATGGCCAGCACCCCGGCGATGGCCACGCGCTGCTTCTGTCCGCCGGAGAGCGCCGCCGTCTCGCGCTTCTCGAACCCCTGCAGGCCCACGTCGGCCAGCGCCGCCGACACGCGCTCGCGCAGCTCGTCCGTCGGCACGCCCAAGTTCTCCGGGCCGAACGCCACGTCGTTCTCGATGAGGCTGGCCACAAGCTGGTCGTCGGGGTTCTGGAAGACCATGCCGGCGTGGCTGCGGATGAAGTACACGCTGTCTTTGTCGCGCGTGTCGCGGCCGAGCACGCTCACACGGCCCTCGTCGGGTGCGAGCAGGGCGTTGACGTGCTTTGCGAGGGTGGACTTCCCCGAGCCGTTGCCGCCGAGTATGCAGACGAACTCGCCCTGCGAGATGCTCGCGCCCACGCCGTCGAGCACGAACGTCTCGCCGTCGTAGGTGAAGCCCACGTTGTCGAACTCGATCATGTCGCGTCCTTCTCCCTCCTTCCCGCGCCCTGCGGCGCGAGGAGGCGATACAGGGGCTTACCGGCCCTTGACCTGCTTTTTCTTCGGCGTGACGAGGTTCGACACGCTCTTGTACACGACGAGGGTGAGCACGGCGTTGAGCGCTCCCTTCGCTAGGTTGAACGGCGTCAGGATGGGCAGGATCATGGCGACGACGGCGTCGAGGGGCACGCCGAGCCATGCCGGCGTGACCAGCAGGTTGCCCAGGATGGCCATGAGCGTGGCGGCGATGACGCTCAGCACGAGGCCGACGACGCCGCTTCTGAACGTGCGGGAGCGGCGGTACACGAGCGCGGCCGGCAGGACGAAGCCCGCCACTACGAGGATGTTCATGAGCGCGCCGGTGAAGTCGGCCATGAGGATGCCGTGGATGACGGCTCCGACGACGCCCACCGAAAGGCCCGCCGCCGGACCGAACGCGAAGCCGCACACCATGGCGGGCATGGCCGAGGCGTCGTACTTGAGCCAGGTGACGCCGGGCAGAAGCGGGAACTCGATGAACGACAGCAGCACCCCGATGGCGCACATGAGGGCCATCGTGACGAGCTGGCGGGTGTCCCAGACGTTGGTGTTGGCGAACTCGTAGGAGGGGGAGGGGCGGGCGGGGGTCGCGGCGTCGTTCGGCGCTGCGGCTTCGTCTCTTGCGCGTGGTGCGGTGTTGTCCTGCATGGTGGCTCCTTTCTCGCAAGGCCGCTTCAGATCGGGTCAGGTCTTCCGGCCTTGAGAGAAAACGAGCCCGTATGAATTCCATCCATACAGGCTTACACGGAATCCACCAAGCGTTGGGCGCTGGGTGGACGTCTGCCTCTTCCATCCGGACTATACCGTTGGTTCCGGGATCCCACCGGAATCAGCCCGAAGCAGCGCGGTCGGGCGCGGTGCCCGGATGCGCCGTTTCGGGGTCGCGGACTTGCGGCATCGGCGCGGAGCCGAGCCGGATCACCGCCAGTGAGGAATCGCACCTCGCCCTGAAACAGAATCCATGGCGCGCATTGTATCCGTTCCCGCCGAACGGCGCAAGGGCGGGGCTGCATTCGCGGCGCGCGATGCATGGCCCTCGTCCCTCGTCCCTCGTCCTCGCTCGGGCTTGCTCGGTGCCTCGCTCGGTTCCCGCAGTGCGAGGTCTGTCGTATAATCGCAGGGGACGGGTCGGGCGGCGGCCAGCCGCTTCGGCTCCGACGGAAAGGGGGCCTTATGGCCGAAAGCAGGATCGTCAACGAGGCGCGCATCAAGAACCCGCTTGTGAAAGCGGTGCGCGAGCTGCTTGAGCACCGTGCGCTGTGGCTTTATCTGCTCACCGACGAGGCGGCGAAGGCCGGGGCCGATCCCGCGACGTTCGCTCCGGCGGCCGTCAAGCGCTGCGGCTTGTTCCAGGGCGCGGGCCTCGTGGTGAAGGGGGGCGGCACGAAGAGCCTCAAGAGCCTCAAGAAGGGCCTGTTCGGAAAGCCCGCGCAGCTCGTGTTCGAGATGGACGTGAAAGAAGTGCGGGACGACCGCTTCGAGCTGGAGTTCCACTACTGCCCGCTGGTGAAGGCGTGGCAGAAGCAGGGCTGCTCGGACGAGGAGATCGCCGCTTTGTGCGACTGGGCCATGTGCGGCGACCGCGGCATCGGGGAAGCCTATGGATGCGCGCTCGACCTTCCCAAGGCCATCGCGAAAGGCGATGACGTCTGCCATCTGGTGTATCGTCGGCTCGATTCGCGCGGTGGGGCATGAGCGGGCTCGGTGCGTTCGTGCGTCGCCGTCGCTCGCGGCGAGGCGCAAGCGAGGGGGAGAGGGAGTTTTCCGGGGCGCGGGAAGAGCGGTTGTCGGTCGAGCGCTCTCTTCCGGAGAGCGAGGACGCCATCGCGCAGCGCTGCGACGGCGACGGGCGCGCGTCCGCATGCCATGACGCTGACGGGTCCGAGCGCGATCGCCGCCATGAAGGTGAGCGTTCGGACGGGCGCGGGCCCTTGGCCCGGTTCGCGCTGCCCGCGGCGGCCCTCGCGGTTTTGCTCGCGCTCGCGGTCTTGGGCAGCGTGGCCTCGCTTGGACGGCAGCTGGCCGACATCCATCCCGCTTTGGGCTGGGCGTTTTTCGCCCTCGTCGTCGCGTGCCTCGCCGTCGGCGCGGCGTGGCCGATCGCTCGCGTGCTGAGCCGCCCGCTGTTCTCACTGGCGCGGCTTTTCGGCGGCGGCCCGCGCGCGCGGCACGCCCGCCGCGAGCTCGAGCGCAATCTGCGGCTGCGGGCCGACCTGACGCCTGGCGACCGCGAGGCGCTGGCTGCCCTGTGCGGCGGCGGCGACCCTGCGCCCGAGGATTTGGCCGCCTTCTTCAAACAGCGCCTGTCCCCGGTGATCGATCGCGACATCAGGGCCGCCGCGAAGTCGGCGTTCGCCACGACGGCCGTCTCGCAAACCGCGGCGCTGGACATGCTGTCCATGCTCTCCGTCAACTTCGACCTCGTTCGCGCCATCGTGGAGCATTGCGGCTTCCGGCCGTCGGCGCTCGCTCTCGCGGGCCTGTACGCGCGCGTGCTCAAGGCGACGTTTCTGGCCGGCGGCCTCGAGGAGATGGATCTGGAGGAGATCTTGTCGCTTGCCGGGGGCAACGCCGTGGCGCGGATGCCGGGCGTGGTGATCGCCTCGGCGGCGCAAGGCGCGGTGAACGCGTTCGCCACGGCGCGCGTGGGAGTGGTCACGAAAAGCGTGCTGTTCGCCGAAGAGGAGCCCATCGACATGCGGCGGCTGCGGCGCGAGTCCTACGGCGAGGCGCTTTCCCTGCTCAAGCGCAACGGAGTGTTGGAAGACATCCGCTCGGCCATCGCCCGCAAGGCGACTGCGATCAAGGACGGAGCGGTCGAATCGGCTAGGCAGACGTGGGGCCGGATACGTCCCGGCTCGTAAGGCCGTCGGCGATCCTCGCGCGGAGGGCGCAGGCTGCGAGCTTCTTCCGGGCGATCCGACGCTTTGGACGCCGGGGTGTCCGGGCGCTCGGGTTGTGGAGCCGCACCGCAATCTGGGCGCGCTTTCGCAGCGCGTCGCTTTCGTGCGCTACAATGTCCTACCGCTATGCTTGAACTTCTCGACACCATCGACTCCCTCGTCTGGGGTCCCGCGATGATCGCGCTCCTTCTGGGATCGCATCTGTTCTTCACCTTCAAAACGGGCTTCATCCAGCGCAAGCTGCCGAAGGCCATCAAGCTGTCGCTTTCGAGCGACCCGGAGGGCAAGGGCGACATCAGCCACTTCGGCGCGCTTGCAACGGCGCTTGCGGCCACCATCGGCACCGGCTCCATCGTGGGCGTGGCCACGGCCATCCTCGCGGGAGGGCCGGGGGCCGTCTTGTGGATGTGGGTCACCGGCCTGTTCGGCATCGCCACGAAATACGCCGAGACGTACGCGGCTGTGAAGTACCGCGTGCGCGACCACAACGGCTTCATGCTCGGCGGCGCCATGTACATCTGGGAGCGCGCGTTTCGTCTCAACGGCGCAGGCGAGCTCGATCCGAGCCCCGGGGGCCGCACGCCGTGGTGGGCGAAGCTCGGCGCCGTGGCGTTCGCGACGTTCGCCGCCGTCGCGGCCATCGGCACCGGCTCGGCTGTGCAGGCGTCGGCTATGACGGGCATCATCACGGCGAACGCCCCTGGAGTTCCCGCATGGGCCGTCGGAATCGCCATCGTGGTGCTCGTGTCAGCGGTCATCTTCGGCGGGGTGGGGGCCATCTCCAAGGTGTGCGAGAAGCTCGTGCCGTTCATGGCCGTGGCCTATGCGGGCGGATGCGTCGTCATCCTCGTGCTGAACGGGCCGCTGCTCGGCGAGGCCGTCGGCCTCATCTTCGAGTGCGCCTTCACTCCGAAGGCGGCGTTCGGCGGCGCGGTGGGCTCGGGGCTCATGATGGCCCTGCAGTTCGGCTGCGCGCGCGGTTTGTTCTCCAACGAGTCGGGTTTGGGATCCGCGCCCATCGTGGCCTCGGCGGCCTCCACGCGCAACCCGGCGCAGCAGGCGCTCGTGGCCATGACCGGCACGTTCTGGTCGACGGTGGTCATCTGCGCGCTCACGGGCGTTGTGCTCGTGTCCACCATGCTCGCGAACCCCGGCATCGCCGCCGACATCCTTGCGAACCCCACCGTCTACACCGGCGCGCAGCTGGCCAGCGAGGCGTTCGCGAAGATCCCCTACCTCGGCACGCCCATCCTCGTGTTCGGCATGGTGGCGTTCAGCTACACGACCATCCTCGGGTGGTCCTATTACGGCAACCGCTGCGTCACCTACCTGTTCGGCCGTTACGCCATCCGTCCCTATCAAGCGGTGTACGTGGTCGTGGCGTTTTTCGGGGCCATCGGCGTGGGCGATGTGGTGTGGACCGTCTCCGACATCGGCAACGCCCTCATGGCCGTGCCCAACATCGTCGTGGTGCTCGCCCTTTCGGGCATGGTGGCGCGCGAGACGCGCCATTACGTGTGGGACGGCAACCTCGACGAGGCCGACAAGACGCCTATTCCCCAGCTCGACGGCAAGTAGCGCCGCCGCATCCGCGCAGGCGGGAGAGGGCGCGGCGACGGGCTGTTTCGCCAACTGGGATGCGACTCCCAGGGATAGGTTGGCGAATCGGCGCCCTGGGCGTCTGGGCCAGAGTATCCGGCGCGTTTTCGATCCCAAGCGGCGACCGCGCTCTGCGAGTGCGCCTTTCCTGCGGCGCTGTCCGTGGGCTTTCGCGCTTTTGCGCCGCTCGAGGTGCAGACGGGCTTTCGATCGATCGCGACATGCTGCTCGCGGGGCGTGGCATCACCGTTCGCGGGGAATGGGCGGGGCGCCGGCAACGGGAGGCCTCCCGGGCCGCTATAATCCTCCTACTTTAGCGCGCGAGAGCGCCCGCGCCGAAACGGCTTTGCGTCCTTCTCGAAACCCGCTTCGGCGTAGGCCCTTTGCCCGCGCCCGCCCCGCCGAGGAGAGGAGCCGGCATGGATATTGTCCAAATCATCAACGACATCGACGCCTTCGTATGGGGGCCTCCGATGATCGTCCTTTTGCTGGGCTCGCACGTGTACCTGACCTTCCGTACGAGGTTCGTCCAGCGCAAGCTGCCGACGGCCATCAAGCTGTCGGTGACGAAGGATCCCGACGCGCCGGGCGACATCAGCCAGTTCGGCGCGCTCACCACGGCGCTGTCGGCCACCATCGGCACGGGCAACATCGTGGGCGTGGCGACCGCCATCCTGGCGGGCGGCCCGGGCGCCGTCTTGTGGATGTGGCTCACCGGCGTGTTCGGCATGGCGACGAAGTACTCCGAGACGTTCGCCGCCGTGAAGTACCGCGTGCGCGACCACAAGGGCGACATGCTCGGCGGCGCCATGTACGCCTGGCGCCGCGGCTTCGAGAAGGACGGGCGCGTGCCGTGGTGGGCCGCCCTCGGCGCCGGGGCGTTCGCGCTGTTCGCGGGTATCGCGTCGTTCGGCATCGGTTCGGCCGTGCAGTCGAGCGCTATGACGGGCATCATCCTCTCGAACGCTCCGGGCATCCCGGCGTGGGGCATCGGCCTGGCCATCGCCATCATGGTGTCGGCGGTCATCTTCGGCGGCGTGAAGGTCATCTCCAAGGTGTGCGAGAAGCTTGTGCCGTTCATGGCCATCGCCTACGCATGGGGCTGCATCGTCATCATCGGCATGAACTGGGAGCACGTGTGGCCGGCTATCTGCCTCATCTTCGAGTGCGCCTTCACTCCGAAGGCGGCGTTCGGCGGCGCGGTGGGAAGCGGCATCATGATGGCTTTGCAGTTCGGCTGCGCGCGCGGCCTGTTCTCCAACGAGTCGGGCCTGGGCTCGGCGCCCATCGTGGCTTCGGCCGCGTCCACGCGCAATCCGGCGCGCCAAGCGCTCGTGTCCATGACCGGCACGTTCTGGGACACCGTCGTCATCTGCGCGCTCACGGGCATCGTTCTCGTGTCCACGATGCTCGCGAACCCCGGCATCATGGAGGGCGGCACCATCGCCGAAGGGGCCGACCTCACGAGCGCCGCCTTCGCGAGCATCCCCTACATCGGCACGCCCATCCTCGTGATCGGTATGATCCTGTTCGCGTACTCCACCATCTTGGGTTGGTCGTACTACGGCAACCGCTGCGCCGCGTACCTGTTCGGCAAGCGCGGCGTGCGTCCCTATCAGGCGCTGTACGTGGTTGTCGCGTTCCTCGGGGCCATCGGCGTGGGCGATGTGGTGTGGACCGTCTCGGATATCACGAACGCCCTCATGGCCGTGCCGAACATCGTCGTGGTGCTCTTGCTGTCCGGTATGATCGCGCGCGAGACGCGCCGCTACGTGTGGGAGGGGAACCTTGACGAGGCCGACGAAGCGCCCATCCCGGTGGTCGAGGGCAAGTAGCGCGCGCCGCGCCGGAAGCGGTCGCGCGAAGGGCGCGGGGCGCGCTCGGCGGTGGTCGCGGATGCGCGAAAACCGCCGTCGCGAGGCCCTTGCGTGCCGCATCGCCGTCGAAGCGGACCGGTCTGTTGGAGGAATCCCGGCGACGGGCGATTCCTTTCCGCTTCGGCGCTCCCCTGCGGTCTAGCGCGCACCCGGAGCGTTTCCGGCGGCGGTTTTCGCTTGTTCGGCTCCGTTTCGCGCGAGGGGCTACGGCCATGTGGGACGCCGGTCGTGCGGGGCTTGCCGCGCGGTGCGGGGCGGGAGAGCGCGGCCCATGGCGTATAATGTCGCGCATGGAAACGATTGCGATCATAGGGGGCGGCGCGGCGGGGCTCGCGGCCGCCATCGCCGCGGCGCGCGCGGTCGCGCCGCTCGGGGGCGCTACCGACACGGAGGTCGTCGTGTTCGAATCCGACGAGCGCGTGGGGCGCTCGATCTTGGCGACGGGCAACGGGCGGTGCAACTTCTCGAACGCCCAGGTGGATGCGGGCGAGTACCGCAACGCGCCGTTCGTGGCCAAGACGCTCGATGCGCTCGCGGCACATGCCGATCCCGGCGCGTCCGCTTCGCGCGCCGCAAGCGTCGCGTCCGAGGTGGCTTCAACTGCGGGCGAGGCGTCCCGCTCTGCGGCGAACCCCGCCGCAGGCTCGCCCCGCGCCTCCGATCCCGTGCATGCTTTCTTCGCCGACCTCGGGCTTATGTGGCGCGAGGAGGGCGAGGGCCGGCTCTATCCGCTTGCGAACAAGGCGTCGAGCGTGCTCGACGTGCTGCGCGGCGCGCTCGCGCGCGAGGGCGTGCGCGTGGAGTGCGGGCGTCGGGCAACGCGCATCGACGCGCCCGAGCGTCCTGGCGGGCGCTATCACGTGCGCTTCGAGGGCGGCTCCGTCGCGCACGCGCGCGCCGTGATCGTGGCGACGGGCGGGCGCACGCCGCGCGGGCTCGTCCCCGACGCGCTGCCGTTTCTGCCGCAGCGCCCGGTGCTCGGGCCGCTGCGCACCGATACGGCCCTGGTCAAACCGCTCAACAACATCCGGGTGCGCTGCGTGGCGACGCTTGCGGTGCCGGACGGCGCGCCCCGCGCGGCCGAGGCGGGGGAGATCCTGTTTCGCGACTACGGCGTGTCGGGCATCGCGGCGTTCAACCTGTCGCGCCTTGCTCGACCGGGCGACGTGCTTTTGCTCGACCTCGTGCCGCAGCTCGATAGGCGCGCATGCGAGCGCGAGCTGCGCGCCCGCCGCGCCCGCCTTGGCGCGCCTGTGGGGGAGGAGCTGCTTGCGGGCATGCTGCTGCCCCAGGTGGCGCGCGCGGTGTTCGGACAAGCGGGCCTGCGGCCCGAAGCGCCTTTCGCGGACGGCGACGCCCCCGCGCTCGCAGGCGCGCTCAAGGGGCTTGCGCTTGCGGTGCGCGGCGTCGGCGACGCGCGGCAGTGCCAGGCGACGCGCGGCGGGCTCGACGTCGCGGCGTTCGACGCGCGCACGATGGAGGCGCGGAGGCTGCCGGGTTTGTTCGCGGTCGGGGAGGCGCTCGACGTGGACGCCCCCTGCGGCGGCTACAACCTGCATTGGGCATGGGCGAGCGGCATCGCGGCCGGTCGCGCCGCAGCGAGCGCGCTCGCGAAGCGCGCGGGAAGGGAGGACTCCCGTGCTTGAGGTGGCGAACGTGAGGCTTCCGCTCGACGCGGGGTTGCCCGGGCAGGGCGCCGAGGCGCTCGTGCGCGCGGCGGTCGCCGACGCGCTCGGCGTGGCAGAGGAGGCTGTGCGCGGCGTGCGGCTGCTCAAGCGCAGCGTGGACGCGCGCAAGAGGCGCGACGTCCGCTTCGTGGCGACCGTCGCCGTGGAGCTGCCCGGCGACGTCGAACGGCGCGCGTTTGAGGCCGCGGCGGCGCGCGGAGGGGCCGGGGCCGTCGCGGGAACGCGCGTGAAGGCGCACGAGGCGTGCGCGTCCCTGCGCGCGCCCGACCTCGGCCGCGCGTTCGCGGCGTCCGGCGAGCCGCGGCCCGTCGTCGTGGGCGCGGGCCCCGCCGGCTTGTTCGCGGCCCTCTACCTGGCCGAGGCGGGGTTGCGCCCTCTCGTGCTGGAGCACGGGGGCGACGTGGACGAGCGCTTGGCCGCCGTGGCGGCGTTCGACGCGGGCGGGCCGCTCGATGCGCGCACGAACATCCAGTTCGGCGAAGGCGGCGCGGGCACGTTCTCGGACGGCAAGCTCACCACCGGCACGAAGAGCCCCCACATTCGCCACGTGCTGGAGGCGTTTGCGGACGCGGGCGCGCCGCGGGAGATCCTTTGGCAAGCGAAGCCGCACATCGGCACGGACAAGCTGGTGGAGGTGGTGCGCGCTCTGCGGCGGCGCATCGTGGCGGCGGGTGGCGAGGTGCGCTTCCATGCGCAGCTCGTCGGGCTGCATTTCGAGGACGGCGTGCTTGCGGCGGTTGACGTGCGGGAAAGCGGCGCGGCGCACGTCCCGCGCACGCTCGGCGCCCGAAGCGCCGGGGATGCGCCCGCTGGGGAGCTTCCCGCGTCTGCCGGGGACGTGCCCGATAGGGAGCCTCCCGCGCCCGCCGGGGATGCGCCCGACGGAAAGCCGCCCGCATCCGCCGTCAGGCGCATCCCCGCCCGCCGCGTTGTGCTGGCGTGCGGACATTCGGCGCGCGACACGTTCGAGGCCGTGCGCGCGGCGGGCGCGGCGATGGAGCGCAAGCCGTTCTCGGCGGGCGTGCGCATCGAGCATCCGCAGCCCGCCATCGATCGGGCGCAGTACGGGCATGCGGCGAGCCATCCCGCGCTCGGGGCGGCCGACTACAAGCTGGCGGCGCATCTGCCCGACGGGCGCGGCGTGTACACGTTCTGCATGTGCCCCGGCGGGCAGGTGGTGGCCGCGGCCAGCGAGGAGGGCGGCGTGGTGGTGAACGGCATGAGCCGCTTCGCGCGCGACGGCGAGAACGCGAACAGCGCCCTTCTGGTGGAGGTGCGGCCCGACGATCTGCCGGGAGACGACGTGCTGGCCGGCGTGGCGTTCCAGCGGCACATGGAGCGCGCGGCCTACGAGGCGGCCCGCGCGGCGGGCGGCGCGCCGTACGCCGCGCCCGCTCAGACGGTGGGCGGCTTTCTGTCAGGGCGCGCCGGCGAGGCCAGCCGGACGGTGAGGCCGTCGTACCCGCGCGGCGTGGCCTGGTGCGATCTGCGGGCGTGCCTGCCGCCGTTCATCGCGGACGCGCTGGCCGAGGCGCTGCCTTTGCTCGACCGCAAGCTGCGCGGCTTCGCCGATGCGCAAGCGGTGATGACCGGCGTGGAGACCCGCAGCTCAAGTCCCGTCCGCATCCTGCGCGACGAGGGCTTCCAAGCCCTCGTGCCAGGGAAAGGGGATGCCGCGTCCGTCAGCTCTCTCATTGCGGGCGACGCGTCTTTCGCGCCCGTCAGCCCCCAGCGCCCGCAAGAGGAGGGGGGCGAAGAGGGCGCGGTGGGCGCTTTCGATGCGACGGATGCTTCCGAAAGGGCGCGCGCGAAGTCCTCGGGGAGCGGGCTGTATCCCTGCGGCGAGGGGGCGGGATATGCCGGCGGCATCATGAGCGCAGCGGTGGACGGGCTGCGAGTGGCCGAGGCGGTGGCGCGCGGCTATGGCGGACGCACCGGCGGGCGGGGCTAGTCGACCTCGCCCAGCTCTCGCTTCCAGTCGAATCCGGGCGGCGGCGCGGTGGGCTCGTCGGCGCGCGCACCGCGCCCTCCCGTGCAGCCGGCTTCCTCCGCGCGACCGTCCCAGAGGCACGCGTCCATGTCCACATGCGCGTCGTCCGCGAACGCGACGCCCTCGGCTTCCAGCAGGGCGCGCTGCACGCCCATGCCGCCGAACGCGTAGTTGTCGCACAGGCTGCCGTCCTTGAAGACGACGCGATGGCAGGGGACGCCGTTGCTTTCCGCGCCCCCTGTCGCTTTCGTTGTCGTTGGCGTTGCTGCGCCTGCCATCCCGGTATCTGCCGCGCTCCCTGCGCTCGGCTCCGGGTTGCCGCGCAGCGCGTATCCCACGTAGCGGGCCGACCGCGGCGCGCCGATCATCCGCGCGATCTGCCCGTAGGTGGCCACTTTTCCCCGCGGCACGTGCCGCACCGCCGCGAACACCTTCTCCGAGAACTCGCCCATGAGCGTTTCTCCACCTTTCCCTTTCCTCTCCCGGCAAGGGCGCCCCTGCCCAAACCTCCTGCGCAGCCGCATCCTATCACAGCGTCCTGCCCCGCTGCAGCGCCGCCTCGTTTCCCGCGCGCCGTCCTTCGGGCGAAAGGGCGGCCCTTTCCCGCCCCGTCGCATCTGTCGACCCTTTCCCGCTCCGCGCGCTTCCGGTCTCTCCCTATTCCCCGCGCATCGAAAACGGCGTATGCTGGTCGCAGGCGAAAAGCGCCGGATCGCATCCCCTCAGGGTGCAGCCGTGGAACCGCGGGGCGGCTAGGGGCGATCGGAAGCGAGGCGCGGGAAGGCGATGAGACGGAAGGGAAGGGCGATGGACGACGACAAGAGGAGCTGCGCGCAGTGCGGCGTGCTTCATTGCAGGCACTTGGACAGCGCGTGGCCCTCGTTCTGCATGACGACGCGCACGCCGCAGGAGGATTTCGACTACGCGCTCGGCCAGTACCGCGACGATCCCGAGGCGTCGAGGATGTTCAGGGCCGCGGCCGAGATAGAGGGTCTGTACTACGGCCGTCTGACGCGGGTGGAGGAGGTGGTGCTGTTCGCGCAGAAGATCGGCGCGCGAAAGGTGGGCATCGCCACGTGCGTGGGCCTTATCCGCGAGTCGCAGACGTTCGCGAAGGTGCTGAGGGCGAAGGGGCTTGAGGACGTGTGCGCTGTCGCGTGCAAGGTGGGCGGTATCGACAAGGAGCAGGCGGGCATCCCCGACGACGTGAAGGTGCGTCCCGGCCAGCACGAATCGATGTGCAACCCCATCGTGCAGGCGCGCATCCTCAACCGGGAGGGGACCGACCTCAACGTGATCGTGGGGCTGTGCGTCGGGCACGACACGCTGTTCATCAAGCATTCGGAGGCGCCGGTGACGTGCCTGATCGTCAAAGACCGCGTGCTGGCGCACAACCCCGCCGCGGCGCTGTACGCCTCCGGGTCGTACTACAAGCGCCTGCTGTCGCCCGAGACGGTGCCGCCGCGCTCGCGGTAGCGCGGCGCATGCGGGATGCGGTCGCGCGATCGCAAGCAGGGGCCGGGCAAGGTGGAAGGCGAGGCGACGCACCCGCCCCGTCCTCCGCCGCTGTCGTTTTCGGCGCTGCTTTTGCTGGGTGCGGTCGTATGCCCCTTTCGCGATGCGGCGACGTCGGGGACGCTCCCCTGGGCGCTCTGTCCGATCATCTCGAGCCTTTTCGCTTGGCTGGTGCTTGCACCGCTTTTGCGGCGCGGAAGCGAAGGAGCGCTCCGCTCTTTTCTGTCGTTGAAAGTCTTCGTCGTTTCGGTTTGCTTGCGACAGTCAAAATGGCCGGAAGTGGCGGCGTGCTGGTGCTCGTGGGCGCTTGGGTGCCTTTGCCCTCGGTCGCCTACCTATGGTGCGTTTACCTGATTTTCAAGAGGCTCGCTGGTGCAAATTCAAGGTCGTGACGCTTTTCCTGCTGATGGCGATCTTCCTCTTGCGATCAGTTCTCCCTTTCAAGGCTCGTCTTTGGGTCGATGCTCGACGTTTGGGACGCTCTTTCCTTCGGGGTCGTCCTCGCAGGAGCCGCAGCGCTTTCCGTCTCCGATCGCCTTTGAGGGACGAAGAACGCGACAAGGCGGGGCGATGTCGCGCGTTGTCCGGCGGCGCGCCGGGGGCAAAGCTTGCCTGTCGCGCCGCTGCGTCAAAGTGGGATGCGGGGGTTTGGCTCGGTTTCATGGCGTTGGGGTCGATGGCTGTTTTCTTCTCCGCGCCCCTTTTTCCTAGGAATGGCGGTGCGGGATGGTAGAATGCACCCGTACACCTATTGGCATGGATGGTTGCGTCGGGCACGACGCGAGGCCGGGTTCGTCGGCCTTGGGGAAATGCGGGTGGGAATCCCGCGCTATACCAGTAACCGTAAACGCCGACGGAGGGGAGACCGCTTCGCCCATGCAGCGAGGTCCCGTTCGGACGAAGCGAAGTCGGAATGCCCATCCATCGCATTCAGCCCTGGAAAGAGAGGTTCCGGCTATGCTCGGTTCTTGCTTCGCACGTGATCGAGCCCGTTTCGATGTCCGAAAACGGGTGGATTTCCCTAAAAAGCTGGTGTCCATGCTCCTCGCCTTCGCGCTTGCCGTTTCTTTGGTGCCAAGTGCCGCCTGGGCCGAGGCGGTTGCGCCTGACGGCGACACGTCGTCGCACGCTTCCGCTGCGCCGGAGGCTTCCTCTGCGGATACGCGCGCCTCTACGGGAGGCGAAGCGCATCCTTCTGGAAAAGAGGTGGACGCGCCCGTCGAAGCCCCTGAGGCTTCCAGCATTTCCGACGCTTCCAGCGAAGAAACCGTCCCTTCCGTCGAATCGCCCGATCCGGATGAGATGGAGGGCGGATTTGCCGCCGTGGAGGGCTCCGCGTCGCCTGCGAGCGGGCCTGCGAAAGCCGCAGGAGTCACGTCGAGCAGCGTGGCGAAAATTCAGGACGAGCAGGATTCTGGCAGCGCGTATTCCCAGAAATCGGGTGCGCTTTCCGCAGGTGACACGCTCTGGGCGAACGTGTATGCGAGTTCGTACGGCTCGGTCATCCCGCACGAGGATTCGTGGATGTACCAGTGGTACGCGGGCGGGAAATCCTCCGACAAAGACGACTACGCGCCCATCGAGGGTGCCGTGTCCCAAAGCCTTGAGATCACGGAGGATTTCGTCGCCCGGTACGCGGGCAAATATCTCGTCGTGAAGGTGGAGGTGGAAGGGCGCACGCTCTGGGCGCCGCTGGCCTCCTATGGCGATTCGATCAACCAGAACTACCTGCCCGGCCCCATCATGAAAGAGGGTCAGGCGGAGCTGTACTCCGTCGAGCTGGACAACGATGAGCCGAGTGTGGGGGACATCCTTGCCGCGACGGCGTACATTTCTTGGAACACGCCGGTCGGAGATGACGTCGATGTCAGCTACGCATGGGCCGTCGGCGATTCGCGCTCCGGCAGCTTCACGCCCCTTCCGGGCGAGACTGGCAGCACGCTTGCGTTGACCGAGGAGCATCAGGGGAAGTACATCCAAGTCACGGCCAGCGCCGGAGTGAACGAGGAGAGCGCTGTCACATCCGAGGCCGTGATGGCCAAGGGCGCGGTGAAGCTTTCCGGGGTTGAGCTGGAGGAGCCCGCCTCGTTGGAGATCGGGCAGACGCTCGTCGCGAAAGCCTACAAGGGAAGCTCGTGGTCGCCCGAATACGTGACCGAAGGGGTGTCGTACACGTGGAAGTACGCTGATGGGGCGCCTGGCTACTCCTCGAACTGGACGGTCATCGAAGGGCAGAACTCCTCGACGTTCGTCGTGACCGACGAATACGTTGGAAAGTCCATCTCCGTGTCCGCATCCGCCGGAGCCAACACGGTCGATTTCGGCTACCCGTACGGCTACGGCCCGTTCAAGCTTGAAGGGCAGGTGGATATATATTCAGTTGCCATCAAGAATGACGCCACGGGGAATTCCGTTTTCTCAGTGGGGGATACGGCCCATGCCTATGCGCGGGAAAAGGGCGCTGCGACGGGCGTTTACGTCGATGCGTCGAAGCTGAATTTCCAATGGATGAAAAGCGCCGACGGTGAAGCGTTCGAGGATGTGCCGGGCGCGACGAGCGAGACGCTTGAACTCGATGGATCGTTCGAGGGGTGCTACCTCCGCTGCAAGGTGTCCTCCAAGATCGGAGAGAGCGAGTACGTGGGGAGGGTCACCCTTCCCGTTGCCGCCGCGGGCTCCATCAACATCACGTCCGTCACGCTGGACAAAACGGGCAAGGTGAGCGTCGGGGACACGCTGACGGCGACGGCGCGCGACGCGTCGGGAGACGTGACGGACAACGAGCGCGTGTCGTGGTCGTGGTACTGCGGCGATTCGGCCTATTCCACCGACTGCAAGGTGGAAGGCGCGACGGGCAACACCCTCGTCATCACCGACGACCTTCTGGGCGCATACGTGGAGGTGCGCGCCGACGGCGGCTTCGGCGAGGAGGATTCCGCGGCGGCGGGCCCGGTCGTGGCGCCCGGCGCGGTGGAGCTGTACCAGGTGGAGGTGGACGGCGAGGCGCGCGTGGGCGCCACGCTTACGGCCACGGCCTACAAGGAGAACTCCTACACCGAGGTGTCCGACGCCGACACGGTGGCCTACCAGTGGCAGTATGCGGAAAGCAGCACCACGAGCGATTCCGCGTTCTCGGACATCGAGGGCGCCACGGAGAGAACCTGCGTGGTGGGCGCCGACATGCAGGGCCGCTACCTGCGCGTGAAGGCGGTCAGCGACGGCACGGTGGTAAGCACCGAGAAGCCGTACTACGGCACCACGCAGCCGGTGGATCCGCTGGGGCCGGTGATGCTGGCGGGGCAGTACGCGCTTTCGAGCGTGAAGCTGTCCTCGTCGGGGCAGGGCATGCAGGTGGGCTCGGTCATCACGCCGAAAGCTCAGGTGAAGGACGGTTATCGGGAAGAGGACGCGCCCGCCGACGCGCAGTTGACCTACACGTGGAAGGTGGCTGACAGCGCGGACGGCCCGTTCAGCGATCTGGACGGCGGGTACGACCCCGCGACGGGCGCGCTGTCGCTTGCCGACGATATGCGGGGACGCTATCTGAAAGTGGAGGCGTCGGCGCTTGGCAACACCGTGTCGAGCGCGGCGTACCGCGTGGTGGGCGCCGGGGAATACGACCTTCTGCGCGTGACCACCACGCCCCAGATCAACAGCTCGCTCACGCAGCTGTTCACCGGCGACGAGGTGCGGGCGCGGGTGCAAGCGCGCAACCTCGAAAGCGAAAGCTATGGCGACGACGTGACCGACGAGGTGACCGTCCAGTGGTATGCGGCCGACAGCGCGGACGGCCCGTTCCGCGAGCTTGAGGGCGCCGATGCCGCCGCGCTCGTCATTCCCGACGAGGCGGCGGGCACGTACCTGAAGGTGGTGGCGGAAAGCGGTGGCTCCGCGGTTGAGCTTGTGGCGGCGACCCCGGTCATCGACGCGGATTCCCTCGCCGGCATCGCGGCGAAGCTGCAGGACGAGGGTTGGCGGCCCGAGCCCGTGTTCGGCAGGGATACCAACGTGAACGACCTGCTTGCAGCCAAGTTGGCCGATATGGGCGCGAGCGGCGTGGAGGTGCGCACGACGGCGGTGGAGTTCGCTTCGACGCTCGATGCGGTGACGGTGGGCGTGTCCTGCGCCGACGACGACACCAACGGCGCCATATCTTTCGCGAACTACCTGCCCGAAAAAGCGAGCGGGTGGATTTCCTCGCTCACGCTGCCCCGTTCCGCGGATATCGAGTTCTCGCTTTCCCGCGAGGGCGAGGGGTCGGTTTCGTACGAGCCGCAGTCGCGAACGGTGATTCCGTGGGACGAGGAGGCGGTCCGCGCCACGCTCGAATCGGCGGCCGAGAACCTTGCCATCGCGTTCGCGGAGGGCGATTCGGCCGAGGCCGTCACGAAGGACGTGACGCTGCCCCACGAGATCAGCGGCGTTTCGTGGTCGAAGGTGAGCTGGGATTCCGAAAGCGACGCCGTTGAGGTCGAAGGGTACTCGTGGGACGACGAGAGTACGGGCCGGGTAACGCGTTCGGCGTTCGATCAGCGGGCGACGCTCGTGGCGACCGTCGGATTCAGCGGATCGGACATCCCCGAGACGGTATGCGAGAAGCGGTTCGACCTCGTCATCAAGGGCGACCCCGAGCAGGTTGCGGCGGAGAAGCAGGAGCTGCAAAAGAAGGTTGATGCGGCGTTCGTGGCTGGCAACATCACGGAGCAGGGGACGGGCGCGGCGGTGGAGCTGGGCGCGGTGTCCGCCGATCTGCAGCTGCCCCGCACGCACGCGATCGGCATCGACGGCGCCGACTACACGGTGGAGTACACGGCTTCGAGCGACGCCCTTGTGCCGAACGGCTACGCAGCGCAGGTGTACCGCGGGCTTCCGGGCACGGAGCCGCAAACCGTCGAGCTGACGCTTACCGTCGCGAGCAAAGACAACCCCGCGGTGAGCGCCAGCAAGATGCTGCAGGTCACGGTGCTGCCGCTCACGGAAGAGGAGATCGAGGCCGAGGCGGCGCTGATGGAGGAGGCGAAGGCGCTCTTCTACGAGGGCATCGCCAACGGCCAGCCGCAGGATGCGGTGGCGGGCGACCTCCATGCGTTCCAGAAGGTCTACCGCGGCGAAGACGGCGCGGTGGCGTGGACGTACGACCGCGGCGCCACCGACGCGGTGCGCGGCGGCATCGTGCCCACCGACATCGACCCCGCGCATCCCTCCGAGCAGTGGAACCTGTTCAGGTCGTCGAACGCGAGCGTGATCGCGCACGAGACGCTGCGCCTTGTGCAGCAGCCTAACTACAACACGCCCCTGACGGTGGAGGCGTGCCTGACGAGCGTGGGCTACGCCCGCTACGCCGAGCGCTACGCGGACGACCCCACGTGGGGGGCGACGTTCGCCGCGCTGTCGCGCCAGAAGGTGAGCGCGCTGTTCACGGTGGCGGGCACCACGGGCGAGGACGACCCGAACGCGGGGGAGGCGTTCGCCACCTCGGTGAAGGTGATCGGCAGGGATGGGGCGACGTTCATGCCGGCGGCCGAATTCAAGGCGACGGACGGGCAGACCGCGTGGGATGCCACCGTGGGCGCGTTCGCGCGCATGGGGTATGCCTACCGGGGAAGCGGCCTGCTGGTTTCGGTGACCGATCCGGCGGGGAACACGCTCGGCGGGTCCTCGTCCGACTGGACGCTGTTCATCAACGGCGAGTACTCCCAACTCTACGCGCACAACTACTACCTTGAGCCGGGCGATGCGGTGACGTGGGTGTACGGCAGCGCGTCGCTTCCGTCGGGCGATGTGGAGGTCGATCCCGACGCGGTGCGGCCCGATTGGGAGGCGCAGTGGCCGGGGTACGGAAACTCCGGGGCCGGCAGCGCGGTCGTGGAGGCGCCCACGCCCACCGAGGGCGCCGAGGTGAAATGGGCGTTCGACTACAACGAGTACGCAGGGGCCGATCCTGCCGCAGGTTCGTTCGCTTCCGCCAGCGAGCCGCTCATCGCGGGCGGGCGGGTGTTCCTGGCGGTGAACGACCGGCTGGTGGCGCTCGATGCCGAAACGGGCGAGACGCTGGCGGAGGCGCAGCTGGCGGCCTCGGTGAGCTACACGAGCCGTCCGGTGTACGCGGATGGCGTGGTGGTGGTGGCGCTTGACGGCGGGCGCGTGCAGGCGCTCACGGCTGACGCGCTTGCCACTGTGTGGGTGACGGACGCGGTGAGCGACCTCGCGCAGTCGTCCTTCACGCTGTCGGTGCGCGACGGGTACGTGTACGTGGGCACGGTGGACGTGGCATCCGACGAGAATTGGAACACCGTCTACAACAACGGCACGTTCACGCGCATCAGCTTGGCGACCGGCGCCATATCGTGGCGGCACGTCGAGGCCGACGAGGGGTATTACTGGAGCGGGGCGGCGTTCGCGGGCGGGTTCGCGGTCGTGTCCACCAGCGCCGGCACGGTGCAGTCGTTCGATGTGGGGACGGGCGAGGTGGTGTCGAGCGTGGCGTTGGGCGCGATCGTGAACGCCGACTGCGTGGCATCTGCCGACGGCACGCAGGTATACGTGGTGTCGAACGACGGCATGCTGCATGTTCTGGGACTTTCCGCGAACGGCGCGCTTTCAAAGGAACGGGAGGTGGCGCTGGGCTTGGCTTCCAGCACGTGCGCGCCCACCGTTTGGGGCGATACGCTGTTCGTGGGCGGCGCCTTGGGCGAGGCGGAAGGTTTTGCGTCGGCGCTGGCAGTGGTGGATCTCGCCACGATGGAGGTGCAGCTGGTGACGCGCGCCGACGGCGCGGCGCTGCCGACGGGCGGCATCAAGGGCGCGCCGCTCGTGTCGGTGCAGGATGGCGATACGTATGTGTACTTCACCTACAACTCCGCTGCGGGGAACTATCCCGACTACACCTCGGGCGGCGGCGTGTACGTGTACCGGGTGGGCGATGCGGAGGCGTCGCTTCTGTTCGACGCCACGGGCGAATACGCGAACTACTGCGATTCGCCGGTGATCGCCGATGAGCAGGGCAACCTGTACTACATCAACGATTCGGGGCATCTGATCGCGCTCAAGGCGGCGCAGCGGCAGCCGGAGCCGGATCCCGAGCCGGCCCCCCCCGTCCCGGAGCCGGAGCCCGTTCCGGAGCCGGGTCCTGCGCCGACGCCCGGTCCGCAACCCGGGCAGGACCCCCTGGCTCCCGGCGGGAAAACGCCCGCCGCGCCGAGTGCGCAGAGCCCCGCCGCGACCTCGACGGCCACGCCGGCGAAGGCCGATGCGGCTGATGGGGACGGCGCGGCCAACGAGGGTTCCGCTGACGACGATACGGCTGCCCGGGCCGTCGCGCCCTTGTCGGCGCGCTCGGGGGAAGCCGGCGATGATGCGGGTGAGCAGACCGAAGGCGCCGATGCTGACGATGCCGCCGCGGGGCTTTTCTCGGGCGCGCTGCCCGTGCTGCCCCTCGTCGGCCTCGCGGTGGGCGCGTGCGGCCTCGCGGGCGTGATCGTGTGGGCGGTGCGCTCGCGCCGCAAGGGCGAGGAGGATGGAGCGGGTCGATGACGGACGAACGCAAGGATTCTGCCGCCGCGGCGGCGCTTTCGGTGGACGTTTCCGCTGCGGGCGCGCCGGATGACGGCGGTCGCGAGGGGGCGGCTTCCGCTTCTGCCGCGGGCGGGCGGCCTGCGAACCGTCGGGCGCGCCTCGTGGCCGCTGCGGTGGCGGCGGTGTCTGTGGTGCTCATCGGCGTGTCGGCGTTCGCGCTGTTCACGTCGATGGGGGGTGCGTTCGACCCTATCGACGCGCTGAAGACCACGGCTGATGCTCCCGAAAGCACGGTGGTCGCAGCTTCGGGGGGCGCTGACGCGGGCGATGTCGCGCCCGCTGATGCGGATGACGGGGTGGCGGCCGACGAGGATGCTGCCGCCGAGGAGCCGCAGCTGCACGACGTGGGGCAGGACGGCGCATCCGCTTCCGATTCCGCGGCGGTGGGGTCGGGTGCTACGGCTTCCGGCTACGGCGGCGCGGCGGATTCGACCGCGAGTGTGGGCGGGGGCGGGGATGCGAGCGCGGACTCTTCCCCCGGCGCTTCCTCCGGCGCGGCCGACACCTCCCAGCAGCCCGATTCCATCACGGTGTCGGTGTCCATCGATTCCAGCGTCGTCGGGTCGCCCGTGTCGCTTTCCGCGCAGGTCACGCTGGCCTCCGGCGCGACGGTGTTCGACGCGCTGACGGCCACGGGCGTCGCTTACAGCGCAAGCTCCACCCTGTACGGCACCTACGTGGCGGCTATCGGCGGGCTCGCCGAGAAGCAGCACGGCGGGAAAAGCGGGTGGACGTACTATGTGAACGGCCAGTTCATCAACACGGCGTGCAGCAACTACACGCTCTCGCCGGGCGATGCCGTGTCGTGGGTGTACGTCGTGTAGGCTCGTCGGCTGGCGGCGCGTGAACCCCTTTGCGACATACCATCCGGCGGTGGCGTTCGCGTTCTTCGCGGGCGTCATCGCGCTGTCGATGGCGGCGCTGCACCCCGTGTACGTGGCGTTGTCGTGCGCGGGCGCGCTCGCGTGCCTCGCGGCGGTGCGCGGCGTGCGGGTGGCGCTACGCTCGCTTGCGTGGGCCGCGCTGCTGGTCGCCGTGGTGGCGATGGCGAACTGCCTGTTCGTGGCGTCGGGCTCCACCGAGCTTCTGCGCATCGGCGTGCGCGCGGTGTATGCGGAGGCGCTTGCGTACGGCCTCGTCGCGGGCGGGATGCTGGCCGGCGTGCTGCTGTGGTTCTCGTCGTACGCGGCGTGCATGGGAGGCGAGAACTCGCTTGCGCTGTTCGGGCGCGCGCTGCCGGTGACGACGCTCATGGTGTCGCAGGTCATGCGCCTTGTGCCGCAGTTCGTGCGGCGCGGGCGCACCGTGGCCGCCGTGCAGGACGCCGCGAGCGCCGCCGCGCCCGCCACGGCGTGCGAGCGGGCGCGCGGCCGGCTGCGCGTGACGTCGGTGCTGATGGGGTGGGGGATGGAGGACGGCCTCATCCGCAGCGACGCCATGCGGGCGCGCGGCTACGACTGCGGCGCGCGGCGCACCACCTACCGGCGCTACCGCTTCGGCGCGGCGGACGCGGCGCTTACGGCGGCCGTCGTCGCGCTGGCGCTGGCGAACGCGGCGCTGGCGTTCGTGGCGTGCGGGCAGTTCCGGTTCTACCCCGCCTTGAGCGCGCTCGTGCCGTGGTGGGGCTACGGTGTGTACGCGCTTCTGCTGGCGGTGCCGATCATCCTCTGGGCGAGGGAGCGGTGGCTATGGCAGAAGTGACGGGACGGACGGAAGCGGCCGCGGAGGCGGCGCGGCCGGAGGTGACGAGCGTGGCATCCGAAGCCCCCCTCGTGCGCGTGGAGGGCTTCTCGTTCTCCTACGAGGAACCCGACGGCTCGCCGCGGCCGGTGCTGCGCGACGTGTCGCTTGCGGTCAAGGAGGGCGCGTTCTGCGTGATCACGGGGCCGACGGGCTGCGGCAAGACCACGCTTCTGCGTTCGCTCAAACCCGAACTGGCCCCGGTGGGCGCGCGCGCGGGCCGCATCGAGGCGTGCGGCCAGGTGCTGCTCGACGCGCCGGTTGCCGAGGGATGCCCGCCCGCCGCCCCGCGCCGAGCCGGGGCTCCCTCCGCAA
>NZ_PPEL01000005.1 GCF_002899695.1 Rubneribacter badeniensis
CGTCCAGCGGATCGTCCCCTCGATCCCCCGCGCCGCGGGGGAGGCGCGGGGGATCGAGGGGACGATCCGCTGGACGCGTGCCATCGGCGCGCAAGGTCGGCGCGCTATGCTGTAAGCAGACCGAAGGAGGATGAGGGGCATGGCGTTCACGGAGCGAGCCGAATCATGGCGTTCGAAGGCGCATCTGAGCGGGGCGCGCCTGCCCGTGCTCGTGGGCGTGACGGCTCTCGCGGCGCTCGTGCTCGTGTTCGCGGGAAAGGCGCTTCTCGATGCGGCCGCCTCCGATGCGCTCGTTGTCGAGCGCGCGGAGCAGGAAGGGGGCCCGTCCGTCGAAGGGGAGGAGGCGGTCGCCGAGGAGGCGCGCACGGTGGTGGTCCACGTGGGCGGCGCGGTGGCCGATCCGGGCGTGCGCGAGCTGGCGGAGGGGTCGCGCGTGCAAGATGCGGTCGACGCTTCCGGAGGCTTCGCCGAAGGCGCGGCGTCCGACGCGCTCAACCTCGCACGCGTGCTCTCGGACGGCGAACAGGTGGTGGTCCCGACGCTTGAGGAGGCCGCAGGGGCGCAGGGCGCGGACGCGGGCGCGGCGGGCGCGGGGGCGTCCTCGGGCTCGGCGGCGGGAGGCAGGGTGAACATCAACCGAGCCACGGCAGCCGAGCTCGACACGCTGCCGGGCGTGGGGCCGTCGACTGCGGAGAAGATCGTCGCCGACCGAGAGGCGAACGGCCCCTTCGCGACGACGGAGGACCTCAAGCGCGTGTCGGGCATCGGGGACAAGAAGTACGAAGAACTTGCGGATCTCGTATGCGTGGGATGAGGGCGCGCGCGGCTGCGGCGCCCCCGCGCCCGTCCCTGCCGTTGACGCTCGGCTGCGCGCTGGGGCTCTGGGCCTTTTGCGCGCTGATCCTTTCGCTTGCCGAAGGATGGGCGCGCGAGGCGTGCCTCGCTGTCGGCGGGGTCGCAGTTCTGGGATCGCTTGCCGCGGCGGCGGGGCTGTGGCGCGGCAGGGCGTCCCAACTGTGGGCGTGCCTCCTCGGGGCGACGCTCGGCGTCGCGTGCGCCTGCGGCTGGGCCGCCGCGCAGCACGAACTGGCCGCTGCGGCCCAGGGGGCGTCCGGGACGTGGCGGCTGGAGGCCGTGGAAGACGGCAGGCAGGGATCGTTCGGCCCTTCCTGCGTCATGCGCGCCGTTGCCGATGACGGGCGCGCCTTCCTCGTGCGCGCGAGCTTCGACGAAGGCGCCTCCGTGCCGCGCTACGGCGAGGTGTTCGAGGCGACCGCCTCGCTCGAAGAGCCGGGGGAGTCCTCGGCGGCGTACTTCTGGCGAGAGGGGATCGTCGCCGAGGCGCGCGTGCAGGAGGCGCGGAAAGTGGAGCGCGGAGGCGTTGTGGGCGCGCTCGTCGCGGCGAGGTCGGCGGCCATCGACGTCATAGCGGGCGCGGGGGAGGGCGACGGCCCCGCCGTGCTCGCGGCGCTCGTGTGCGGGTGGCGGGGGATGCTCGATGAGGGGGACGCCTACGGGGCCTACCAGGCTTCGGGCCTCGCGCATCTCGTGGCGGTGTCGGGAGCGCACCTGTCCATCGTGGCGGCCTGCTCGATGGCGGTTTTGCGCCTCGCGCGCGTGCCGCGGGCCGCCGCGTGCGCGATCGAGGGAGGGCTGCTCTTGTCCTACCTCGTGCTGTCGGGCGCCCCGGTGTCGGCCGTGCGCGCGGCGGTCATGGCCGTCGCGGGTATGCTCTCGTTCGCGGCACGCCGCCGCCCCGCCGCGCTCGGGGCCCTCTCGGTCTGCATCATCGGATGCGTCTCGCTCTCGCCGACGACGGCGCTTTCCGTCTCCTTCGCGCTCTCGGCCCTCTCCACACTCGGGATCGTGCTGTTCGCGGGGCTGATCGCGTCGTGGGTCGAGTCGGCGGCGCCCCGCGTCCCCCGCGTCGTGGCCGAGGGGCTTTCCCTCACGTTCGCCTCGAGCGTCATGGCCACGCCACTGTCGGCTGCGATGTTCTCCCAGCTGCCGCTCGTGGCCCCGGTGGCGAACGTGGTCGCGGGGCCTCTGTTTCCCCTCGTGTGCTCGGCGGGCCTCGCCGCATGCGTCCTCTGCTTGGCCGTCCCGCCCCTCTCGCCGCTGCTCATGCCGGCGGCGACGGGCGCGGCGGGCTGCATGACGGGCGTCGTGCGGGCGCTCGCCGCCGTGCCGCATGCGAGCGTGCCCGTCTCCATCCCCCTCTCTGCTGCCCTCGCCACGTCGGCGGGCGTCGCGGCGGCGCTGTGGCTCGCGTGGCCCCGTCCGCGCCGCCGGACGCTCGCCGCCTTCGCTGCGGCCTCGATCCTTGCGGCCGCGTGCCTGGTCGCGGTCGTGCCGCGGCTGTCGGGCGACGAGATCGTGATGCTCGACGTGGGCCAAGGCGACGCGTTCGTGGTGCGAAGCCGGGGTGCGGCGATGCTCGTGGACACGGGCAACCAGGACCGCCTCCTGCGCGAGGCGCTCGCCCGCCACGCGGTGCTCCGGCTCGATGCCGTGCTCGTCACGCACGGGGACGACGACCACATGGGCTCGCTCGCCTCGCTCAGAGGGGTGGTGGAGGTGGATCGCGTGCTCGTCGCCGAGGGCGTCTTCTCGTGCGGATGCGAGGCGTGCGAGCGGCTTTTGTCCGACGCGCGCTCGCTTGTGGGGGAGGACGGCGTCGTGGGCCTTTCGCAGGGCGACGCGCTGCGCGTCGGCGCGTTCTCCCTCGAGGTGGTGTGGCCCGCCGCGTTCACGGAGGAAGGGGGCAACGCCGACAGCGTGTGCCTTCTGGCCGACGCCGACGTGGACGGCGACGGCGCGCGCGACTGGCGCACGCTCTTCACGGGCGATGCGGAGCGCGACGAGCTGCGCGCGCTCATCGACGCGGGGCTCGTCGGAGCCGTCGACGTGTACAAAGTGGGGCATCACGGCTCGAAGAACGCCCTCGACGACGAGGTGGCCGCTGTGCTCTCGCCCCGCATCGCGCTCGTGAGCGCGGGCGCGAACAACCGCTACGGGCATCCTGCGCCCGAAACGCTCGAGCGCCTCGAGGCCGTGGGCGCGACGGTTCGCCGCACCGACGAGGAGGGAGACGTTTCGTGCAGATTCGGCCCCGACCGGATCGAGGTGAGCGCCCTGCGCTAGAATGGGGGCATGGCCGCTCAGAAGAAAACAGACGCCCCTTTGCTTCCCGCGTACCTCGTCGTGGGGGAGGACGCGCTCAAGCGCGACGCCGTGATGAAGCGGCTGCGCGCGCGACTTTCCGCGATGGGCGACCTTTCCTTTAACGACGATTCGTTCGACGGCGAGACGGCAGAGGGCGCGGACATCGTGGGGGCCTGCGACACCGTGCCCTTCGCAAGCCCTGTGCGCCTCGTGGAGGTGCGCGCGGCCGACAAGCTCAAGAAGGCCGACGCCGAGCGGCTCGTCTCCTACCTGGGCGCGCCGAACGGCTCGACGGTGCTCGCGCTCGTCGCGGAGAAGCTGGCCAAGAACACGCGCCTGTACAAGGCCGTGGCCGCCCATGGCAAGACGGCCGTCATCGACTGCTCCCTGCCGAAGCGCTACGAGCTGCCGAAGATGGTGCGCTCGATGGCCGTCGGCCACGGCGTGACGCTCACCGAGGGCGCGGCGAGGGCGCTCGTGGAGCTTGTGGGCGAGGACACCGTGCGGCTCGACGGCGAGCTTCGCAAGGTCGCGCTCGCGCATCGCGGGACCGACGCTGTGGGAGAGCGCGAGATCGTCGCGATGGTGGGCCGGACCGCCGAGGCGAAGCCCTGGGAGTTCGTGGACGCCTTCGCGGCGCGCGATGCGCGCCGCTGCCTCTCGCTGCTCGGGCGCATGGAGTCGACGTCTGTGCACGCGCTCATGGCCATGTGCGCGACACGGCTGCGGGAGCTCGTCTGCGCCCGCAGCATGATCGACCGCGGCAACGCCCGAGGTATCGCCGCCGCGCTCAAAGCGCCCGAATGGCGCGTCAAGAACCACGCGGCCTGGGCGCGCGGATTCTCTGCCGCCGAGTTGCGCGCGGCCCTCGTGTCGGCCCGCGACGCCGAGCGCGCCATGAAAAGCGGGGCGGACGCGGACGCCGTCTTCCTTGAATGGGCGTTGCGCGTCATGGCGAAGCGATAGGCCGGGTCCCCGATCCGGACGGAGCCTTCTCGCGTGTGGTTGGGCGCCTTGTCCACTGCCTCCACACGCGCCTTCTGCGCGTCTTCTACCGCTTGTCCGCGGACTTTGCCGCGCTCGCATGCGCGCTCGTCTCCTCGGCGCGCGTTGCGAGCCGGGTCGGCTGCGCGGGATCGCCCCGATCGCTGCCGGCTCTGCTCCAGCTTCCTTCCGCGATCGCCTCTGCGAGGCGTCGAGGCCGCTTTCTTTCGCCGTCCCCCAAAGCGAGAGGTCCCGGATATCCGGGACCTCTCGCTCTTGATATGCGGAAGGATCGCGGGGCGATCTTCGCGGGATCGGCTACTCGGCGGCCTCTTCGGCACCTTCGGCGGCAGCGGCCTCGGCTTCGGCCTTGGCGGCCTCCTCGGCTTCCTTCGCCTTGCGCTTGGCGGCGGCAGCCTCTTCCTTGAGCTGCTTCTCGCGGCGCTTCGCCTTGGCCTCGGAGGCGGCCTTCATCTCGGCAAGGCGCTCGGCCTTGCGCTCGGCCTTCTTGGAGCCGGTCTTCTGCTCCTTCTTCTCCGGCTTCACGTAGGCGGCGCGGTCGGCGTCCGTGACGATGCCGTTGACGAGGTTCATGATGCCGCTCTTGCGGTTGGCGGCCTGGTTCTTGTGGATGACGCCCTTGGACGCGGCCTTGTCCATGAGGCGGCACGCGGCGCATGCGGCGGCGTAGGCCTCGGCTCCGTTGCCGGCGGCCACGGCGTCCTTCACACGGCGAGTGGCGGTCTTGAGCTGGCTTTTCACTGCGCGGTTGCGCATGCGGGCCTTCTCGTTGGTGATGATGCGCTTCTTCTGGCTCTTGATGTTGGCCATGGGTTCTCTTCCTCCAATGGGTCGTGCTCGGTTGTGCGTACGTCCGTCGCGCATGGCAGCGTCGCGGGCGCGCGGTCCGATGGCGCCGACCGTCGCGCGCGATCCGGACAGGATCGGCCCGCCTCGTTCGAGGCGGTGCGAGCACGTGTGGAACGGGCGGGATTTCTCCGTTCTCTGACCGGTCAGGTCGCCAGCGAGACGAATCCTCGAGAGCAGCCACGTCTGCGGATTCGGCGATGAGGGCATCGCGCGCACGTATCGCTGTATGCACAATGCGATAGAATAGCAAAGGTTTCGGCGGTTTGCACGGAAAATCGCGAAATCGCGCGTTCTCCATCTTCACGATCCGAAAGATCCGAAAGGATCCGAAACGAAAGGACTCGTCATGCGCGCTTTCTCCCTGCGGGGCGCATCTGCCCTCGTCCTCGCGTCCCTCGCCGCCGTCCCGCTCGCCGGATGCTCGGGAGGGCACCAGGTGATCGAGGCGGGAGAAGACTGCTCCTCCTGCCATGCCGACGAGAAGGCCGTCTTCGAGATCTCCGGCGTTCCCGAGGGCGCCGTCGAGAGCGGATCGCGGGTGGTCGTCGAGACGCAGGCCGCGAGCGTGTCAGTGTGCGTGCCGCTGCTCGCGTCCGAGGACGGATCGTACTACGTGTTCGAGGAGCGCTCGCGGGCTTCTGCGGAGGACGGACGGGTGGAGCTCGAGCTCGAGGACGGGCTGTGGGCGCTTTGCCCCGATGGGGGCGGCACCTCGGCGTCGGTGCTCGTGCATGTGGACTCCTCGCGGTCGGACGCGGCGACGGTCGGGCTTTGACGCCCTCTGTCGCAGGCGCGTCCGCTCGCGACCGAAGGGCGGGCAGGGCTTCGTCCGCGGGTTTTTCGGCTTTTTCGGCGCTTCTCGAAGCCGCAGCGGGCGACAGGTGTCGCCAAGCGCGCCGAATGAGGTAGAATGATCCTTCGTTCTCCAAGGCAGCGACGTGAAAGACAGGACATGACCGACCCGAAGCACATCCGCAACTTCTCCATCATCGCGCACATCGACCACGGCAAGTCGACGCTTTCCGACCGCGTCCTCGAGATGACGGGCACCGTGGCCAGCCGCGATATGAAAGAGCAGCTGCTCGACAGCATGGACATCGAGCGCGAGCGCGGCATCACCATCAAAAGCCAGGCCGTGCGCGTGGATTACACCGCCGACGACGGCCAGACCTACCAGTTCAATCTCATCGACACGCCGGGGCACGTGGACTTCACCTACGAGGTGAGCCGCAGCTTGGCGGCGTGCGAGGGCGCGGTTCTGGTGGTGGACGCCACGCAGGGCGTGGAGGCCCAGACGGTGGCGAACGCGATGCTGGCGATGAACGCCGATTTGGAGATCGTCCCGCTCATCAACAAGATCGATCTGCCCGCGGCCGACCCCGAGCGCGTGAGGGCCGAGATCGAAGACGGGCTGGCGCTGCCCGCCGACGACGCGGTGCTGGCGAGCGGCAAGACGGGCGAGGGGGTGCACGACCTTCTGGAGGCCGTCGTGTACGGCATCCCCGCGCCTAAGGGCGACGCCGACGCGCCTTTGCGCGCGCTCATCTTCGACTCCTACTTCGACGCCTACCGCGGCGTGGTGGCGTTCATCCGCGTCATAGACGGCTCGGTGAAGAAGGGCGACCGCATCCGCATGATGGCGACCGGCGCCGAGACGGGCGTGGAGGAGGTGGGCGCGCGCCGTCCGGCCGAGGTGGCGCTGCCCGAGCTGTCCGTGGGCGAGGTGGGCTACCTCGTGACGGGCCTCAAGGAGGTCAGCCAGGTGAAGACGGGCGACACCATCACGCTCGCCGAGGGCGGCGTGGCCGACCCGCTGCCGGGCTACCGCGAGGTCAAGCCGATGGTGTACACGGGCCTGTTCCCCATCGACGGCGACCAGTACGAGCCGCTCAAGGAGGCGCTGGAGAAGCTCTCGCTCAACGATCCGGCGCTCATCTGGGAGCCCGAGAAGTCCCATGCCCTCGGCTTCGGCTTCCGCGTGGGCTTTCTGGGCCTTCTGCACATGGAGGTCATCAAGGAGCGCCTGGAGCGCGAGTTCGGCCTCGACCTTCTGGCCACGGCGCCGTCGGTGGAGTACCACGTGCACAAGCAGGGCGGCGAGATGGTGAGCCTCCACTCCCCGCAGGAGATGCCCGACGCCGGCGAGATCGAGCGCATCGAGGAGCCGTACCTAAAGGCGAAGATACTCATCCCGCCGGACTACGTGGGCGCGGTGATGGAGCTCACCACGGCGCGGCGGGGGACGTTCGTCACGATGAACTACCTCTCGCAGACCACGGTGGAGATGCTGTGGGAGATACCGTTGTCGGAGCTTATCATGGACTACTTCGACAAGCTGAAGTCCAACACGAAAGGCTACGCCTCGCTCGACTACGAATTCGACGGCTACAAGGAGTCGAAGCTGGTGAAGCTGGACATACTTTTGTCGGGCAAGCCGGTGGACGCGCTGTCGTTCATCGTGCACAAAGACAAGGCCTACGACCGCGGGCGCGTGTTGGCCGACAAGCTCAAGGAGATCATCCCGCGCCAGATGTTCGAGGTGCCCATCCAGGCTGCCATCGGCGGGCGCGTGCTGGCGCGCGAGACGGTGAAGGCCAAGCGCAAGGACGTGTTGGCGAAGTGCTACGGCGGCGACATCAGCCGCAAGCGCAAGCTTCTGGAGAAGCAGAAGGCCGGCAAGAAGCGCATGAAGGCCATCGGCAACGTGGAGGTGCCGCAGGAGGCGTTCATGGCGATACTGAAGGTGGACGAGTAGCGCGCAGGCGCGCGGCGACGTGAGGAGGTTTCCCATGGCGCGCAGAAACGACGATTACGACTGGCTGGACGACCCGTTCGACGAGAAGAAGGCCGCCGAAGAGCGCGAGCGCGCCGCCGTGTCCGGGAGGGCGAAGGCCGCGCTCGGCTGCGGATGCCTTGCCGCTTTGGGCCTCGCCGTGCTCGCGGTCGTCGCCACCGTGGCGGCGCTCGGCAGCCTGTCTTTGTAGTTTTGCGGTTTTCGGTCGGCGAGAGGAGCAGGGCGTGAAGACGAATCCCGTGATCGAGGGCATCCTCGGGCGGCGCTCGGTGCGCGCGTTTCAGGAGCGCGCCATCCCGCGCGAGGACTTGGAGGCCATCGTGGCGTGCGGGCAGTGGGCCCCGTCGGCGCGCAACCGGCAGGAGTGGACGTTCGTGGTGGTGGACAGCCGGGCGCGCATCGCGCGGCTGGCCGAGGCCATGCGGCGTGCGCTCGGGCGCGACGCCTACGACATGTACGCGCCGCAGAGCATCGTCATCGTGGCGCATGCGAAGGGCGCCGAATTCGGTCGTGAGGACGACGGCTGCGCGCTGGAGAACATGTTTCTGGCCGCGCATTCGCTCGGCATCGGCAGCGTGTGGATCAACCAGCTGCAGGGCATCTGCGACGAGCCCGCCGTGCGCGACGAGCTGGACGCGCTCGGCGTGCCGGCCGATGCCGAGGTGCACGGCGTCTGCGCGCTCGGCTACGCCGCCGCGCCGGGCGCGGCCCACGAGCGGAAGAGCGCGGTCGTGTGGGTGGAGGAGTGAGGCGGTGCGCCTCGCTGGCCGCTTCCGGCAAAGGCGGGACGATGTTCGACTTTCCAGCGTTCTTCTCCAACCATCCGCTGCTGCTCGCCCCGATGGCGGGCGTGAGCGACGAGGCGTTTCGCGCCCTGTGCCTTGAGCAGGGGGCCGACCTCGCCTACACCGAGATGGTGTCGGCGAAGGGGCTGTCCTACGCCAACGAGAAAACACGGCATCTGCTTTCCCTCGCGCCGGGCGAGGAGCGCGTGGCCGTGCAGCTGTTCGGACACGAGCCGGACACGATGGCCGCGCAGGCCGCGTGGGTGGAGCGGCAGATGGGGGAGGCGCTGGCCTACCTGGATATCAACATGGGCTGCCCCGCGCGCAAGATCGTGTCGAAGGGCGACGGGTCGGCGCTCATGAAGGAGCCCGCGCTGGCCGCAGACATCGTGCGCGCCGTGACGCGGGCCGTGGAGCATCCGGTGGCGGTGAAGTTCCGCCGCGGCTGGGCCGAGGGCGACGAGACGGCGCCGGAGTTCGCACGGCGCATGGAGGATGCGGGCGCGGCGATGGTGGCCGTGCATGGGCGTTTCGCCGAACAGCTGTACCGCGGCAGCGCCGACTGGGGCGTGATCGCGCGGGTGAAGGAGGCCGTGCGCGTGCCCGTGACGGGCAACGGAGATGTGCGTTGCGGCGCCGACGCGGCGGCGATGGTCGCGCGCACGGGCTGCGACGCGGTGATGATTGCGCGCGGAGCCGAGGGCAACCCGTGGGTGTTCGCGCAGGCCCGTGCCGCGCTGGCGGGAAAGCCCGAGCCGCGCGCGCCGGATGCGCGGGAGCGCGTCGCGATGGCGCGCCGCCATGCGCGGCTGCTCGCCGCGCGCGAAGGGCGCAACATCGTGCGCATGCGCAAGCACGCCATGTGGTATATGGCCGGGCTCCCCGGCGCGGCGGCCGCGCGCGGCAGGATCAACGCGTGCGTGGACGTGGAGGATTTCGAGCGCGTGTTCGACGAGCTTTTGGAATGCGTCCGCGCGCATGGCGAAAGCGGCGAAAGCCCCGTTCTCCTGCCGTCTTCGCCGTGTTCATGACAAGGATATTCATGACAAGGAGGCAGTATGCCGCATGATCCCTACAAGGCGCTTTACCTGCACCTGCCGTTCTGCGTGAGGCGCTGCGGCTACTGCGACTTCGCCACCGAGGCCGTGCCCGCCGACGACGCGCGCATCGACGCCTACGTGGAGGACCTGGCGCTGCAGGTGCGCCGCAAGGCCAAAGAAGGCGAGCTGGCGGCCGTGGAGACGGTGTACATCGGCGGGGGCACGCCCTCGCACGTGGGGATGCCGCGCCTGTCGATGCTCTTGTACACCCTGTCGCTTTCGATGCGGCTCGAGCCCGACGTGGAATGCGCGATGGAGGCGAACCCGGAGAGCCTGACCGGCAACATGGTGCGCGACATCTGGGCGCTCGGCGTGAACCGCCTGTCCATCGGCGTGCAGAGCCTCGACGATGCGGTGCTTCGGACGCTCGGGCGCGCGCACTCGGCCGACGACGCGCGCCGCGCCGTGGCGGCGGCGCGGGAGCGGTTCGACAACGTGAGCGTGGATCTCATGTGCGGCATCCCCGGTCAGAGCGCGGAGAGCTTCGAGGCCACCGTGCGCGAGGCCGTGGCGCTGGGCGCGTCGCACGTGAGCGTGTACCCGCTCACGATCGAGCCGCACACGCCGTTTCATCGCGCGGTCATGCGGGGGCAGATGCCCGAGCCGGACGACGACGTGGAGGCCGCGCACATGGAGATCGCCGCGCGCGTGCTGGCCGAGGCGGGCTTTTCGCGCTACGAGGTGGCGAGCTACGCGCTTCCCGGCCAGGAGTGCCGCCACAACATCGCGTATTGGACGGGCGCGCCGTACCTGGGCCTCGGGCGCAGCGCCGCCACGATGACGCAGAACGATAAGCGGCGCATGCGCGTGCAGGACGGGCGGGTCACCGACGACCTGGACGCGCGCCAGATGGCCGCCGAGGACCTGATGCTGGGCATGCGTATGACGCGCGGCGTGTCGGAGGCGCAGGTGGAGCGCGCCGCCGCGCTCTTGCCGGAGGCGCCCGCCGCCCTCGCGCGCCTCGAGGCGCAGGGCCTTGTAGCGCACGAGGGCGGCCGCTTCCGCCCCACCGAGCGCGGCTGGCTCTGCGGCAACGAGCTGTACGGCGCGCTCTTCGACCTCGCGCCTTGACCTCGCGTCCCGACCTTCCTCTCTCCGCTCGGGGAGAAGGGGCGAACGCGGTCGCTGTTGCGCGGTCGCGGCCGGTGGAGCGCATCGCGACGTCGGCGCGCCCGTTCCGCGCGGTCGCGACCCACGGGACGCGTCGCGATGCCGCCGCCCTCGCTCCTCGCAGCCGCGACCCGCGGCCATCTGTGGCCCTCTGCGGCCCTCTGTGCAGTAACCGTCGAGTTTCTCCATAATTCCCTCTTGTCGTTAGCACTCTCGGAGTTCGGCTGCTAATATGGTATGTTGGCATGGTTCGAGGAGCGGACTGCGAGAGAGGAAGGTGGAGAAGCGTGCTTTCGGATCGAAGACAGCGGGTGCTCGCCGCCCTCATCGAAGAGTACGTCGCGCGCGCTTTGCCGGTGGGGTCGCGCACGCTGACGGAGCGCTACCAGCTGGGCGTGAGCCCCGCCACCGTGCGCAACGAGCTGTCCGTGCTCGAGGACGGCGGCTACATCACGCAGCCGCACACGTCGGCGGGCCGCGTTCCGACCGATTTCGGCTACCGCGCGTTCGTGGACAACCTGCTGTCCTGCGACCTCACGGCCGACGACGAGCGCTACCGCCCCGTGGTGGACGAGCTGCGCCGCAGCGCGAGCGAGCTCGATGCGCTGCTCGAGCAGACCTCCTCGGCCCTCACGCGCCTCACCGACTGCCTGTCCATCGTGCTGGCCCCGTCGGTGCTCAACCTGCGCATCAAGCAGCTCTCGCTCGTGTCGCTCACGCCGCACCGGGCCCTCGTCGTGCTCGTCACCGAGGACGGCCAGGTGTTCAACCGCCAGATGGAGTTCGCCGAGGAGGTGCCCTCCGACGAGCTTGCGCGCGTGCAGCGCTTCCTCGGCGAGGTCATGGGCGGCAAGACGCTGCAGGAGGTGGAGGACGGCCTGGGCCAGGGCATGGTCGAGGCGTTCCGCGACCCGCTCGTGCGCATGGCGCTCGACGAGGTGCTGTCGTGTTTGCAGGAGAGCGCGCCCTCGCGCGCGCATCGTCTCGGGGTCAGCTCGCTTCTGACGAAGCCCGAGTTCAGCCAATCCCAGGCGCTTCTGCCCGTCATGCGGGTGCTCGAGGACGACACCGTGCTGCTGCACATCCTCGACGACGCCGCGCGGCAGGGCGCGGGCGCGCCGAGCGTGCGCATCGGCAGCGAGAACGGCGCCGAGGCGCTTTCGGGCGTGTCGGTGGTGGCGAGCCGCTACGGGCGCGGCGCCTCGGCGGGCGTCGTGGCGGTGGTGGGCCCCACGCGCATGGACTATTCGAAAGTCATCCGGGCGGTGCGCATGGCGAGCGCGGCGCTCGAGGACGTGTAAGGAACCGATGAGCGAGGAGGGCGCGTCGGCGAGGATCGCGCGGCCTCCGAAGAAAGGCAACGATCTCAGATGGCCAGGGACCTGTACGAAGTTCTGGGAGTCTCCCGCGAGGCGACCGAGGACGAGATCAAGAAGGCGTTTCGCCGGCGTGCCCGCGAACTGCACCCCGACGTGAACAAGGCGCCCGATGCCGAGGAGCAGTTCAAGGAGCTCAACGAGGCGTACGACGTGCTGTCCGACGCGACGAAGCGCGCCCAGTACGACCGCTTCGGCACCGTTCCCGGCGCGGCGGGCGGCGCAGGGCCTTACGGCGGCGGCTACGTCGACTTCGAGGATCTGTTCGGCGGCGGCTTCGGCATGGGCGACATCTTCAGCTCGTTCTTCGGCGGCGCGGCGGGCGGGCGCGCCCCCCAGCGCCGGGAGGGGCGCGACATGGGCGTGGGGCTGCGCCTCACCCTCGAAGAGGTGGCGGCCGGCGCGAAGAAGGAGATCGTCTACGACCGCCTGGCGCCGTGCCCCGACTGCGACGGATCGGGCCTCGGCCCCGACGGGCGCGAGGTCACCTGCCCCGACTGCCACGGCCAGGGGCGCGTGGTCACCGTCCAGCGCACCTTCCTCGGCGACATGCAGACGGCCACCACGTGCAAGGCGTGCGGCGGCACCGGGCGCACCATCGAGAACCCGTGCCCGGAGTGCGAGGGGCAGGGCCGCGTGCCCGACCGCCAGCGCGTGACCGTGGAGGTTCCCGTGGGCATCCGCGACGCGCAGCAGCTGCGCCTGTCGGGTTTCGGCGAGGCCGGCATGCACGGGGCCCGTCCGGGCGACCTCATCGTCACGGTGCGCATCCAGCCGCACGAGTTCTTCGAGCGCGACGGCGACAACCTGCATGCGCGCGCGAACGTGTCCATCGTGCAGGCGACGCTCGGCGCCGAGATCGAGATCGACGGCATCTTCGAGGGCGAGAAGGTGCAGGTGCGCATTCCCGAAGGCTGCCAGAACGAGCAGGTGGTGCGCGTCCGGAACTTCGGCATGCCGAAGTTCCGCAGCGAGTCGCGCGGGGACATGTTCGTGCACGTGAACGTGGTGGTGCCCAAGAAGGTGACGAAGAAGCAGCGCGAGCTTCTCGAGCGGCTGGCCCAGGAGATGGGAGAGGACGTGGCCGACGCGCGCACGCCCCTGCAGAAGCTGCGCGACGCGTTCAACTAGCTGCGCTGATCCGCGAGCGGCGCGGCGAGCCGACGCTGCGGGGTGCAAAGGCGCCCCGCCTTGCCGCTCCAAGCCCTCCTCGCGTGCGCAAGCGCGCAGCCCTGCTCAACTTGGGCGGGGCATGCCCGCTCGGGCATCTGATTTGGGAATGGGCAAGCCCCAGGGCTCGTTCGTCACGGGAATCCGGGACGCCTCCGTGCCCTTCGCCGGCTTGCTAGCGCCAACCTGTGGGATTTCGATTTTCGCGAGTTCGGAGAAACATGTCGCTGCATCGGTTCTTTTTGGACAACCAGGTGATCGCCGCCGAAAAGGAAGCGGTGTTCCCGCTGCGCCTTTCGGCAGACGACGCGAGGCATGCGCGCGTGCTGCGTCTCGCGCCGGGCGAGCATGTGACGGTGGTGGATGCCGCGCAGGATTACTTCGAATGCGAGATCGCGGCGTTCGACGACGCGCTCCCGTAGGTGCGCATCGCGCGGCATCTGGACGAACCTGAGGCGACGCCGCAGGTCGTCCTCATGCAGGGCCTTGCGAAGGGCGACAAGGTGGAGACGGTCATCCGCCACGCCACGGAGTTGGGCGTGGCGGCGTTTCTGCCGTTTTCGTGCGAGCGGTCGGTGGTGCGGCTGGACGCGCGCAAGGCGGCGGCGAAGGCCGAGCGCTGGCGCGCCATCGCGAAGAGCGCGGCCATGCAGTCGGGCCAGCGCGCGGTGCCCGAGGTGCGCGAGCCGATGGCGCTTGCGCAGGCGTGCGAGCTGCTGGCCGGGGCCACGGCGCTGCTCGTGTGCTGGGAGGAGGCGCCGCAAACGGCGCATATCGCCGACGCGCTGGCCTACGGCATGGGGAAGTGCGGCGTCGCCGACCCCGCCGACGCGCGCGTGGGCGTGGTGGTGGGGCCCGAAGGGGGCCTGACCGAGCGGGAGGTGGACGCGCTGCTCTCGTGCAACCCGCGCGCGTCGCTCGTGTCGCTCGGCCCTGCCGTCCTGCGCACCGAGACGGCGGGCATCGTGGCTCCGGCGCTTGTTTTGCACGAGCTCTCCCGCATGGCGCGGAAAGGGGAGGGGCGATGAACTTCGCCGTCATTAACTTGGGCTGCAAGGTGAACCGCGTGGAGTCCGACGACGTGGCGGCGCTTCTGCGCGCGCACGGCGTCGAAACGGGCGAGGAGGACGCCGACCTCGTCGTGGTGAACACCTGCACCGTCACCGGCGAGGCCGAGAAGAAGACGCGCAAGGCCGTGCGCCGCGCCCTGCGCGCGAATGATCGCTCGCGCGTGCTCGTGACCGGCTGCGCCGCCGCGATCGATCCTGCGTTCTTCGAGGGGCTCGACGCGCGCGTGGAGGTGGCGGGAAAGGCCGTGCTGCGAAAGCGCGCCGCCGAGCTGGCCTGCGCGCTTTCGCCTTCGGGAGGTGGATGCGACGCGAAGGTGCCTGCGGCGGGAGGGGAGGCCGCCCTGCCGCAGCCTGTCGCGCTCGCCTGCGAGGCCGCAGACGGCGCGGCTCCCCAAGGGGCGGGTGCGCCCCTTCTCCGAGTCGGATCGGGGTTTCGCACACGCGTGGGCGTGAAGGTGCAGGACGGCTGCGACAACGCGTGCACGTTCTGCATCGTGCACACGGCCCGCGGCAAGGCGACGAGCCGCCCTGCCGACGAGGTCGCGCGCGAGTGCGCCTCCTACGCCGGGGCCGGCGCGAAGGAGATCGTGCTCACCGGCATCAACTTGGGATCGTACCGCGACGGAGGCTCATCGCGTCGCGATACGCGCGCGACGCGCCTCGCCGGTTTGCTGCGCAGGCTCCTCGACGAGACGGCCGACCTGCGCGCGCCGGACGAGCCGCCCGTGCGCTTCCGCATCTCGAGCGTCGAGCCGCGCGACGTGGACGACGATCTCGTCGAGGTGCTGGCCCGTGCGGAGGGGCGCGTGTGCCGTCACCTCCACCTGCCCTTGCAGTCCGGCAGCACGAAGGTGCTGCGCGAGATGGCGCGCCCCTACGATGCCGCCGCGTACGTGGCGCTCGTGCGCAGGCTGCGCGCCCGCGTGCCGAGCATCGCGCTGTCGACCGACGTCATCGTGGGCTTTCCGGGGGAGACGGACGAGGACTTCGAGGCGACGCTCTCCCTCGCGCGCGCTTGCGGCTTCGCCAAGATGCACGTGTTCCCGTACTCGATACGCGCAGGGACCCCTGCGGCGGCGCGCGAGGACCAGGTGGACGCTTCCGTGAAGGCCGCGCGTGCCGCGCGTCTGCGCGCCCTTTCCGACGAGCTTCGCCGTGCCGATTACGGGCGGCGGGCGGGCACGGTGGAGCTTGCGCTCGTCGAGGAGGACGGCCTCGCCACCGTCGAGAGCCACTATCGCGTGCCCGTCCCGCTCGGAGCCGCGCTGGGATCGCTCGCGCCGGTCCGACTGCCCGAACGTCCGGAGGAGGAGCTTTGATGTCTGCGCTCGATCCCGACCGCGACGAGGCGCGCGAACGCGCGCGGAGGCGCCTTGAGGCGCGCCGCGCCCGCATGCGCGGGCAAGATCGCTCCCCACGTCCGAACGGCGCCCTCGCGGGCGCGTCCGCGCTTGCGCGGGCCGCTGCGGCGGCGGTCGGGCGCCTCGGTCCCAAAGGCCTCGCGGCGGCGGGCGGGGCGCTTATCGTCGCCCTCGTCCTCATCGTCGCGCTCGTCGTTCGCGGATGCTCGGGCTCTCCTGAGTCCGTTTCGGCTCCGGCGCCCGAGGGCGAGCAGCCCGTCGAGCCGACGGTGGAGCCCGAGCCCGAGCCTGCGGACGAGGCCGCGCTCGCGGTGATCCTCGGCGACGAGCTTGCCGCGTCCCTCGTCCAAGCCTCCGAGGCGGGCGGGGACGCAGCCTGGATCGCCGCGCATCCGGAGGCCTTCGCCGTGGACGGCGAGGCCGTGCAGCGCAAGCTTCTCAAGCTGGCGGCCGAGGAGCCGCTGGCGGTGCCGTTCGTACGCTCCTTCCCCGACCGGTATCCTGCCGACGCGGCCGAGCCCTGCGACGCGCCGGCCCAAGGAGAGGTGCCCCGGCTCTACCAATGGGACGTGCGCTGGGGGAGCACCGTGTACTCGTCGACGGCGTTCGCCCTCACGGGCTGCTGTCCGACGTCGCTCTCGATGGTCTACCAGGGGCTTACCGGCAAGGGCGACCTGTCGCCCTACGACATGGGCCAGCGTGCGCGCGAGGGCGGCTACGAGACGGAGTACGACGGCACGGACCAGACCTTCCTCGTCGCCGAGGCGCCGAGCCTGGGCCTTTCCTGCGAGCAGATCGCCGTGGACGCCGACGCTCTGCGCACGGCGCTCGAGGCCGGGAAGGTCGTCATCTGCAACGTGGGTCCCGGCGACTTCACCGAGGGCGGGCATTTCTTCGTGATCACCGGCCTCGACGACGAAGGGAGGCTTGCGATCAACGATCCCTATTCGGCCGAGCGCTCCGACCGGGCATGGGATGTCGACCAGGTGATCTCCCAGACCATGGGGCTCTACGCCTATTCGGCCGCCTGACGCCCCGCCGCCCGCCGCATCCCGGGTTTCGCGCCCAACCGCAAGCGGTTTCGACTCGGTTTAGTGACGCCCGCATGGTCCGGCGGGCGGCGTGGTACAATGGCCATATGACAGACCAGACCCAAATCACGCTCACGGCCCCGCGCAGCGTGGACATGGCGCTCATCGTCGGGCCGGCCGATGAGACGCTTCGCCTCGTGCAAGACTCGTTCCAGGCGCGCATCACGGTGCGCGGCGACGCCATCGTGCTCGAGGGCGACCCGATCGAGGTGCAGTCGCTCACGGCGCTGTTCAGCGACCTCATCAAGCTCGTGGAAGACGGCGGCGAGCCCACCTGCGATTACGTGCGCCGCGCCATCGACCTTCTGCGCACGGCGGAGTTCAGCCCGCAAACGCTGCGCGAGGACATCCTGCTCACGTACCGCGGCCGCGCCATCCGCCCGAAGACTGCGGGTCAGAAGCGCTACGTGGATGCCGTCCGCGAGCACACCGTCACGTTCGGCATCGGGCCGGCGGGCACCGGCAAGACCTACCTCGCCATGGCCATGGCCGTGGCCGCGCTCAAGCGCAAGGAGGTGGGCCGCATCATCCTCACGCGGCCCGTGGTGGAGGCGGGGGAGAGCCTGGGCTTTCTGCCCGGCACCCTCGCCGAGAAGGTGGACCCCTACATCCGCCCGCTCTACGATGCGCTCTTCGACATGACCGACATGGAGCGCGCCAACCAGCTCATCGACAGCGGCGTCATCGAGATCGCCCCGCTCGCGTTCATGCGCGGGCGCACTCTGAACGACAGCTTCATCATCCTCGACGAGGCGCAGAACACCACGCCCGAGCAGATGAAGATGTTCCTCACGCGCCTCGGGTTCGGCTCGAAGATGGTCGTCACCGGCGACGCCACCCAGCTCGATCTGCCGCGCGGCGTCTCGGGCCTCAAAGGGGTGCGCGACGTGCTCGACGGCATCGACGGCATCGCGTTTTGCGAGCTTTCCGGCAAAGACGTCGTGCGGCACTCGCTCGTGGCCGCCATCGTCGCGGCCTACGATCAGGCGAGCAGAAAGGCTTGAGAGCATGGACATCCAGATCAACTACGACTATCGCAAAGAGGACCTCGAGAAGCTGCCCTTGCACGAGCTCACCCAGTTCGTGCTCGCCCGCGAGGACAAGCCCTTCAGCACCGAAGTGTCCGTGAGCTTCGTCACCGACGAGGCCATAGCCGAGCTCAACGAGCGCTACCGTCAGAAGTCCGGCCCCACCGACGTGCTGTCGTTCGAGTGCGACGGCGCGGACGACGACCTGTCTGCCATGACGCTGGCAGAGGATCCGGTCTTCGAGCTGGGCGACGTCGTCATCGCGCCCGACGTGGCGGCTCGCCAGACGCGCGAGTTCGGCACCACGTTCGAGGAGGAGATCAGCCTTCTGCTCGTGCACGGTCTTTTGCACCTGTGCGGCTACGACCACATCGCCGACGACGAAGCCGAGGTCATGGAAAGGCGCGAGGCCGAGATCCTCGAGGCCTGGGCGAAGCGCTGAGGACGGGGGAGGAAGCCGTGGAAGGGCCCTGCGCCATGGGCGAGGACGACCGCGACGAGGCCGCGTGCGCGACGGACGGTTTCGTTCGCAACGACGCCGACAAGGCGAAGGGGTCGCGTGCCCGCTTTCCTTTGAGCTGCGCGTTCAAGTGCGCTTGGGACGGCGTCGCCTACGCGGTGCGCTCGCAGCGCAACATGAGGATCCACCTCGCCGTGGCGGCGGTCGCTGCGGCGCTGGGGTTCGCGCTGCGCATCGACGGCCCGTCCTGGGCGGCCGTGCTCGTGTGCATAGGATCCGTGATCGCCGCCGAGCTCGTGAACACGGCGGTCGAGTCGGTGGTGGACCTCGTCTCCCCCGAATACCACGAATTGGCCCGCCGGGCGAAGGACTGCGCCGCGGGCGCCGTACTCGTCTTGTCCCTCGCCGCCGTCGCGGTGGCGCTCGTCGTGTACCTGCCGCCCGCCTGGGCGCTTCTGACCTCGTAGGACCGAAAGGATGCCTGTGGAAACCAGCGAATCGTTCAGATCGGGATTCGTCACGCTCGTCGGCCGCCCGAACGCCGGCAAGTCGACGCTCGTGAACGCCATCATGGGCAAGAAGATCGCCATCACGTCGAACACGGCGCAGACCACGCGCCACCGCTTCCGCGCGGTGCTCACGCGCGAGGGCTTCCAGCTCATCCTCGTGGACACGCCGGGGCTGCACAAGCCCCACGATGCGCTCGGTGAGGAGCTGAACACCTCTGCCCTCAAGGCGCTCGAAGACGTGGACGTGGTCGCCTTCCTCGTGGACGCGTCGAAACCTGTCGGCACGGGGGACGAATGGGTGGCCGCGCAGCTGTCGCGCGCGCGCTCGAAGAAGGTGCTCGTGCTGTCCAAGATCGACCTCGTGGACGATGCCGAGCTCGACCGCCAGCGCTTCGCCGCCGCTCGGCTCGGCGATTGGGACGCCGTCGTGGAGCTTTCGAGCACGACGGGCGAGCATGTGCAGGACTTCATCGACACGGTGGTGGCCCTGCTGCCCGAGGGGCCGTCGTGGTTCCCGGCCGACATGGAGACCGACCAGCCCATCGACGTGGTGGTGGCCGAGTTCATCCGCGAGAAGATCCTGCGGTCGTTCCGCGACGAGGTGCCCCACGCCATCGGCGTGCGCGTGGAGGAGATGGGCTACGACCGCAAGAAGGACCTGCATCGCATCTACGCCGTCGTCTACGTGGAGCGCGACAGCCAGAAGGGCATCATCATCGGCAGGCAGGGCGCTGCCATCAAGCAGGTGGGCACGGAGGCGCGTCTCGACCTCGAGCAGCTGCTCGGCACGCGCGTGTTCTTGGATCTGTCCGTGAAGGTGAAGAAGAACTGGCGGCGCGACGCGAACCAGATCCGCCGCTTCGGCTACGGGGAGGGCGCCTAGGAGCGCGCCTGTCCGCGCGAAGCGGCTCTTGCGCCGCGCGGGAGCCGCTTCGCGCCCCTTCGCCTGTCCTCAGTTCTGCAGGTATTGTCACGATAAGGGCAAACGGGCGTTTGTCCGGGGCGTGCCCGCGGGTTTTCCGCTACAATCATGGCATACGTGTCATTTGCGAGGGAGTATGCCAGCATGATCTGTCCTCACTGCCATTCGGAGAACCGCGACGGCGCGCGATTCTGCAACGATTGCGGCCTTCCGCTTTCGGGCAAGATCGCGGAGCTTGCGGCTGCCGCCGACCGAGCCGAGTCCGGTCCTGCCGCCGATACCGTTTCCGCATCGGACGCTGCGGAGGCGTCCGGCGCGTCTGCCGAAAGCCCCTCTGCCGCGCAGGATGTCTCCCTCGCCGGCTCGGACGGCGAATCCCCCTCCGCGTTGGGCGAGGCTCGCGCCGGCTCCTCCGGCCCGCTCGACCCTGCGGCGCTGCCCTCCATAAACGTGGCGGGCGTGAACGTGGACGAGAACGGCGACGCGTACGACTTCGGCCCGCTTCCCGACGCCTCTGAGGAGGCCCCATCGGAAGGCGGCGCGGACGTCGCACGCGCCGCCGACGATCTCGCTCCCTTCGTGCCGAAGCGGGCGGCCGTCGACGAGGCGGCCCGCACCGCCGACCTGACGGGCATCGACGAGTGCCTCGTCGATGCGAGCTACGTGCCCCCGGCCGCCTCTTGGCGCTCGGGGGACACGATGGAGCTTCCGCGCGTCGAGGGCGCCTCCGCGCCCCAGCAGCGCGAGTTCCGCGCGCCCGACGCGAACGCGAGAAAAGGCGGCAAGGGCAAGGTGGTCGCCATCGTGCTCGCCTGCCTGGTCGCGCTCGGCGCCGCGGCGGCGGGTGCGACGTACTACCTGGAGCTTTGGGGCGGCAAGATGCTTCCCGACGTCGTGGGGATGACCCAGACCGACGCCGTCTACGCGCTTGAGGGCAAGGGCTTCTCCGTGCGCGTGCTCGAGGTGAAGTCCGACGAGACGGAAGGCGTCGTGCTGCTCATGGACCCCGGCGCGGGCGCGCGCACGGAGGAGGGCACGGAGGTCACCGTCCACGTGGCCGCCGCGCGCTTCGTTCCCGAGGGCGCGGTGGGCGTCCCGCGCGACGAGGCGGCCAACCTGCTTGCGGCCGAGGGCTTCGAGAACGTGACGTACGTCACGGAGAAGTCCGACGAGCACGAAGGGCTCGTGCTCAGCATCGATCCGGCCCCTGGGACGAAGGCGACCGCCTCCACGCCGATCACCGTGACGGTGGCAGAGCCCTACACAGTCCCCGACGTTGTCGGCATGACGTGGGAGGAGGCGAAGGCCGCGCTCGAGGCAGAGGGCTTTTCTGCCGCCGTCTCCTACGTCTACGACGAGAACGTGGAGCCGGGAGTGGCCATCGGCACCGATCCGGCTGCGGGCTCGAAGGCGGCTTCCGGCACCTCTGTGGTCGTGAACGTGGCGCTCTCCCGCGCCGCCGAGTTGGAAAGCGCCACCTGGGGGCTGTTCTCCGAGGGCGCTTCGGTCAACATCGACGGCATCGATTACCTGGTGTCCTCGTGCGACGCAGTGGCCTACGAGGGGAGCGAGACGACGTCGTTCACGATCACGGCCAAGCCCTACACGACGTTTCTGGGCGTGACGCTCCCCCTGGACGAGCGCTCGGTGTCCGGCACCGTCGTGTGGAACGCCGACAACACGGTGTCCTCCATCACGGAATCGTAAGGCCGTGTCGCAGCCCACCTACGGCGCGCGCGGCATCGTTTTGCGCAAGACGAAGCTCGGGGAGGGCGACCTTGTCGTGACGCTGCTCTCCGAGGACGGCTCCCAGCTGCGCGCCGTCGCGAAGGGGGCGCGCAAGCCGACGAGCCCGTTCGCCTCGCGCCTCGAGCTGTACTCGGTGGCCGACGCGCTTCTCGCTCGCGGGCGCAGCCTCGACATCGTCAAGGAGGCGCGCCTCGTCGAGGGCAACGAGCGTCTGCGCCGCGACCTGGAGCGCGCTGTCTGCGCCGCGCCTGTGGCCGAGCTTTCGGGCTGCGTCTCCCAGGACGGCCTCGAGAACCCCCGGCTGTTCGCGCTGACGCGTGCCGCGCTCTCGAGCCTGGGGCGCGTCGAGGTTCCGTTCGCGCCCGCGATCGCGGCGGGGCACCTTTTGAAGGCGCTCGCCTTCGCGGGGCTGAGGCCGAGCCTCGACGCGTGCGCCGTCTGCGGGCGCGAACTCGGCGCGCCCGCGCCGGAGGGCCTTGCGGCGCTGTCGTATCGCGAGGGGGGCGTCGTGTGCCCCGCCTGCCGCGGCGCGGCCGAGGCGGTGATGGTGCCCGCTTCGACCCTTGGCTGGTGCCGCGCCCTCCTCGGCTCGACGTTCGCCGAGATCGAGGGCATGGACGTCGATCCCTCGGCATCCTTCGCTGCGCTCAGATTCTGCCAGCAATGGGTTCGCGAGCATGTGGGCGCGAACCTCAGATCGCTTGACTTCCTGTTCACCTGCGGGTTGTTCTGATCCGGACGGCAACCCAGACGAGAGGAGACGGACATGCACACCTTCACCCCGCGCGGCGTGTGCTCGCGCGCCATACACCTTGAGCTCGACGGAGAGCGCGTGGCCCACGTGGACTTCGTGGGCGGCTGTGACGGCAACCTCAAGGCCATCTCGAAGCTCGTCGAGGGCATGACGGTGGACGAGGTGGCCGCCGCGTTAGAGGGCAACACGTGCGGACGGCGCGCCACCTCCTGCGCCGACCAGCTCGTGCGCGGCCTGCGCGAGGCGCGCGCGAAGGAACTGGCCGACGAGGCGGGCGTCGAAGCGGGCGCCCCTCATGAGGCCGTGTAGGCCCACAGGTTGAGGCACTGGCCGAGCACTTCGTCGAACCCCCAGGTCCGCGCCGTGCGCTCGGGACTGTTCGGGTCGCGGATCTCGAGGCGCCCGTTCTCGTCGATTCCCGCGAGCACGATGAAGTGCCCCGTCGTGGTGAAGTCGCCCGGCCCGACGCTCGCGATGACGGGCGAGCCGGACAGGATCGCGCGGCGCACGCTCGCCTCGTTGGCGGGCAGCTCCTCGGCGGCAAGCCCCGCCTCGGCGGCGCCGTCGGTCATGAACGTCCAGGCGGTGCCGTCGGGCGTCGCGCAGCCGAGGCGCTCGGAGAGCGCTCCCATGTCGGCCGGCGTCCTGTCGGCGCGTCCCGTGAGGGCGACGTAGACCATGGACAGGCACGTGGGGCCGCAGCCCGCCTCGGCGAAGCTGTACCCCGCGTAGCGCTCCGAGGCCCAGGCGGGATCGCGCTGGTAGAGCTCGGGGACCTCGCCTGCGCGCCACTGGTCCTTCGGCGTGCTGCGCGGCCCGCCCGTCTCGTCGGGAGGCGTCCCTTGCGCGCCGGCCGTCAGCTTTTCGAGCGCTCCGATCGCGCAGGGCGCGCCCAGGGCGAGGATGCAAGCGAGCGCGAGGACGAGGGCGATGCGCGCGACGAGGCGCGGCCGGGGCGGACGGCGCGCGAACAAAGGGCGTGCGCGCCGCGTTCGGCGCGGCGTCCAGGCGGCGCGGTCGAGCCGACGGTTCCCGGCGTTCGCGCGGGGCGCCCCCGCCGCCTTGCGGGGCGCGGGCCCGAGCGAGTTGGTGTAGGTCATGGCTTCTCCTTTCCGTCGCTTTGATTGTGCCCCGAACCCCTCTTCGCCGTCCCGGAAGATCGGGCAACCGATTGCTTAAGCTTTCCTTAATTCCGAGGCGCGTGAAAGCGCGCCGACCGTCTGCGGGGCTACAATGGTCGGGACGAAAAAAGCCGAGCGGAAGGGGCTGCGTGGAGGAGAGGAAGTTGGTTTTCGTCTGCGACGACGATCGGGCCATCGCCGATCTGGTGGTCCAGCTTCTGGTCGAGGCGGGCTTGGACGCGCGCGCGTTCTACTGCGCCGCCGACCTTCTGGCGGCCCACGCCGACGGGCGGGCCGACCTCGTGGTGCTCGACATCATGATGCCGGGGATGGACGGGTTCGCCTGCTGCCGCGAGATACGCCGCGCAAGCGGCGTCCCCATCGTGCTGCTCACCGCCAAGGACGAGGAGGTCGACAAGGTGGTCGGCTTCGAGTTGGGCGCCGACGACTACGTGGTCAAGCCCTTCAAGCCCCGCGAGCTCGTGGCGCGCGTGCGCGCCCGTCTGCGCCGCCCCGCCTCCCCCGCGCGCCGCGTGCTGGAGGCGCGCGGGGTCGCGCTCGACGAGGACGCCTACGAGGCGACGCTGCACGGCGAGGCGCTTCCGCTCACGCCCAAGGAGTTCGCCATCCTCGCGTGCCTTCTGCGCGCGCAGGGCCGTCCCGTCTCCTCGCGCGATTTGTTCGAGGAGGTGTGGAAGGAGGAGGCCAACGTCCAGTCCAACAACACGGTGATGGTGCACATACGCCATCTGAGAAAGAAGCTCGCCGCCGTCGACTCGTCCCAAGAGCTCGTCGAGACGGTGTGGGGCGTGGGCTACAAGCTGGGGTAGGGAAGGAGGCCGAAGTGTCGACGAGGCAGACGCCGCAGCGCGCGCGGCTCGCCCGCGCCATCGTGGGGCGCACGATGGCGGGCATCATGATCTTCACGGCGGCGTTCGCCGTCGCGTTCGCGGCGTTCGACGCGATCGTGAAGCCCGGACTCTCGAACTTCTTGTACTTCGAGGTGATGGGCGGCGACGGGGGCGCATCGTGGCGGCTGTACGACGCGCTGACGACACTCTACCTCCCCTTGGCGGCGCTCCTGTACGCCGCGGGCATCTTCCTCTTCGTCCGCTCGGGCGTGAACCGGGCGCTGTCGTACTTCGACGCGCTCTACGAGGCGGCCGAGGGCATCCTCGCCAAACGCGCGGAGGCCGCCCCGCTGCCTCCCGAGCTGTCCGAGACGGCGGCGGCGCTGGGCGCCATCAAGGAGGAGCGCGAGCGCGCCGACCGCGCCGCGAAGGCGGCCGAAGAGCGCAAAAACGAGCTTGTCGCCTACCTGGCCCACGACATCAAGACGCCGCTCACCTCCATCATCGGATACCTGGCGCTGCTCGAGGAGTCGCCCGACCTGCCCGCGTCCGCGCGGGCGCGCTACACGGGCATCACGCTCGAGAAGGCGTACCGCCTCGAGGAGCTGCTCGACGAGTTCTTCGAGATCACCCGCTACAACCTGCATGCCATCCCCATCGAGCGCTCCCGCTTCGACGGCGCGCTGTTCTGCAGCCAGGTGATCGACGAGTTCTTCCCGCTCGCCGAGGCGCGCGGGCTGCGCCTGGTCTACGAGGGGCCGCAGGAGCTGCGCGTGTTCGCCGACGCGGGCAAGGTGGCCCGCGTGGTCGACAACGTCTTGAAGAACGCGGTGGCCTACGCCGACCCCGGCACCGACGTCGTAGTTCGCACCTCTCTCGCGAAGGGGGAGGGCGGCTACGTGTGGTGGGAGATCACCGTCACCGACCGCGGGCGCGAGCTTTCTCCCCAGCACCTCGAGCGCATCTTCGAGCGCTTCTACCGCGCCGACGAGGCGCGCGGCGCCCAGACGGGCGGCGCGGGGCTGGGGCTGGCCATCGCGCGGGAGACGGCGCGGGCCCACGGGGGCGACATCTACGTGGCCAGCGACGCGGGCGCGACGTCGTTCACCATCTGGATCCCCCAGGGCCCGAGCGTGAGCGCGTAGGCGCGGAAGGGGCCGTCCATGATCGAGCTCGTCGCTTTCGAACCCCGCCTTCGCGACGCCCTGTTCGCGTTCCTGTCGCGCTGCCTGCCCGAATCGGGCCGCTCGTTCGACCCGGCGGGTCGCCACGCGCACCTCGAGCACATCGAGGACGGATTCGACGCCTTTTGGTGCCTCGTCGAGGACGGCGAGGACGTGGTGGGCTGCGTGGGTCTGCGCGAGCTCGAACCAGGCGCGAGCGAGCTCAAGACGCTGTTTCTGTACGAGCGCTTGCAGGGCCAAGGATGGGGTCGCCGCCTCGCTGAGCGCGCCATAGCCCGCGCCCGCCTTCGCGGCGACGTCGCCGTGCGCCTCGACACGACGTCTGCGAGTCGAGGCGCCATCGCGCTCTACCGTCGGCTGGGCTTTCGCGACATCGACCGCTACAACGACAATCCGGCGGCCGACGTCTTCATGCAGCTCGACCTTTCCTGAGGCTCTCCAACCTGCCGCTTTGTGCGGAAGCTGTGGGCGGCGCCGAGCGCGCTTGCCGGGCGTGCGGCTTGCCGGTACAATAGGTAGGCTGCGAAAACGCAGGCACTTCCCGCTTGGTCCGCATGCGTCCACCGCATGCCTCCCAGAGGGAAGCGCGCACGCAACGCGCCTTGTGCGCGACGATGCGGCGAAAGCCGCGAGAAAGGTGGAAGAACATGCCCAGCAAGCTCAGCATCACGAAGGAGCGCACGGCAGAGCTCATCAAGGAGTACGGCAAGGGCGAGGCCGATTCCGGCAGCCCGGAGGTGCAGGTGGCCATCCTCACCGAGCGCATCCGCAACCTCACCGAGCACCTCAAGGTGCACAAGAAGGACAACCACACCCGCCGAGGCCTCATGATGCTCCTCGGCAAGCGCCGCGGCCTCTTGAAGTACATCAAGAACCGCGACATCGAGGAGTACCGCGCTCTCATCAAGAAGCTCGGCATCCGCGACACCATCTAGCTGCGTACGAGAGCCCGCCTTGGCGGGCTCTCGCATAGGCGCCCCTGCGGGGGCGCGCGCGACGCGGTCGGAGGCGCAAGGGCGCCTTCGCTCGCGACCGGCGGCACGGGGCCGCCGCGTCAAAGAAGCTTGGCCGCACTAGGGCGTCCAAGGCAGAAGAGAAAGAAAGAGCAGTATGGAAAAAATCGTCGAATCCTTCGAGCTGTACGGCAAGCAGTACCGCCTGGAGACGGGCGAGCTGGCCAAGCAGGCCACCGGGGCCGTGCTCGTCACCCAGGGCGACACGACCGTGCTCGTCACGGCCGTGATCTCGAAGGAGGAGAAGGACTACGACTTCTTCCCCCTCACGGTGGACTTCATCGAGAAGATGTACGCCGTGGGTCGCATCCCCGGCGGCTACCTCAAGCGCGAGGCGCGCCCCTCCGACAAGGGCACGCTGACGGCCCGCATGGTGGACCGTCCCATCCGCCCCGGCTTCGTGGACGGCTTCAAGCGCGAGGTGCACATCGTGTGCACGACGCTCGTCGTCGACAGCGTCAACCCGCCCGACACCATCTGCGTGGGCGGCGCGTCCGCGGCCCTCATGCTGGGAGCGGCGCCCTTCGACGGTCCGGCCGCCTGCGTGCGCATCGGTCGCGACGTCGAGACAGGCGAGTTCATCGTGAATCCGACGTTCGAGGAGTCCGAGCGCTCCGACCTCGAGCTCACCATCGCCGGCACGGCCGATTACATCTCCATGGTGGAGGCCGGTGCCGACGAGATCTCCGAGGAGGACATGCTGGCCGCCATGACGTTCGGCCAGGAGGCCATCAGGGCGTTCTGCGAGGCCCAGCAGCGCTTCCTCGACCGCTGCGCCATCGAGCCGGTCGAGTGGCCGGTGCATGCGGCCGATCCCTCGATCGCCGAGCGCGTGGCGCCCCATCTGGACGAGATGGGCGCGGCCCTGCGCGACGCCGACAAGCTCTCGCGCATGGCCAAGGTGGAGGCGCTCAAGGCCCGCGTCAAGGAGGAGTGCTTCACCGACGAGGAGCGCGACGCCTGGAAGGCCGACATCGCCGCCGAGCTCAAGAAGCTCGAGAAGAAGGCCATGCGCGCCATGGTCATCGAGACGGGCGAGCGCGCCGACGGCCGCGCGTCCGACGAGATCCGGCCTTTGCACATCGTGCCGGGCTACCTGCCCCGCGTCCACGGCTCGGGCCTGTTCCAGCGCGGCCAGACGCAGGTGATGAGCGTGTGCACGCTCGGCATGCTGAACGAATGGCAGCGCCTCGACACGATCGACCCCGCCGAGGGCAAGCGCTACATGCACCAGTACAACTTCCCGCCGTACTGCACGGGCGAGACCGGCCGCATGGGCGCGCCGAAGCGCCGCGAGATCGGCCATGGCGCGCTTGCCGAGCGCGCGCTTCTGCCGGTTCTGCCGGGCGAGGACGAGTTTCCCTACGCCATCCGCGTGGTGAGCGAGGTGCTCGAGTCCAACGGCTCGTCGTCCATGGCCTCCACCTGCGGCTCGACGCTCGCCCTCATGGACGCCGGCGTGCCCATCAAGGCGCCCGTGTCCGGCATCGCCATGGGCCTCATCAAGGAGGGCGACGACGTGGTCATCCTCTCCGACATCCAGGGCATCGAGGACTTCCTTGGCGACATGGACTTCAAGGTGTGCGGCACCGAGAAGGGCATCACCGCCCTGCAGATGGATAACAAGGCCCGCGGCCTGTCCGTCGACATCCTCGCCCGCGCCCTTGCGCAGGCCAAGGAGGGGCGCGCCCACATTCTTTCTGCCATGCTCGACACCATCGCCGAGCCGCGCGCGGAGCTGTCCCAGTTCGCGCCGCGCATCGAGACGATCCACATCCCCGTGGACAAGATCCGCGACGTCATCGGCAGCGGCGGCAAGGTGGTCCGCGGCATCCAGGACGAGACGGGGGCGCAGATCGACATCCAAGAGGACGGCACGATCCACATCGCGGCCATCGAGGGCCCGGCCGGCGAGGCCGCCAAGGCCATGATCCTCGGCATCGTGAAGGAGCCCGAGGTGGGCGAGGAGTACGAAGGCGAGGTCGTCGGCATCAAGGACTTCGGCGCGTTCGTGAAGCTCACCGCCGCCAAGGACGGTCTGCTCCACATCTCGCGCGTGGCCAACGGCCGCGTCGGCAAGGTGGAGGACGTGCTCAGCCTGGGCGACGTCGTGAAGGTGAAGGTGCTCGAGGTGGATCCGAACACGGGCAAGATCTCGCTCGATCGCCTCGACAAGCCCGACGCGCCCGAGGGCTCGGTGCCCTCCCGCGAGCGCTCCGACCGCCCGCAGCGCGAGGGCCGTTCCGACCGGGACAACCGTCCGGGCCGCAGCGGCCGCGAGGGCCGCGGTGTGGGCGGGCGCACGCCGCGCCGTCGTCACGAGGGCTAGGGACGCAACAGAGGGGCCGCGCGAGCGGCCCCTCGCTTTGAAGGCATGGCAGGAACGGGGTGTGACAGGGGGACGGGGATAATGTCACATTCCCGCGGTCGCCTGGACATCGTTAGCTCTCCAAGAATGTGACATTATCCCCGTCCCCCTGTCACACCCCTGTCGCGTTCGCCCCCGCCGCCTTCTCTGCCACGCCGAGGCAACGTTTTGCGGGCAGAGGCGGCGGGGCGTGGTAGGATGATGGGGAAGCGAATCGAAAGGCGGGACATCATGATCAAAGTAGCGGTGGCCGGATGCGCGGGGCGCATGGGGTCGGCGACGGTCCGCGCGGTCTGCGCGGCCGACGACATGGAGCTTGCGTGCGGGATCGACCCCCACGTCGGCGCGGAGGTGGATTTCCCCGTGTTCGCGAGCGTGGCGGAAGCGCTCGACGGCGCGGCGTTCGACGTGCTCGTGGACTTCACGCAGCCGAAGGCGGTGGAGGGCAACCTGCGCGCCGCGCTGCCGGCGGGCGTTGACTGCGTCGTGGGCACGACGGGCCTCGCACGCGAGGTTCTTGAGGAGCTGGCCGCGCTCGCTTTGACGGGGACGTGTTTGTTCTACGCGCCGAACTTCACGACGGGGGCGGTGCTCATGATGGAGTTCGCCAAGGCTGCCGCGCCGTACTTCCCTGAAGCCGAGGTCATCGAGTTCCATCACTGCAACAAGAAGGACGCGCCTTCGGGTACCGCCGTGCGCACGGCGCAGATCGTCGCCGAGGCGCGCGGCGGCCGCGCAAGCGAGGCTCCCGGCAAAAAGACCGAGATCGCGGGCTGCGAAGGCGCGCGCGGGGCGCTCGTGGACGGCGTGCCCGTGCATTCGGTGCGCTCGATGGGCTACGTGGCCAGCCAGGAGGTGGTGTTCGGCTCCTTCGGGCAGACGCTCTCCATTCGCCACGACAGCTGGGACCGCGCCTCCTACATGCCGGGCGTCCTTCTGGGCATCCGCAGCGTGGGCGGGCGCTCGGGCCTGATTGTAGGTTTGGAGAACTTCATGGCGCCCTCGGACGCGCCGTGCCATAATGATGGTGCGAGTACGACTGTTCGATGAGGCGCGGGACCGGCCCGCGCACGGAAGCTGAGGAGGACGCATGTCGCAAGAGCCTCGATTCGGCCGCATGATCCCGGCCATGGTCACTCCGTTCGACGAGGATCGCGAGCTCGACCTGGACAAGGCGCAGGCGCTCGCCACGCGCCTCGTGGACGGCGGCAGCGATTCCCTCATCGTCAACGGCACGACGGGGGAGAGCCCGACGGTGTTCTACCCGCAGAAGATGGATCTGTTCCGCGCCGTCGTGGAGGCCGTTGGCGAGCGTGTGCCCGTGATCGCCAACGTGGGCGACAACTGCACGGCCGACACGGTGAGCTTCGCGCGCGAGGTGGCCGAGCTTGGCGTCGACGGCTTCATGTGCGTGGTGCCCTACTACAACAAGCCTCCGCAAGAGGGTATCTACCAGCACTTCCGCACCATCGCGAACGCGGTGGAGCTGCCCGTCATCCTGTACAACATCCCTGGCCGCTGCGTGGTGAACATGGAGGCCGAAACCACCCTGCGCCTTGCGCGCGAGTGCGGCAACGTCGTGGCCGTCAAGGAGGCGTCGGGCAGGATGGAGCAGGTGGAGGCCATCGTCGCGGGCGCTCCGGAGGGCTTCTCCGTCTATTCCGGCGACGATGCCGCCACGTTCGACATCATGAAACGGGGCGGTGCCGGGGTCGTCTCGACCATCGGCAACGTGGCGCCCGCGCGCATGAAGGAGATCGTCGATCTGTGTGCGGCCGGAGACTGGCAAGCCGCCGAGGCGGCCAACGAGCGTCTCATGCCGCTTATGAAGGGCCTGTTCGAGACGGCGAACCCCATCCTCGTCAAAGAGGCCCTCAAGCTGGCGGGCTTCCCCGTGGGCGGGGTGCGTCTGCCGCTCGTCGACGCCACGCCCGAGCAGTCCGCGCGCCTCGCGGGCATCATGCGCGAGGTCGGCGTGCTCGAAGCTTAAGAAAAGGGCGGGCGCGGCGGGTCTGCCGCCGCGCCCGTGAAATCGGAAGAGGGCGCCGTGCAACGGCGCTATGCGATAACCGCGCGATGCGGGCGCGCCGTAGGCGGAAGGCTTGCGGCGCATCGACGCGGGCCGGACACACCCCGGTCCGCGTCGATGCATGCCCGCGTCGCGCCTGACGGAAGGTTTTATATGGAAGAGAAGAAACCGCGCGCTCCGCGCGGCACCGGAGGCGCACGCCAGAACGGCCGCGCGTCCCGCAAGAGCGACGGAAGCGCCGCCGGCGAGGGTAGCGTCAAGAAGACGCGCTCGTACAAGCATGTGCAGCTCGAACACGAGCGGCCCCAGCTCACAAAAGCAGGCTCTCAGGGGCAGGGCGGGCGCCGGCGCCAGGACGGCCAGAGGCGGCGCAGCTTCGCGTCGCCGAAGAAGGACCCGAACGCCACGCTCAAGATCATCCCTCTCGGCGGCCTCGACGCCATCGGCAAGAACATGACGGCCTTTGAGTGCAAAGGGGACATGGTCCTCGACGACGCGGGGCTCATGTTCCCCGACGACAACCATCCGGGCGTCGACCTCATCCTGCCCGACTACACCTACGTGCTCGAGAACGCCGACAAGCTGCGCGGCATCATCATCACGCACGGCCACGAGGACCATACCGGGTCCTTGCCCTACCTTGTGAAGGACCTCGACCGCAGCGTGCCCATCTACGGCACGAAGATGACGCTCGGGCTCATCGAGGGCAAGTTCGCCGAGCATCGGATCAAAAACGCCAAGCTCGTGGAGATCAAGCCCGGCGACCAGGTGAAGCTCGGCTGCATCACCGCCGAGTTCTTCGCCGTGAACCACTCCATTCCCGGTTCGGTGGGCGTGTTCTTCCAAAGCCCCGCCGGCAACGTCTTGCACACGGGCGACTTCAAGCTCGACCAGACGCCCATCGACGGCGTGACCACCGACTTCGGCGCGTTGTCCAAGTTCAGCCAGATGGGCGTGGACCTCATGATGAGCGACTCCACCAACGCCCAGAACCCCAACTTCACGCCGAGCGAGGCCGAGGTGGGAAAAGAGCTGGCGAAGATCATCGCCCAGGCCAAGGGCCGCGTCATCATCGCCTCGTTCGCAAGCCACATCCACCGCATGCAGCAGATCTGCGACGCGGCGGTCGCAAGCGGCCGCAAGGTGGTGGTGACGGGGCGCTCGATGATCCAGAACACCGACATCGCCCGGCGCCTCGGCTACCTCGACATCAGCGACGCCGACCTCATCGACGCCTACGAGCTCAAAGGCGTCCCTCCCGAGCAAGTGGTCATCATGTGCACGGGCAGCCAAGGCGAGCCGCTCTCGGCGCTGGCGCGCATCGCCAACGGCGAGCATCGCACCATCTCCATGGAGGAGGGCGACACGGTCATCATATCGGCTACGCCCGTCCCGGGCAACGAGAAGGCCGTCACGCGCGTCATCAACGGTTTGGCCAAGATCGGCGCGGACGTCTACGACAAAAGCCGCGCGCGCGTGCACGTCTCCGGCCACGCCGGCGCCGAGGAGCTGAAGCTCGTGCTGTCCATCGTGCAGCCCAAGGCCTTCATGCCGGTGCACGGCGAGGCCACGCACCTGCGCGCCCACGCGCGCTTGGCCGAGGCCACGGGCGTTCCGAGCGACAACGTGTTCATCTGCGAGAACGGGGAATCGCTCGAGCTGTCGTCGCACGGCGTGCGCCGCGGCGAGACGGTGCAGTCCGGCATCGTGTTCGTCGACGGGCTGTCGGTGGGCGACACCTCCCAGGACGTGCTCGACGAGCGCAGCGCGCTCGCGGCGCAGGGCTTCGCGGCCATCGCGGCCGCCGTGTCGTGCAAGAAGAAGGGGCTCGCGGGGGCGGTGCAGGTGGAGATGCGCGGCATCACCGGAGGCGACGACGACTTCCTCGTGCGCGAGGCGCAGACCGCGGTGAGAAACGCCCTCGCGCGGCAGCTCGACAAGGGCGCTGGCGCGAAGGAGCTCAAGAAGGCCGGCAAAGACGCGCTTCTGTCGCTTCTGTGGGAACGCACGAAGACGCGCCCCATGGTCGTTGTGAACTTGCTCGAGGTTTAAGCTATAATGGCCGCATGCGCCTTTTGGCGCATGCGGCCATCGTTCGGTCGAAACCCACTCGGAAACGCACAGCAAACGCAGCATGAAGGAGGGCAGGGCGTGGCCCGACAGCCAGCATCCGCACACACATCGAAGGCGAAGGGATCGGTTCCGAAGGCGAAGGGTCGTGCTGGCTCAGCCCAAAAGCAGGCTCGCGCAGCAAGGGCTTCGCGTGCGCAAGCATCCGAAGAGCCCCGCCTCTTCGACGAGCGCACGCGCCGCGACGTCACCGGCGTGGCCGTCTCGGTGCTCGCCGTGGCGCTGTTCGCGGCGGCGGTGCTGCCTTCGGAGGCCGTCGTGACCTCGTTTTTGTCGACGGCCCTGCACCTCTCTCTCGGCTTGGGCGCCTACGTGCTGCCGTTCCTTCTGCTCATCATCGGGGCGAGCTTCCTCGTGCGCTTCGAGCGCGAGCGCGTGCCCGCGCGCGTGGCTGTGGGCCTCGTCATGATCTTCGTCGCGGCGCTCTCGCTGCTCGCGCTCTTCACCCCCGCGCCCGCACCCGATGCCACCGACAACCTGTTCTCTCCCGACGAGCTGGCCGCGCGCGGCGGCTACGTGGGGGCCGGCATCGCCTGGGCGGGCCTCTCCCTGTTCGGGCAGGCGGTGTCGTGCATCATCCTTGTCGGCGTGGCGGCGGCGGGCCTTGCGGTGATAGGCCTGTCCCTCTCGAAGCTCGTCGAGCGCGTGCAGGACGCCCGCGCCGAGCGAGCCGAGCTCGAAAAGGATGCCGACGTGCTGGCCGCGCCGCCGTTCTCGCGGATCAAGCGCTCGTCGGGGGCCAAGGTTCCCGTCGTGCCCACCATGGGGGAGGCCCTTGAAGCAGGCGAGACGAGCGTGCTTCCGCGCAAGGGACGAGCTTCGGCTGCGGAAGGGGAGGAATCCTTCGCGGCAGCTCGCACGTCGCGCTTGAGGCGCGCTTCCCAGCCGCTCGACGACCAGCCTTCGGGCGAGGCCCCGCAAACGCTCACGCGCAAGCTGGGGCGGACGCGCGGCAAGGATGCCGGCGAGGCCGGCGCTCCAGCTGCCGTCAAGGCTTCCTCTGCCGCACCGCTCGCGGCGCCCCGTCCCGCGGACGGGTTCGAGCTGCCGCCGATGGACATGCTCTCCACATCGAAGAGCCCGAAGAAGGATCTCGCTTGCGACGCCGAGCTCAAGGAGACGGCGGCGTGTCTGCAGGAGACGCTCGAGAGCTTCACTATCATGGCCGAGGTCGTGGGATGGGTGGCCGGCCCCACGGTGACGCTGTTCAAGGTGGACCTGCCCGCCGGCGTGCGCGTGAGCCGCATCACGGCGCTCGAGGCCGACATCGCGCTCGCTCTCGCCGCGCCCGGCGTGCGCATCTTCGCGCCAATCCCCGGCACGAACTACGTGGGGATAGAGGTGCCCAACCGCGTGCGGCAAAGCGTGCTTCTGGGCGACGTTATCAAAGACGCCCCGGACGGTCCGCTCATGATCGCCGTGGGCAGGGACGTGGAGGGCCGCTCGATCATATCCGACCTCGCGAAGATGCCGCATTTGCTCATCGGCGGCACGACGGGTTCGGGCAAGTCGGTGTCCATCAACGCCATGATCATGTCCATCCTCATGCGCGCCACGCCCGCCGAGGTGCGCTTCATCATGATCGATCCGAAGCGGGTGGAGTTCACGCCCTACAACGGCATCCCGCATCTGTACGTGCCCGTGGTGACCGAGCCCAAGGAGGCTGCGAGCGCGCTGTCGTGGGGCGTAGCCGAGATGGAGCGGCGCCTGAAGGTGTTCTCCAAGGTGGGGGCGCGCAACATCGGGCAGTACAACGCCAAGGTGCAAGCCGAGCAGGCCGCCGCCAAGAAGGCCGAGGAAGCGGGCGAGGAGCCTGCCGCCTCGGAGCTGGGATCCGAGCTGCCCTACATCGTCATCATCATCGACGAGCTGGCCGACCTCATGATGAACGTGGGCAAGGAGGTGGAGTTCTCCATCAGCCGCATCGCCCAGCTGGCGCGCGCGGCGGGCATCCACCTCATCGTGGCCACGCAGCGCCCGTCCACCAACGTGGTGACGGGCCTCATCAAGGCGAACATCACGAACCGCATCGCGTTCAACGTGGCGAGCGGCATCGACAGCCGCGTCGTGCTCGACACGCCCGGCGCCGAGAACCTTATCGGCTTGGGCGACTTGCTGTTCAGCAAGCCCGAGTACGCCAAGCCCCAGCGCATCCAGGGCTGCTACGTGTCCGAGGACGAGATCAACGCCGTGGTGGAGCTGCTCAAGGCGCAGGGCGAGCCGGAGTACCACTCCGAGATCCTTTCCACGAACCTCATCACGCTCGGCGCGTCCCAGCCCGACGGCAGCGGCGGCTCCTGCGCGAGCGACGACCCGCTCGTCTGGGAGGCTGCCGAGATCGTGGTGTCGAGCGGGCTCGGATCCACGTCGAACATCCAACGCCGGCTCAAGGTGGGCTATTCGCGTGCGGGGCGTATAATGGATTTGCTGGAAGAGAAGGGCGTCGTGGGGCCACCGAACGGCAGCAAGCCCCGCGAAGTGCTCGTGGACGCCATGGAGCTTGAGACGCTGAAGGCCTTCGAGGCGAACGACGAGGCGGGCCCGAGAGAGTGACGAGGTGGCGCGGATGACATTCGGATCGATCCTGCGGGAAGCCCGCGAGCGCAAAGGCTACGACCTGGCCCAGGCGGCCCGCCGTCTGCGCATCAGGCCCGACATCCTGCGCGCCATCGAGGAGGGCGACTTCGCGCGCATGCCCCCGCGCGGGTACGCGCGCAACATGGTGAACGCCTACGCCCGGCTCGTGGGACTCAACCCCAGCGAGATAACGCGCAGGTATCTCGACGAGGCCTACGCCTACCAGGTGGGCCGCGCGCGCACCGACCAGCCCTCGCGCCGGGAAGGGGGTGCGGGAGAGCGCCGCTCGGGACGCTCGAGGGCGCCGCAGCCCGAGGAGGAGCGCCCGCCGCGCCAGAATGCCTTCGGGCGCACCCTGTACGACGATCGGCGCGACTACGCGCGCGGCGACGGCTCTCGCGCGACGGGTGCGGGAGAGCGCCGCTTTGAGGGCCGCACGCATCCGAGCCGCCATGCGGCCCTGCCCGGCACCCAGTACACCAACTTCTACGCGGGGCCCAAGGCGCCCAACGCCGTGCAGTCGAAGCTGCCGTTCGTCATCGCCGGGGGCGCGATCCTCGTTCTGCTCGTGGTCGTTCTGGCCTTCGTGTTCGGAGGGCAGAAGCCCGCAGACGACGGGCCGAAGGTGCACGTCTCCGGCCTCTCCGACCCGACGGCCGAGCAGCCCCAGGACGCGTCCCAAGGCGAGCAGGGGCAGCAGGAACCGGACGCGACGCAAAGCGCGCCCGAAGAGCAGGCACCTACGAGCGCGAAGGTGGAGGTGTCGGTGGCGTCGGGCCAAGAGGCGTGGCTCGACGTTTACGAGGGCGAGAGCATCACGTTCGGAGACAGCGTGACCGGCCCCGAGACGCTCGACTACGAGGTGACCGACACGCCCTTGCGGGTGGTCACGTCGAATCCCGACGCGGTGAGCGTCACCGTCAACGGCGAGGAGGTGGAGCCTGCGGCCGACGAGTCCACGGGGGTCTACACCTACGAGGTGGACTTCGAGGCCGTCCTCGAGGAGTGGAGGGCCGACCACCCCGATGCGGCGGCGAAGGGCTCGGACGGCTCCGAGGACGCCTAGGGAGGCCCTTGCGCTCGCCGGCGGGAGGGCCCGCAGCCGTGGACGGGCTTTGAAATCGCCGGATGCGGGCCTGAAAATGCGCTATCCTGTTCCGATATGGAATCACGCGCGGCCCGTGCGCGGACCGCGCTCGTTGGGAAGGAGCAGCCATGGCGAAGGAATCCAGCTTCGACGTCGTGTCCACGGTGGACATGCAGGAGGTCGACAACGCGTTTCAGCAGGCGAAGAAAGAGCTTTCGCAGCGCTACGACCTGAAGGACTCCGGCGCGGAGATCGCGCTCGACAAAGCGGGCAAGTCCATGACCGTCTCCGCTCCGTCCGAGTTCGTGGCGCGGCAGGTCATCGACGTCGTCGGCTCGAAGCTCGTGCGCCGCGGCATCGACCTTGCGGCCGTCAGATGGGGCGAGGCGCAGCCCGCAGCCGGACAGAGCGTGCGCCAGACGGCGAGCATCGTCGAGGGCATCGAAAAGGACGTGGCCGGACGCATCAACAAGGACATCAAGGGCACGAAATTGAAGGTGAAGGTGCAGATCGAGGGCGACAAGCTGCGCGTGAGCTCCGCGTCCCGCGACACCTTGCAGGAAGTCATCGCCTTCCTGAAGGGCCGCGACTACGGCCAGCCGCTGCAGTACGTCAACTACCGCTGATCGCATATGGACGCGAACTTCGAGGGCGCCCGCACGCCCGCCGTGGCCTTCGTCACGCTCGGATGCGCCAAGAACGAGGCCGACACGGCGCGCATGCGCGCGCGCCTCGCCGAAGCGGGTTTCGCGCTGATCGACGACCCTGCGCGGGCCGACGCCGTGGTGGTGAACACGTGCTCGTTCATCCAAAGCGCGACCGAGGAGAGCATCGAGGCCGTCTTCGACGCGGCGGGGCTTCCCAACGTCGAGGCGGGCGCTCCGCTCGTGGTGGCGGGCTGCATGCCGGCGCGCTACGGCGACGAGCTTGCCGACGAGCTCGTGGAGGCGCGCGCGTTTCTGCCGTGCTCCCGCGAGGACGACGTCGCGGCCGTCATGGCCGAGGCACTCGGCGTCGAGCTGCCGCTTCCGGGCGCTTGCGCCGTCTGCGGGCCGTCCGACAACGCGGCGGGCGGCCCGCAGACGGCCCTTCCGTACGCGTACGTGAAGATATCGGACGGTTGCGACCGCTTCTGCTCGTACTGCACCATCCCCTTCATCCGCGGGCGCTACCGCAGCTTCCCCCTCGAACGCGTGCGTGCGGAGGTCGCGGCGCACGCGGCGGCCGGCGTGCGCGAGGTCGTGCTCATCGCGCAGGACACGGGCCGCTGGGGCGAGGACTTCGAAGAGCCTTCGACCTTGGCCGAGCTCGTCTCGACGCTGGCCGAGGAGTTCCCGGACGTTTGGCTGCGCGTCATGTACCTGCAGCCAGAAGGGGTCACCGACGACTATCTCGAGGCCGTGGCGGCGCATGGGAACGTGTGCCCCTACTTCGACATCCCCTTGCAGCACGTGGACGAGGGCGTCCTGCGCGCGATGAACCGCACGGGCTCGCGCGCGGAGTTCGAGGAGCTCATCGAGCGCATCCTCTCGCGGGTGCCGGACGCGACGCTGCGCACGACGCTCATCGCGGGATTCCCCGGCGAGACGGAGGAGCTGTTCGAGGAGCTCGTCGACTTCGTGGAGGAGGGGCTGTTCGACTACGTGGGGGTGTTCCCCTACTCGCGCGAGGAGGGCACGCGCGCGGCGCGCCTGGACGGACAGGTCGACGAGGACGAGAAGGCCGAGCGCGCCCAGCGTCTGCGCGACGCGGCAGACGCCGCGAGCGTCCCGCGCATCGCCGCGCGCGTCGGGTGCGAGATGGACGTGCTCGTGGAGGGCGCGGAGGAGGACGGGCAGCTCTACGGGCGCGCGATGTGCCAGGCGCCCGAGGTGGACGGCGTCACGTACCTTGCGGCCGGCGAGCCGGGCGAGGTGGTGCGCGTGCGCATCGCCGATACGCTGCTTTACGAGATGGAAGGGGAGTGAGCGCCATGCCGTCGAAGGGGTCGCGGCGCGTGGGGCCCACGCCCGCCAAAGGGCTGTGGACGCCGGCCAACGTGGTCACGCTCGTGCGCATCTGCCTCGTCCCGGTGTTCGTGGTGGCGCTCATCAGCCCGTGGCCGCAGTGGCTGGGGCTGCCGCAGGTGGCCGACGACGCGAAAGGGCTCGTCGCCGCGGGCATCTTCATCCTCATCTCCTGCACTGACTGGCTGGACGGCTATTTGGCGCGCAGCCGCGGCGAGGTGACCGACTTCGGCAAGTTCATGGACCCGCTCGCCGACAAGATCCTCGTCGCTGCGGCGCTTCTGGCGCTCGTGGAGCTGGGATCGCTGCCGAGCTGGGTCGTGCTCGTCATCCTGGCGCGCGAGTTCATCGTCTCGGGCGTGCGCATGGTGGCGGCGAGCGAGGGCGCGGTGATCGCGGCCAGCTGGTACGGCAAGGCCAAGACCGTGTTCCAGATGGTCGCCATCGTCTTGTTCACCGTGAAGGACAGCCATATGGCGGGAAGCGTCCATGCGGCGTTTTCGGACGGCCTGTGGCTTCTGAGCTGGGGCGTGATGATCGTCGCGCTCGTGCTGACGGTCGTGTCGATGCTCGACTACATCGCGAAGGCGCGCCGGCTCATCGGGCTTGCGCGCGCGGACGGGACCGCGGGCGCGCGCGAGGGTGCGAAAGCGGGCGAGTCGGCGCTCGACGAGCTTGCGGCGCACGTGCTCGACGCGGCCCGGGCCTCCGGACGCACGGTGGGCACGGCCGAGAGCCTCACGGGCGGCCTAGTGGCGGCGGCGCTCACCGAGGTTCCCGGCAGCTCGGATGCGGTGCGGGGCGGCATCGTGAGCTACGCGGCCGCGGTCAAGCGCGACGTGCTCGGCGTGGACGCGGAGGCCATCGAGCGGTTCGGCGTGGTGAGCGAGCAGACGGCGCGCGCGATGGCAGAAGGCGCGCGGCGCGAGCTTCGCTGCGACGTGGCGGTGGCCGTGACGGGGATCGCCGGACCCGGCGGGGCCGAGCCGGGCAAGCCCGTGGGCACGGTGTGGCTCGGCGTGGCCGACGACGCGGGCTGCCGGGCGCGCCTCCTCTCGTTTGCGGGCGGTCGCCGGGAGGTGCGCGAGCAGACGGTACGCGCCGCGCTCGAGGCGCTGCTCGAGTCGCTTGAGGGCTGAGCGTGCGAAGACGGCATTGGGGGTGCGCCGCATGCGCGTTGGAAACGCGTCGGAGTCGCGACGGGAAGGCGTTGCGCTTACGTGAGATCGGCGTCGGATCGGGGCGACGTTTCGCTGGACGCGCGCCATGCGCCCGTCGGAAGCCGACGCTATACTGAAATGCGCAAGCTTGTTTCGCGAATCTGCTTGACTAACAAACATATGTTCGTATAATGGAAGAAGCGGAAACAGAGCCGCCGGCGCATGCACGGCTGGGGAAGAGAAGGAAGCGCATGAACGAAGAGAAATCGAAGATGCTCAAACTGACCACCGATCAGATCGAGACGAAGTTCGGCAAGGGCTCCATCATGAAGTTCGGCGAGGGCGGGCAGAACCTCAACATCGGCGTCATCCCCACGGGGTCGCTGCCCCTCGACGCCGCGCTCGGCATCGGCGGCGTGCCGCGCGGGCGCATCGTGGAGGTGTACGGCCCCGAATCGAGCGGCAAGACGACGCTCGCCTTGCAGATACTCGCCGAGGCGCAGGCCATGGGCGGCATCGTCGCCTTCATCGATGCGGAGCACGCGCTCGATCCCGTGTACGCCGCGCGTTTGGGGGTGGACATCGACGAAGTGCTCATCTCGCAGCCCGACACTGGCGAGCAGGCGCTCGAGATCTGCGACATGCTTGTGCGCTCGGGCGCCATCGACGCGGTGGTCGTGGACTCGGTGGCCGCGCTCGTGCCCCGCGCGGAGATCGAAGGCGAGATCGGCGACACGACCGTGGGTCTGCAGGCGCGCCTCATGTCCCAGGCGCTGCGCAAGCTGGCGGGGTCGCTGTCGAAGTCGAACACCACGTGCATCTTCATCAACCAGCTGCGCGAGAAGATCGGGGTGATGTTCGGCAATCCCGAGACGACGACGGGCGGTCGCGCCCTCAAGTTCTTTTCGAGCGTGCGCATCGACATCCGCCGCATCGACTCCATCAAGAAGGACGGCGAGGTCGTGGGCAACCGGGTGCGCGCCAAGGTGGTGAAGAACAAGGTGGCGCCCCCGTTCCGTCAAGCCGAGTTCGACCTCATGTACGGCGAGGGCATCTCGCGCGAGGGGTGCATCGTCGACATGGCGGTGGAGGCGGGCGTCGCCAAGAAGAGCGGGGCGTGGTACACCTATGGCGAGGAGCGCCTCGGACAGGGGCGCGAGGCCGCCAAGCAGACGCTGCGCGAGAACCCCGATCTGCGCGAAGAGCTCGAGACGAAGGTGCGCGAGGCGTTCGACATCCCCCTCGTCGCGCGCACGGCAGAGGAGGCCGAAGCGCTCACGCCGGCGGCCAAGCCCGCGAAGAAGAGGTAGCGTGTCCGGGGCATCCGATGATCTCCGCGAGCGGCTGCGCGCGGAGATCGCCGCCATAGAGGGCCGGAACCCTTCTCGCTTGGACCCGGTCGCGTCTTCGCGCGTCGCATGCGGAGGGAGGATCGGGACAGGGGGAGCGCTCGATTGCCCGCAGGACGCGGTGGACGAGGTTTCGGAGCCCGATGCGCCTTCGAAGGGCCGCGCGACCGACTCTGATGCTGCCTTCCGCAAGATCGAGCGCTTGGCCGGGGCGAGGGAGCAAGCGAGCGCCGCGCTTCGCCGCCGCCTTGCACGGGAGGGGTTCGCGCCCGAGGCCGTCGAGGAGGCCCTTGCGCGCGCGCTTTCCTGCGGGCTCGTGGACGACGCGCGCTATGCCGACGTGCTCGCGCGCAGCCGCCTCGCCCAAGGGCGGGGCCGCCAAGGGATCGCCGCAGAGCTTTCCGGTCTCGGCATCGATCCGGACGGCGTGGACGCGCTCGCGGATGCCGACGAGGGCGCTCCGGACGAGGTGGAGCGCGCGCTCGCGCTGCTCGAGCGCCGGCCTCCGCGCGCGAAGAACCAGCGCGACGCGGCGTATCGCCGCCTTGTGCAGAAGGGGTTCGGGGCAGACGCCGCCGCATCGGCCGCGCGCATGTGGAGCGAATCCCGAAAGGGCTGAGCGCCCTTCGTCCAAAACCTCTCGCAAAGGGGTTGGAGGAGATCCCGTCTTTCTTCCCCTCCGGTTCGGGCGGGCCCTCTTCTCGAGAGGCCTTCCGGCCGCAGGGGCGCTTCCGGTCCGTTTGGACACGCTGTGCACGGAAAGAGGCCCTTCCACCGGGCCGAAAACCTTGCACGTCCAAGGGGTTTTGCAAATATTTCTCGCATCGGGGCTTTTACAAATCAACCGCAAGCCTTATCATGGGATGCAGCTTGAGTGATGCGTACCCGATGAGGGTACTTCTTATAGAAAAGTCCATACGATGCCACCCGTATCGCGTGCGTTCGCTCATGCCCGGCTTTGCCGGGATTTTTTACGACCACAGACCCTGAGAACCGTACCATCGACAACGCGAAACGAAAGGGGGAGCGCATGCCCGAGATCATTTGGCTGGTCATCGGCGCCGTCGTCGGCATCGCCCTCGGCTTCGTCGTCACCCGGTTTTTGGCCAACACGTCCACCAAGCGTGCGGCGCAAGAGGCCGAATCCCTGGTGTCCGACGCCAAACGGCAAGCCGAGACGCTGCGCCGCGAGGCCGTCATCGAAGCGAAGGACGAGGCCCTGCGCCTCAAGCAGGAGGCTCAGGCAGAGAACAAGGAGCGCTTGCGCGAGGTGCGCGCGGCCGAGAGTCGCCTGTCCCAGCGCGAGGAGCTGCTCGACCGACGCGTGGAGTCGCTCGACGCGCGCGAGCATCAGATGTCGTCCCAGCAGGGCCAGCTCGACCGCCGCGAGCGCGATCTGGACGCGGCCGAGCAGGAGGTCGGCCGCCGTCTCGAGCGCGTGGCCGGGATGACGCCCGACGAGGCGAAGGCCGAGCTGCTCGACACGCTCAAAGACGAGGTCGCCCACGAGTCCGCGGCAATCATCCGCGACGCCGAGGCCCGCGCGAAGGCCGAGGCCGACAAAAAGGCCCGCTCGATCCTGAGCTTGGCCATCCAGCGCGTGGCGGCCGACCATTCGGCGGAGACGACCGTTTCTGCCATCCATATCCCGTCGGACGACCTCAAGGGCCGCATCATCGGCCGCGAAGGGCGCAACATCCGCTCGTTCGAGCAGCTCACCGGCACGAACCTCATCATCGACGACACGCCCGAGTGCGTGACCATCTCGTGCTTCGACCCGGTGCGCCGGGAGATCGGGCGCGTGACGATGGAGAACCTCGTCGCCGACGGGCGCATCCATCCCGCGCGCATCGAGGAGATGTTCGCGAAGGCCGAGGCGTTCGTGAACCAGCGCGTCCAGGAGGCCGGCGAGCAGGCCGCCTTCGACACGGGCATCCACGATCTGCACCCCGAGCTCGTGCGCACGCTCGGACGGCTGCGCTACCGCACCTCCTACGGCCAAAACGTGCTCAATCATTCGCTCGAGGTGGCCTACCTCACGGGCGTCATGGCCTCGGAGCTGGGGCTTGATCCCGTTCCGGCCAAGCGCGCGGGCCTTCTGCACGATCTGGGCAAGGCCGTCGACCACGAGGTCGAGGGCAGCCACGCCGTCATCGGGGCCGACCTCGCGCGCCGCTTCGGAGAGCGGCAGGAGATCGTCCATGCCATCGAAGCGCACCACAACGACGTGGAACCGTCGAGCGTGCTCGCCGTGCTCGTGCAAGCGGCCGACGCCGTGAGCGCGGCGCGTCCGGGCGCCCGCAAGGAGACGCTGGACGCGTACGTGAAGCGCCTGGAGAAGCTTGAGGAGATCGCGAGCTCGTACAAGGGCGTCGAGCGCACCTACGCCATCCAGGCGGGCCGCGAGGTGCGCGTGATGGTGGAGCCGGAGACGGTGGACGAAGCCGCCACCACCGTGCTCGCGCACGACATCGCGCAGCGCATCGAGAACGAGATGCAGTATCCCGGTCAGGTGAAGGTCGTGGTCATCCGCGAGAGCCGCGCGATCGGCATCGCGAAGTAGGATACGTCCGGCATGGCCGACGAAACGCTCGAGCGCTTCATAGAGGACGTGTGCGGCGACAGCCGTCTCCGGGTCGAAGCCGACCTCGGAGACGGCTTCGTCCGTTTGAGGAGCGCGGAGGCCGAGCGCCGCCAGGCCGCCCACGACATCCGCTCCACCGAGGACATCGTCATCGAGATGCTGAGGAACGCGCGCGACGCGCATGCCTCGAGCATCTTCATGGCGGCCACGCGCGAGGAGCGCCGGCGCCGCATCGTCATGATCGACGACGGCGACGGGATCCCCCCGGCCATGCACGAGCGCGTGTTCGAGCCCCGCGTCACCTCCAAGCTCGACACCATGCACATGGACAAATGGGGCGTGCACGGGCGCGGCATGGCGCTCTACTCCATCGCGGTGAACGCCGAAGCCGCCCGCATCGCCGCGTCGGACGCGGGCAAGGGATCCTCGTTCGTCGTGGAGACGGATCTCGGCCGGCTCGGAGAGAAGGCCGACCAATCCACGTTCCCCTCGTTCGAGCGCACGGAATCCGGCAGCGTCGCCGTGCGCGGCCCGAAGAACATCCTGCGGACCGCTTGCGAGTTCGCGCTCGAGCATCGCCGCACCTGCACCGTCTACACGGGGTCGGCCACCGAAGTGGCCGCCACGGTCTACGCCTTCGGCCTCTCGTCGCTCACCTCTGCCTCGCGCGCGTTCTGCTCAGACTCCTCCGGGCTCCCCGTGTGCAAGCGTCTGGCCACGGCGGCCGATCCGGCGTCTTTCGCCGAGGAGGCCGCGCGGCTCGGCCTGGTCATCTCGGAGCGCTCGGCGCGCCGTGTCATGGACGGCGGGATCGACCCGCTCGAGCCGCTCGTGAACCGGGTGCGCATCGCCGGGGAGGGGACGGCAGAGGGGAAGGGCGCCGCGAAGCCGTCTGCGCGTTCGAGGAGAGGCGGCGACGCGCGAGGTCTGCGCGTCGATCCGGCCGACCTCGAACGATTCTCTGCCGGCGTGTCGGACGCGTTCGCCGCGCTCGCGCGCGACTACTACCTCGAACCTCACGTGCGCCCCGAGGTGCGCGTGGGAAAAGACGGCATCCGCGTGCTCATCCCCGTCGAGAAGCTGCGCTGACGTGCCGGACGTATGCGCAGGTTGCGAACCATACGGGGAATGGGTAGAATAGCACAAGCGCTCAAGCGGCGCTGAGAGCGCGACGGCATATTGCATGAGACAAACGCACAGGTAACGGACCATACGAAAAAGGATATGCATGCCCACAATCGCTGACAAGCCGGACATCGGCTGCTTGAAGGTTTCGTCGAAGTCGTCGCCCGCGTCGGTTGCGGGCGCCATCGCCGGCATGGTGAAGGATGGCGTGTGCGTGGAGATACAGGCCGTCGGCGCGGGCGCGGTGAACCAGGCGGTGAAGGCCATCGCCATATCGCGCGGGTTCCTGTCGCCTGTCGGCATCGAGATCGTCTGCGTCCCCTCGTTCGCCGACATCGTGATCGACGGAGAGTACCGCACGGCCATTCGCTTCTCCGTCGAGCCGCGTTACGTGCGCAACGTCGCTCCAGGTGCCGTCGACGGCGTGTCCGATGTCTGCCCTGCCTCCCGCTGACACGGCCATGCAGACCCCTTTCACGAACCTCACGTTCTGCATCCGCACGTTCGGATGCCAGATGAACAAGCACGATTCCGAGCGCATCGCCGGCATGCTCGAGGGCCTTGGCGCGTTGCCGGTCGAGGCGATCGAAGACGCCGACATCGTGGCGTTCATGACCTGCTGCGTGCGCGAGGCAGCCGACACGCGCCTGTACGGCCAGGTGGCCTCGCTCAAAAACGTGCCGCTGCGCACGGGCTCGCCGCTTGCGAAGCGCATCGTCGCCGTGGGAGGCTGCATCGGCCAGCGCGACGGCGAGAAGCTCGTCGAGGAACTGCCGCATCTCGACGTGGTCTTCGGCACGCACAACCTCGGCTCGCTTCCCCGTTTGATCGAAGCGGCCGTCGAGGAGGGCGGCCATCAGGTGGAGGTGCTCGACGCCGCCTCGTCGTTTCCCACCGAGCTGCCGACGGCGCGCGAGCACGATTGGGCGGCGTGGCTGCCCATCACCATCGGCTGCAACAACTTCTGCTCCTACTGCATCGTGCCCTACGTGCGCGGACGCGAGAAATCGCGCCCTTTGGAGGATATCGCGGCCGAGGCCGAGCGCTACGTGGCGGCCGGCGTGAAGGAGATCACGCTGCTTGGGCAGAACGTGAACTCCTACGGGCGCGACCTGTACGGCGCGCCGCGCTTCGACGCGGTGCTCGACGCGCTCGACGCCACGGGCGTCGAGAGGCTGCGCTTCGCCACGAGCCATCCGAAGGACCTCACCGACGGGGTGATCGAGCGGTTCGCGAAGCTGCGATCGCTCATGCCGGCGCTGCATTTGCCCGTGCAGTCGGGCTCCGACGCGGTGCTGGCGGCCATGAACCGCCGTTACACGCGCGCCCATTACCTCGATCTCGTGAGGAAGCTGCGTGCGGCGTGTCCCGGCATCGCGCTGTCCACCGACGTCATCGTCGGGTTCCCGGGCGAGACGGCCAAGGACTTCGAGGACACGTTCCGGCTCGTGGACGAGGTGGGCTATCATCAGGTGTTCACGTTCATCTACTCGAAGCGCGAGGGGACCCCGGCGGCGAAGATGGAGGATTCGACGCCTCGCGAGGTCGTGCAGGAGCGCTTCGACCGCCTCGTCGACCTCGTGCAGACGCGCGCGTTCGAGGCGAACCAGGCCGACCTGGGCTCTGTCGTGGATGTGCTCGTGGAGGGCGCGTCGAAGCGCGACGGAGGGCTGCTTGCGGGCAAGAGCCCCAAGAACCAGACCGTGCACGCCCCCGTGCCGAGCGGATCGACGGCCGAGGCGCTCGCCGGCTCCATCGTGCCCGTGCGCATCGACGAGGCGAGGACGTGGTACCTCGCGGGCGAGGTCGTAGATGGCCGCTGAGCCGGCGGCGCTGGCGTTGCGGGCTCCGGTGGCGTGCATCGTCGGGCCGACGGCGTCGGGCAAGACCGACCTCGCCCAGGCCGTCGCGCTGGCGTTGGGCGGCGAGGTGGTGAGCGCCGATTCCATGCAGGTGTACCGGGGCATGGACATCGGCACGGGCAAGATCCCGCTCGCCGAACGGCTCGTGCCCCATCACGGGCTCGACCTCGTCGATCCCGGTCAGCCGTTCTCGGCGGCGCTGTTCCAACGCTACGCGCGCGATCGCTTCCGAGAGATCGACGCGCGCGGTCTGCGCAGCGTGCTGGCCGGCGGCACGGGGTTCTATGTGCGCGCTGCCATCGACGGCTACGAGTTTCCCGCAGGCGAGCAGGTGGACAACCCCGTTCGGAAGCGGTGCGCGCGCATCGCGGAGCAAAAGGGGGCCGAAGCGCTTTGGCAGATGCTCTCCGAGCGCGATCCGGCGAGCGCGGCCATCATCCCCGCAGCCGACGTGAAGCGCGTCACGCGCGCGTTCGAGCTTTTGGACGAAGGGTGCTCCTACGCTGAGCAGCGGGCGCGGCTTTCGACGATTCCCCAGGTGGTTCCGGCGCTCTTCGTGGGGTTGGCGGTCGATCCCGACGTGCTGCGGGCCCGTATCGACGCGCGGGTGGACGCCATGGTGGAAGCGGGGCTCGTCGACGAGGTGGCCGGACTGCTCGAGCGAGGGTTCCGCGAGGGTGTCACGGCTCCCCAGGCCATCGGGTACAAGGAGATCGCGGCGGCCCTCGACGGCGAGGCGACGCTTTCCGAAGCGGTCAGGCGTATCAAGGTGGCCACACATCGCTACGCGAAGCGCCAGCGCACATGGTTTCGCAAGGACGCCCGCATCCGCTGGATCGACGCGAACGACGACGATCCGGGCGCGTTGCTCGACCGGGCGCTCGATGCGCTTGCAAAGGGTGCCTCCTGAAATCGTCGTTCGGCTTGCAGAGGGTGCCGGAGCGCTCGCACGAAGCCGATGTGCTATGATGGGCGGGCGCGTCGAAGCGCCCATGCCATCGTCGTCGGACAGGAGCATCCATGCAGCCGAGGTAGCCGTCTTTCATCGTGCCTCATCGTTTCTGACCGTTTCGGTCGCATCAGGGAAAGGATGTCCTATGTCCGAATTCGAATCCGTCATCACGCGCGGCGCTGTGACCGTCTCCGAGGAGCGCCGCGAACGAGCCGTGCTCGTCGGGGTCGACCGTCCGGGTGCGGCGTGGCCGCTCGCCTCCTCGCTTGCCGAGCTCGAGCGCCTTGTCGACACTGCAGGGGCGGACGTGGTGGCCGTGACCTCCCAAAGGCTCGAAGCCCCGAACCCCAAGACCTTCATCGGCACCGGCAAGGCCGAGGAGGTGGCCGACCTCGCGCGCGCCCACGCAGCCGACCTCGTCGTGCTCGACGACGAACTCACGCCATCGCAGCAGGCGAACCTTGAGAAGGCGGTCGGCCGCGATGTGAAGGTGATCGACCGCACGGCGCTCATCCTCGACATATTCGGCTTGCACGCCACCAGCAAGGAGGGGCGCTTGCAGGTGCGGCTCGCCCAAAACGAGTACCTGCTGCCTCGCTTGCGGGGCATGTGGGCCCACCTTGCGTCCAACCGCATGGGCGGCGGCGTGGGCTCGCGCTTCGGCGAAGGCGAAAGCCAGCTCGAGGTGGATCGCCGTATGGTGCGTAAGAGGATCACCTCCATCAAGCGCGAGCTCGCGCACCTGTCCGAAGTGCGCGCCGTGCAACGCGAGAGCCGCTACGAGAGCGGCATGTTCAAGGTGGCGCTGGCCGGATACACGAACGCGGGCAAGTCGAGTCTGCTCAACCGGCTCACGGATGCCGACGTCCTCGCTTACGATAAGCTGTTCGCCACGCTCGATTCCACTACGCGCAGGTTCGAGCTGCCGGAAGGCCGCGAGATCACGATCACCGACACGGTCGGATTCATCCAAAAGCTTCCCACCACGCTCGTGGAGGCGTTCAAATCCACGCTTGACGAGATCGCGGGCGCCGATCTCGTGCTGCACGTGGTGGACGCGTCGGCAGAGGAGCGCGAGGCGCAGATAACCGCCGTCGAAGAGGTGCTCGGGCAGATCGGTGCGCAGGACATCCGGAGAGTGCTCGTGTTCAACAAGTGCGATCTGCTCGACGCGGAGGAGCTCGGTGCGCTCAGGGCGCGCCATGCGCAGGCTCAGTTCGTGTCGGCGGCGACAGGGGAGGGGATCGAGGCGCTCGTCGAGCATGTCGCGCGCGTGGCGTCGGCGAGCGACGCTCGTCTCGACGTGCTCGTGCCGTACAAAAGAGGCGACCTTGTCTCGCTTGCTCACGAGCGATGCCGCATCCTGTCCGAAACGCATGAGGAGGAAGGCACGCGTCTCGTCATGCTCGTTGCCCCCTCTTTCGCGGAAGCGTTTCGTCCCTTCGTGGTCGATGGCGACTGACGGACGGCCCTTTCGATCGCGCAAGCGGCTTCTTTCCCCAGCCGTCTGCGCGATCGTCGCGCTCGTCGTGGCAGATCAAGCGGTGAAGCTCGCGCTTGTGAGGCCCCTTCTCGGGATCTCGTTTCCCTTTGTGGAAGGCGTCCTGGCGTTCTACCCCAAAGTGAACGAGAACCTCACGTGGGGAGGCAATTTCATCGAGCCGTTGAGCCTTCCTGCGGTGGCCATCGCCATGAACGTCCTTGTGATCGGGCTGTACGCGAGCGGCTACGCGTTTTACCGGGCGAACGTGCGTTCCGCGCGCCCGGTGCCCGCGGCGGCGTTCTGCCTCGGCATGGCAGGATCCGTCTGCGGGCTCCTTGATCGCACGCTTTGGGGCGGGAGCCTCGATTTCCTGCAGGTTGCGGGGTGGTTCGTCTTCGACGTGAAAGACTGCTACCTCGTCGCGTCGCTTGGCATGTTCGTCGTTCTCGCTTTGCGCCATCAAGACGAGTTCAGCGTGAGCGCTTATGCGCGGTTTTCAAAGGATGGTGCGCTTCGCGTTGCGAACCGCCTTCGGAGCGCAATCCGAAAGGGCGGTTCGACCGGCTCCTCGTAAACGCCTTTTCGTCGCCGCGCGAAACGAAGACGACTGTCTTTCGCGCAAACGGGCTGACCCGTTCGCATTCTGTTCGAGGATGCCGTGCACCGTGCTGGAAAGCGCTGAGCTTCCCGCTTCGGCCTTCGCCGAAGCGGGAAGGGTCGGTTTCGCGCCGGACCGCCTCTTTGCCGGAGTATGCGGAATCGGCTTGAAGGGACTGATTACAGACGGCGGAAAACCGCGACCACCTTTCCGGCGATGGCGCAGTCGGTTGTGATGATGGGCTCCATGGTGGAGTTCTCCGGCTGCAGACGGATATGGTCGCTCTCCTTGAAGAAGCGTTTGACCGTTGCGCCGTCGTCTATGATGGCCACGACGATGTCGCCGTTGTTGGCCACCGGCTGCTCCTTCACCACAACGTAGTCTCCGTCGTTGATGCCCGCTTCGATCATGCTCTCGCCACGCACCGACAGCAGGAAAGAAGGGGAGTCGCCTACGATGTCGGTGGGGAGCGATATCGTGTCGGTGATGTTCTCCTCGGCGAGGATGGGGGAGCCGGCCGCCACATTGCCCACGAGCGGAACGTTCACGATCTTGCTGAAACTCGGCTGCACCACGTTCGTGGCGAGCGCTGCGTCCTCAAGGGGGTAGGTGAGCGCGATGGAGCGCGACTTGAGCGGATCGCGCTTGATGAGCCCCTTTTGCTCAAGGGCCTTGAGGTGCACATGCACTGTCGAGGGGGAGGAGAGGCCCAGGGTTTGGCAAACCTCGCGCACCGTCGGACCGTAGCCTTTCTCCCGGATGCACTCTTCAATGCAATCGAGCACTGCCTGCTGGCGTTTCGTCACTTTTTCGGACATGCCCCGTCCTTTCCCTCAAACGAACAGATGTTTTGAATTCTTGTTGACATGAACCTTTGTTCGTTCTATTATATATGCGAACAAAGGTTCTACGCAAGAGGAGAGAGGGAGAAAAATGAAGAAAATCGAGGAGCGGTGCTACGTGGACGGCTCGTCTGCCCTGAAGATCGAACTTCTCCGCTCGCCTTCGCATTCCGCGGCCATCATCGCGTTTCCCAGTCGGAACGCTCGCTCTGCGGTTTGCGAGACGCATCGATCGCCGGAGGCTCTGAGGTTGGGTATGCGCGAGCGTCTGCTTGCGACCGACACGGGGCGAGCCTTGCGCAACGGCAACGCGCGAGGTGTTGCGTACGAGTGCGTGAAGCCTTGGCAGGCAGTGGTGGCCGGAGGCGTTTGCGTCGTTTCGTCGCTCGCCGCCGTTCTCGTCGGCTTTTAACGGGTTTCGGAGAGGATGCTGGTCGGATAAGCTCGTTCAGAGAAAAGCGCATCCGTCCGGGCGGCGCTTCCGAAGAGCGGGAGGAGGCGCCTCGCGCCGCCGCGAACCGCTTTCGGAGGGCGCCGAAGTCCCATCCCTGCCTTGTGCAACTCCTCGTTTTGCTTCTTGCGCACTCTTTTCCTCGTATCTTTCGGTGGCCAAACCATGCCTTCGGGATCCTCGCCTTTTAGGGTGAAAGCGGCGTTTCCTCTCTTGTTTGAGAGTTCGCTTGTGCCGTCCGTTCTCGATGTCGGATTGCCTGTCTGCGAAGCTGCCCCTATGCTCGACAGCGACCCCGCTTCTGTGGACGGATCGCGGCGAGCGCCAGCCTCGATACCATTTCCTCGGATCGTTTTCGCGACCCAGGAGATCTAAAAGCCCTCGATCGGTTGCTTTCGACGGTTGCGAGCAACTTCTTAACGCCGATGGGGCAGAGGCGCGAACGAAGCGGAAAACCGGTGTCGCTCGGTTTGGCGATGCCGATTCGCTCGGGCGAAGGGGCTCTCGATGCCGTGGCCGTCGCCCGTCGAAGACTCGGGGCCGCGCGGCGTCCGTATTCTGCCATAGGGGAAGGGGTTGCGCGCAAAAGCTCGTTTCTGCACTCATTTCTGCTGATTCTCATTGGTTGATTGAACCACTATATCTTGTATGCTAGCCTGTATGAAAATCGATCAAAGGAGCCTCTTATGCGTTGCCCCTCCTGTGGGAATCCCGATTCCAAAGTCGTCGATTCCCGTCCCTCTGAAGACGGCACGGCTATTCGCCGCCGTCGGGAATGCCTTGAGTGCGGAAGGCGTTTCACCACCTACGAGCGTCTGGGCGAGAATCCGCTCATCGTGACCAAGCGGGACGGCTCCTCGGAGGCGTACGACCGGCAGAAGCTCATGCGCGGTCTTTTGATGGCCTGCGCGAAGCGCCCCATCTCTCCTGAGCAGATCGGAGCGCTCATCGACAGCATCGAATCCGAGCTGCGCAACGCGTCCAAGGCCGAGATCGGGTCGAAAGAGCTTGGCGACATGGCGCTCGTGAGGCTCGCCAAGCTCGACGATGTGGCGTACGTTCGCTTTGCGAGCGTGTACAAGGACTTCCAAAACGTCGAGGAGTTCGCCGCGGCGCTCGAGGGACTGCGATGACAGCCCCTTTGCGCGTGCCGCTGCGTGCCCTCGATCCCGATCTGCCCTTGCCGGCCTACGCCTACGCGGGCGACGCAGGAGTCGATCTTCGCTCGACGCGCGACGATGTGCTGCAGCCTTTCGAACGCCGGCTCGTCCCGTGCGGAGTGGCGCTCGCCCTGCCGCGCGGATATGCCGGCTTCGTGCTGCCGCGCAGCGGGTTGGCTGCCAAGCACGGCGTGTCGCTGGTGAACGCCCCCGGCCTCATCGACAGCGATTACCGTGGCGAGATATGCGCCGTGCTCGTGAACCTCGATCCGCGCGAGCCGTTCGCCATCAAGCGGGGGGATCGCATCGCCCAGCTTGTGATCATGCCGGTGCCGCCGGTGTCTTTCGAGGCGACAGCCGATCTGCCCGACACCGAACGCGGTTTCGGAGGGTTCGGGAGCAGTGGCATGGGCTTTTGAGGCGACGCTGAAGCATGTTAGAGTTACTCTAATCGAAAGGCGAAGCGCTCTATGGAAGAGGAAGGGTCGCCTCCGTTCGCGGAGCATGCCGGTGCGAGCGGGTTTCCGTGCCTCGGCATCGCCGAAGTTGTCGATTTGACGGGCATTTCGGCGTTCACCATACGATACTACGACAAATGCGGATTCTTTCCAGGGCTTGCACGCGACCGACGCGGCGTGCGGACGTTCTCCCATGCGGACGCCGCGCAGCTTCGCTTCGTCGACGCACTGCGCAAAAGCGGCCTGTCCATAGAGGGCATCCAGTACTACGTGCGGCTTCAGAGGCGCGGCATCGTTTCGCGCGACGAGCGGCTTTCCGTCGTGCGCACGCAGGAAGCGGCGCTCGAGTATCAGATCGCCGAACTTGAAGAGTGTCTCGGACGCCTTCGCGCCGCTGAAGCCGGATTGTCGCGGGATGAAGGATCGCAAGAGCTCCCCGTGGGGTCGGTCGCGCTGTGACATCGCTCGAAAACCATCGTTTTCGCGAGTAAGGAGTCATCCGAGGCCAAAACGGGGTCTTAGAATGGCTCTCAGAGCCTCGTTTGAAAAATGCCTGTTCAAAGACTTGTAATTTTACTAATGAAGGGTGTTGTCATGACGATCGGGCAAAATACGCCTCCTGACCCGTCTCGGAATCCTGAAGACCCCGGGTGCCAAGGCCGCACTTCGGATTTGCCGGGCGACCCTGGAAGCTTGCCGGCTCGGCAGCCAAGCGCACGGGAGGTTTCCGACTTCAAGACTGCGCGAACGCTTGCCACGGTGGCGAGCGTTGCGGGCCCGGTGTCCGTTTTCTTCGGCGGCATGCCGCTGAGCGTGGCGGGTGCCGTGTGCGGGGCTATCGCCTTGAGGCGGTTCGGACGGCTGGCTGCGGAAGGCTCCGAGCTTTCCATGGCGGCGGCAAGGTTGATGCGATCAAGCGTGATCGGGTTGATCGTGTGCGTTGTCGCGTTTGCGCTGAATGCCTATTCATTTTTCACTGTGCTTCCCGAGGTTCTGCAGATGATGGAATTCGGCGAGTTGGATCTTTCAGTTGAAAGCGGCGTTGGAAGCGCGTCTGGGCAAAGCGCGACCTGGGGGTAACGTTTCCTTTTTTGCAAGATATATTATTGATAATATATGTTATGTAAACTTAAAAGAACGGATCATGGACTTTGATCGGGGACGTTCGATTGTTGGACGGATCGTCTTCTTGAAAAAGAGCGCAAAGATCTGTGCCTATGGACGCCGCCGTACGGCGTCCATAGGCACATGGGGCACCATGCGATCAGCTTATGCGCAGATCGTGCGTCCGGCTGCGATGCCGTCGGCGATGCTGTCGACGCCGCAGATGCCGCTGCGCACCTCGCCGCAAGCAAACAGGCCCGGGATGACCTGACCTGCCTTGCCGCGCACGGCAAACGCGTCGTCTTCCTTCAGACCACCGATGGCGATGTGCACGGCCCATGTGGCTGGCGAGGCGTAGAACGGAGGCACCCTCACGGGGCTCAAATCGTCGAACAGGTGGCGTCCGAAATCCTCGTCCTCCCTGCTTCGCAGAAGCTGTTATAGCGTTCCATCTCCGCAGTGAAAGTCGCAAGGTCGACGCCTATCTGAACAGCCAGGGCTTCCAGCGTGTCGGCTTTGAACAGCTGACCCCGACGAAGCGGCGTCTCCTCGCCGGCGACGCCTCGGTCACGTACACGCTGTTCGCGGTCGGCTGCAGCCGCCAGGCGCAGGCAGCCGTTCGGGCAGAGCGCGTAGGCGAGCGGGTCGGCGCCGGGCAGGTCGAAGAGCCAGTCGCGGTGGAAAAACACGATGGCGACGGAGTGCAGACAGGAGAACCCTCCGACGGCAAACGCCGTACGCCGCCATGTTGCAGCCCCCGCTTCTGTCCTGCCCGCCGCTTTCATGATCCTATCATACACGATGGGAGCTTCGGGGCAGAGACGGTGAAAGCGGATGGTTTGATCGACCCCTCTTTTCGTGGCAGACGGGTCGCGGATTGCCTACGCCCGTTCGACGAGCTGTGCGTCTTCCCTCTTGCCGAATCGAAATCAGGTAGCGTAACCACTGAGGTGATCGCATGAACGTTCTGACGTATCGCGAGTGGAGCGAAACCTGCACATCGCTTCATCTCGTATTGCAGATGATGGGCAAAACGAAGCTTGCCGCTATGGTGCCGCAGCCCGAATGGGGGCATGTGGTGCTGCTCCTCGAACCCGACGGCTTTTCGACGGGGCTTGTATCGACTGAATCCGGCGAGTTCGAAGTTCGGCTGAGCGTGGAGTCGGCCGAAGTGCACGCGGCGTCCTTCTCAGGGTTTCGCGCTTCGTTCTCGCTTGGGGAGGCCGCCTCCACAAGCGAACGGTACCGCCGTTTCCAGGAGATGCTTGATCAGATCGGCCATCCGCTCCCCATCGATCCAAGGCCGCAAGAGATGTCGATTGCGACGCCCTTCGACAAGATGGTGGATCGGGCGCCTTTCGACACGGAGAGCGCCCGAAAGGCGCTTCGCCAGTTCCTGTTCGCGCACAACGCCCTCGGGCGCTTCTCTTCGGCTTTTCGCGGCAAACGCACGCCGCCTTCGCTGTATTGGGGCACGTTCGATCTGACCACCACCCTGTTCTCAGGCGAGCCGCTCCCCTTCGATCCGGCGGCATCCATTGTGGAGCGCGCCGCTTTTGACGAGGAGCTCATGGAATTCGGCTTCTGGCCGGGTGACGAGCGCACAGACGAGCCGTCGTTCTTCGCTTTAGCCTATCCTTTCGTCGATGGCGAGCCGCCGAAGCGCCCTGCCATTCGAGGCGCGCGCTTCGACAGGGATTCCGGCGAGTTCCTTCTGTCCCTCAAGGAAGCGTTGCGCAGCGATGATCCTATCGATACTGTGGTTCGGTTCTGCCGCGATGCGTTCGGCTCCGTCATGGCTCGGCGGCCTTGGAGCCGTCTCGACTGGTTCGCCTCTCCGTTGCTCGTGCCCGAACTTGCGCGCAGCCAATCCGGCTCCCCCTCCCCTTTCGGCGCGCATGGGGATGGTCGTTCGGATACCGCTCGGTAACCGATGCGCGATGCAAGGTGCGCTCTTGGGTTCAAGTTGGTATTCTGAACGCACGGGCTGCACGCCCGATATCCGAGCGCAAGGAGGAGCCATGGGGTACGTGATATCGCTGTTGTGCTTCGCGGGCGTTTTCTGGTGCGCGTCGTTCGTTCGTCGTCTTGCCTAGGGATCGCGCAAGCGAAGACGGAGAGGCCGGCTTAAAGCCGGCCTCTCCGCATTGAGGGTCGCGACGCCGAAGATATCGCAACGGCGCCTAAGCGATCGCGGCGGCGTTCGGAGGGGCGGCAGACGCTTCGCTAGGCTCCGGGAGGTGCTTTGGGCCAAAGCTTTCCGACGGCCCAGACGGACAGCATGCCTATGCCGATGCCAATGACGGCACCTGCCAAGATGTCTGTCGGATAGTGCACGTAGAGGTAGATGCGCGAAACCGCGATGAGCAGGGCGACGGCGACGGCCCCCGCTTTAAGCGCCGAGACGCCCCGTCCTCCTTTCGGCAGGCAACAGATCGCCGCTGCTGCGGCAAAGGACGCCATCGAATGGTTCGAAGGGAACGAATCGCCCGAAGGAGGCGGGATGAGCAATCCGGTGAAGCCGTGGGCCGCAAAGGGCCGCACGCGTCCGAACAGGGGCTTGAGCACGAACATTCCCACTGCCGCCGCAGCGACGACCGCCGCTATCACAGCCACTCCGTAGCGTCGGCGCGCGGGTTGCGCGATGAGCACCGCAGCGACGACGAGCCAAACGAGAGCGAGATCGCCGAGATGCGTGGCAAGAAGCATGACGGAGTCGAGGAGCGGCGAGCGCACGCGCTCTTGGATGAAATCGAGGATGGCGAGGTCCATGCGGTGTCCTTCGCGGGCTAGGAGCAGGATGCGCGGACACGGGCATCGGCCTCAAGCCAGGCGAGGATGCCCGTGCAGCCGGCCACGACGTCGTCGTAGGTCGTCTCGAAGTCGCCGGTGTACCAAGGATCCGCCACGTCGCGGTCGGATCCGGCGAACTCGAGGAGCTTGACGCAGCGCTCTGCCGCCTCGCGGCCCAGCTGGCGGCGCATGTCGCGCAGGTTCGCCTCGTCCATGCCCACGAACAGATCCCACTCCCCCGCGTCCGCGCGGCGAAGCCGCCGCGCCGTCTTGCCGTCGCAGAAGATGCCGACCTCGGCGAGCACGCGCCTTGTTCCGGGATGGACGGGGCTTCCGATCTCGTCGTCGTGCGTGGCCGCCGACGCCGTGAGAAGCGCATGCCCCATCCCCCGCTTGCGCGCGAGGTCCCTCATCACGAACTCGGCCATGGGGGAACGGCAGATGTTGCCGTGGCACACGAACAGGATGCGGAACGGCGCGTTCATCGACCGTCCTCCTCCTTCTGCGCGCAGCCGTGCGCGGCGTCCTTGCCCTCCTCGGGCTCGATCACCTCGGCGTAGCGCGCGTAGAGCTCGGGCAGGGCGCGCTTCACGCTCACGGGCTTGAACGTTTCCGCGTCCACGAGGCAGTGAGTGCTTCGACCCGTGCAGCAGGGCCGCGCCATGTCGGGATCCTGCCCCTGCTTGAACACTTCGTAGGCGTAGACGGTCTTCGTCGGGCGCGAGGAGACGATGCGCGTGCGCACCGTCGCGATATCGCCGTAGCGCAAAGGCTCGCCGAAGGACACCGAGAGGTCGACCACCGGGGAAACGAGCCCCGCCCTCTCGATGCGTTCGTAGGGAAAGCCGATGGCCTCGAGGAACGCGGTGCGCGCATCCTCGAAGTACAGCAGGTAGTTCGCATGGTAGACGACGCCCATCATGTCCGTTTCGGCATACCGTATGGTGATTGGCGTGCAAACCCGCATGGTCTTGAGCTCCGTCCTGTCCGATCGGCTACAATACAAGCATGAGGAACATCGTAGCGTATATGGCCGAGGAGCAGCGAACCTTCGCGGAATCACCGTTTAACCCGGTGGACTCCCTCGTGTTCTCGACGCTGGCCTACCTCAACTACGAGGCGTCCCCCTGTCTGCCGCCCTCCCCCGCCGGGCGCGTGCTGCTCCACGACGTGGTGATGCTCTCGGACTGGGACGCGCTCTCCTTCGGCAGCTGGATGGAGGATGCGAAGGACACCTCGTCGTTTCTGCGCGCGCTGTCCTCGAGCCGCCGCATGCGCGACGTCCGCGTCGCATTCTACGCCAACGAGGTGTCCGAGGCGGTGGAGAAACAGTTCAGCGCGGTGACCTTGTCCTTTCCCGTCACCCAGGGAGAGGCGTTCTACCTGGCTTTCCGCGGCACCGACGGGAGCTTCGCCGGCTGGAAGGAGGACTTCAACCTGTGCTTCAAAAAGGTCGTTCCCTCCCAGCGCGCCGCCTTGGCCTACGCCTCGGGCGTGGCGTCTGCGGTGGAGGGCGCGCTTTTCCTCGGCGGGCACTCCAAGGGTGGCAACCTTGCGGAGTACGCGGCGCTCACCGTGGACGAGGCGGTTTTCAAGCGCGTCGCCGGCGTGTTCAACCATGACGGACCCTCGTTTTTGGAGGATCCCTCGCCGCGCATCGACGAGGAGCGCTTCTGCCGGCTTCTGCACAAGACGGTGCCGGAGTCCTCTGCGTTCGGCATGATCCTCGAGCGGCGGGCCGATTACCGCGTGGTGGCGGCTTCGGCGTTGTCGGTGTTCCAGCACGAGCCGTTCACCTGGCAGACCGAGGGTGCGGACTTCGTCTACCAAGACGCGCTCAACCCTTCCGCCGTGCTCTTCGATGCGGCGCTCGACGCGTGGCTGCGCGGCAGGACGCCCGAGGAGCGCGAGCGGTTCATCGACACCGTGTTCGAGCTCTTGTGCTCCACGGAGGCGGCGTCGTGGGGCGAGTTCCAGGACAAGCTGTTCGCCAACGCGCGCCAGCTGCTCGGGTCGGCCACGCAGCTCGACGCCGAGACGAAGCGCTTCGTCTGGCAGACCGTCGCCGCCCTCGGTGGCATCCTCAAAGACGAGACGATCAGGCGGCTCAAACCTGCGGCGCGGCTGAGGCTGCCGCGGGTTCGGGCGCGCTACGGGCAAGGGAAAGGAAGCGAAGAATGAGCGCAGACGCGCGCGGTTCGGTCGAAGGGGCCGCAAGGGCCTCCGGCTCAGAAGAGGCCGGCGAAAAGGAGAAGGGAGCGTTCGGCCGCCTCACGGTCCGCATGGCCGTGCAGTTGGCGGCGCCGCACACCTGGCCCGCGGCCATCCTGCCGGCGCTCGTGGCCACCGCCGCCGCCATCGCGCACGCGCCGTCCGCGTCGCTGGCGACGGCGTGCGTGCTTTTGGCCATCTGCGTGCTCATGCAGTCGGCGGTGAACACGTTCAACGACTACTACGACTACGTGAAGGGCGCCGACTCGGCCGACGACAACGTGGACCCCACCGACGCCGTGCTCGTGCACAACAACGTGGATCCGCGCGCGGCGCTCGGCCTCGCCATCGGGTTCTTGGCGGCGGCGTTCACGCTCGGAGGGTACGTGATCTGGGTGGCAGGGTGGATCCCGCTCGCTATCGGCGTCGTGGGCGCCGCCGCGGTCGTGCTGTACTCGGCAGGAAAGACGCCCGTCTCGTACCTGCCCATCGGCGAGCTGGTAAGCGGGCTGGTGATGGGCGGGCTCATCCCGCTCGCGTGCTACCAGGCGCTCACGGGCGCGTTCGACCTGCGCGCGCTTCTGTGGGCGGTTCCCACCATCGTGGGCGTGGGGCTCATCATGATGACCAACAACACCTGCGACGTGGAGAAGGACGTCGCGGCGGGGCGGCGCACGCTGCCGGTGCTTTTGGGGCGCGGGCGCGCGCGGCGCCTGTACCGTGCGCTCGTCCTCGCTTGGCCGGTCGCCATCGCGATCCTCGTGGCGGCGTGCTTCGCGGGCGGGATCGTGGTGCTGCCGTTCATGCTGCTGGCGGCCTGGCCGCTCGTCGCCGCGCTTTTGAAGAACCCGCTTCGCCCCGAGGCGCGCATCGGCGCGATGGCGCAGATATGCAGCGCGAACGTGGCGCTCGGCGCGTTCTACGCCGCCGCCATCCTCGCGAGCGGTGCCGTGGCGGCTGCGTGACGCGCGTCGGCGCCGAGATGACCGTACGATCTCGATGAAAGGAACGTTAGTGGAAGGGACCCTCGTCGCCGCGCTTGCGGCATCGCTCGCCTCGATGGCGGCGTTCGCGCTTTTGGCCGTCATGTTCCGGCGCGGATCGTGGCTGTTCCTGCTCGCGGGCCGCACTGCGCGCGAAGGAGCCGACGAGCAGGGCGTGCGCGCGCTCGGGAAGCGCATGGCAGTCGTGCTCGTCGTCGGGAGCGCTCTCATGGCCACGCTCGCCGCGTACCTCGGAGCCGAGATCGCGCGCGACGCGGCCGTCGCCTCCGTGGCCGCGATGGCCAACAACGCGGCCTTCCTCGCCCTGATCGCATCCCTGATCTGGTTCTTCGTTGTGCAGCGTCCCGCACGGCCCTCCGGAGGCGACGCCCCGGCGGGACGCATGGCCGCGCGCGTGCGCGCCGCGAGCCTCGCCCATCTGCATCTGGCGACCATCCTCTTCGTGATCGCGTTGATCGGCGTCATCGCCGTGGTCGGCGTTTTGGCCGCGCTCTGACGCGGCCGCCTCCTCCCCTTTCGGATTCCGCGTCCATCCGCTTCGGCGAGCGCGTCACCTCCAAAGGATCTGGACAGGGTCTGCGAGCGCGTCGGGGAGCGCGGCGAGGTCGAACGTCTCGAGCAGCTCTTCGGGCGTGGCGGGGTCGCCCGTGGGCGCGAGGCCGGTGAGCCCTGCGATGTGGCCGAGCAGCGCTTCGGGCGTTTTGAAGCGGCTGAGCAGGGCGTCGAGGGAGGCGTCGCGGTCGCGTTTCGACAGGCGCCGGTCGCGTTCGGCCACGAGCAGCGGGATGTGCGCGTAGGCGGGATGGGGAAGGCCGAGCAGCGTCTGCAGGTGCATCTGCTGCGGGGTCGAGCAGAGAAGGTCCACGCCGCGCACGACCGAGTTCACCCCCTGGGCCGCATCGTCCACCACGACGGCCAGCTGGTAGGCGAACGCGCCGTCCGAGCGGCGCACGAGGAAGTCCCCGCAGTCTTGCGCAAGGTTCTGGGAGTACGGGCCCTGCACCGAATCGACGAGCGACACGCTTTCGTCCGATACGCGCAGACGCTGCGCGGGCGTGCGCTTTTGCGCCCGGCAGGCACGCTCCGTATCCGTGAGGTCGCGGCACGTGCCGGGGTAGACCGCCTTCTCGCCGCGATGGGGCGCGCTTGCGGCATGCAGGTCGGCCCGGGTGCAGAAGCAGGGGTAGACAAGGCCTTGCGCGGACAGCTCGTCGAAGGCCGCCCGGTAGGCATCTTCCCGGTCGTGCTGGAAGTAGGGGCCTTCGTCCCAGAACAGGCCGAGGGCTTCGAAATCGCGCTGCGCGGCATCCGCATAGGCGGGCTTCGAGCGCTCTTGGTCGAGATCCTCGATGCGCAGCACGATGCGCCCGCCCTGCGATTTCGCCACGAGCCATGCGGCGAGCGCCGCGAACACGTTGCCCGCGTGCATGCGCCCTGTGGGAGACGGCGCGAAGCGTCCGACCACAGGGTCGCGGCCGATCGCTTCGCCTGGCCTGGGGCCGAGGTGCTCCATGTTCGCCTCCTTGCCTTGTCGAGCGCGTCCCCGCCTCTTTCGCGCGGACGGCGCGTCCCGGAGTCCGCATTCTTCCCGGAATCGAAGACGACCAACGCCGCCGTGGGCGAAAACGGCGTGATCTGCGCATCGGGATTCGGTCGCGAAGCCGATCGCCGATCACGCCATCCGGGCATTCTCGCCCGTCGCTCTGTGCGACGACGCGGTCGGCATCCGGCTGTCCGCGAATCCTTCCGCAAAGGGCGGGGCTTCGTCCAACCAGCCGGAATCGCCCATCCCTTGTCCGTCAAGCCGACGGCTTCCTCCTGTCCTCCACGTGCCGCGCCTTGCCCGTGGTGCGCTCGATGCCGCCGGGCTCCACGAGCTTCACGCGCGCCCCTACGAGGAGCACGCCCTTCAGGCGCTCCTCGACAAGGCGGCGCAGCGCCTCCATCTGCTGGAATGAGTCGCTGAACGCCTCGGGCTTGAGTTCCGCGTGCACGGTCATGCGGTCGAGGCCCCTGGCGGTGTCGACGACGATGCGGTAATGGGGCGCGACGCCCTCGATGCCGGCGAGCACGTCTTCCACCTGCGAGGGGAACACGTTCGTGCCGCGGATGATGAGCATGTCGTCGGAGCGCGAGCGCACCTTCCGCATGCGCGCGTGGGTGCGCCCGCAGGCGCACGGCTCGCAGGTGACGCGCGTGAGGTCGTGCGTGCGGTAGCGCAGGACGGGGATGGCCTGCTTGCCGAGCGGCGTGAGCACAAGCTCGCCCTCCTCGCCGTCGGGCACCGGCTCGCCGGTGTCGGGATCGACCACCTCCCAGAGGAAGTGGTCCTCGGCGATGTGCTGCATGTCGCGGCTGGCCAAGCACTCGCCCGACACGCCCGGCCCCATGACCTCGGTGAGGCCGTAGTTGTCGGTGCACACGATGTGCATGCGGCCCTCGATCTCGGCCTTGAGGCCCGGAGGGCACGGCTCGCCGCCGAACAGGCCCACGCGCAGCGTCGAGGCCTTCCAGTCGAACCCCATCTGCTCCCCCACCTCGCACATGTGCAGCGCGTAGGAGGGCGTGGCCACGAGCACGGTGGTGCCGTAGTCCTCGATCATGGCGATGTGCCGCTCGGTGTTGCCCGAGCCGGCGGGGATCATCATGCAGCCCAGCTTCTGCAGCCCGTAGTGCAGCCCGAAGCCGCCGGTGAACATGCCGTAACCGAACGCCATCTGCGCGCGGTCGCCCGGCACGACGCCCGCCATCTGCACGAGGCGCATGATGCAGTCGGCCCACAGGTCCATGTCATGGGCGTTGTAGCCCACGACGATGGGCTTTCCCGTGGTGCCCGAGGAGGCGTGCAGCTCCACCACCTCGTCGAGCGACACGGCGAACAGGCCGTAGGGGAAGGTGTCGCGCAGCACGGACTTGTCCGTGAAGGGAAGCTTGCGCACGTCTTCGAGCGTTCTGATGTCGGCGGGCGACACGCCCTGCTCGTCCATGCGCGCGCGGTACCACGGCACGCGCTCGTAGGTCCAGGCCACCTGCTCGATGAGGCCGGCCAGCTGGATGGCCCTGATGCGCTCGCGCGAGGCGCATTCGACGGAGGGGTTGTGGATGGGCAGTTCGGAGAAATCGCCCGCCGCCGCAGCGGCCAAGGCCGCGCCTTTCACGGTCATGTCGGTCACGCGTCTCGCCGCCCTTCGTTTCGGGCGAGAGGGGCGGCGAGCGCGTCTTGGCCCACGAGCTCCACCGGCTCGGAGGCCAGCAGCTCCTCGGCCCGCCCGATGTCCTCGACGGACAGCGCGATGTAGGTGGAGATGAGCGAGTAGCTGTACGTCACGTTGATGCCGCAGTCGGCCATGACGCCCATCACCCGCGCGAGCTCGCCCGGTTCGTCGTTCAGGCGGACGCACAGAACGTCGCCGATCCTGGCCGCCGCGCCCATGTCGCGCAGCACGGCGAGCGCGCGCTCGGGCGCGTCGACGATGAAGCGCACGATGCCGTAATCGCCCGTGTCCGAGGCGCTGTAGCCGCGCACGCTCACCTGGGCCTCCTCGAAGGCGTCGAGCACGCGGCGCAGATGGCCGGGCCTGCTTTCCAGAAAGACGCTGATCTGCCGCACGCTCATGACCGCGCCCCTTCCCTGTCGGCGGCTTCTTGCGCGAAGGCGAAGCCTGCGCGGAACGCGGCGAGGTTGGCGTCTACGGTCTTGGGGGGCACGCGGGACGCGACGACCTTCTCCCAGGCATCCTGCGAGAAGTCGAGCTTCGTCGCGAGGGCGCCGAGCAGCACCACGTTCGCCGATTTCGGCGAGCCCTCCTCGGCGGCGATGGCGCCGGCCGGGATGAGCGTGGCCCCGGCCTCCCGCAACCGCTCATGGGCGCGCTCGGGCATGGCCGCATGCCCGATGAGCACAGGCAGCGGCTGGATGGCCTCGTCGGACACCAGAAGGTGGCCGCCCGCGCGCACGTTCGGCAGGTTGCGCAGAGCCTCGGTGGTCTCGAAGGCCACGACGCAGTCGGCGCACCCCGGATCGCTCACCATCGACCGCACCCCGTCTCTGCCGAAGCGCACGACGGTGGTCACGGCTCCTCCGCGCTGCGACATGCCGTGGATCTCGGACACCTTCGCGTCGTAGCCGGCCTCGAGCGCCGCATGGGCCAGCAGATCGGCCGCGAGGACGGTGCCCTGCCCTCCGACGCCGCACAGAAGCACGGTGGTCACGCTACTCATGGAAGCCTCCTTCCAGCGGAGATCCCTCGGATCCGCGCTGCACGATGGCCCGGTAAGCGCAGTACTGCGCGCACTGGCCGCAGCCGACGCACTGCGCGGCGTCGATGAGCGCGCGGTTGCTCGCGGGCTCCTTCGCGACGGCCGGACAGCCGAGCGTCGAGCAGACGCCGCAGGCGGTGCAGCCGTCGGTCACGACGTAGGGCGCGTCTCGGCGCCGATCGATGAGCACGCAGGGGCTGCGGAACACGATCACGGTGAGCTCGGGGTTGGCCGCGGCCTCCTTGAGCGCCCGGCGCACGGCCCGCGCGTCGTTCGGGTCGACGGTCCGCACGTCCTCGACGCCCACGGCGCGCACGACGCCCTCGAGGTCGAGCTCGCGCGAAGGGCGCTTCTGCAGCGTCTCGCCGTTGAAGGGGTTGCCCTGGCGGCCCGTCATGGCCGTGGTGCGGTTGTCGAGCACGCACACGGTGCCGCCGCCTTTGTTGTACACGGTGGAGATGAGCGCGGAGAGGCCCGAATGGGCGAACGTCGAATCGCCGATGACGCCCACGACGGGACGGTGCTCGGCGCCGGCCCAGGCCAGCTCGAAGCCGTGCGACATGGACACCGAGGCACCCATGTCCACGCACGCGTCCATGGCCGAAAGCGGCGGCAGCGCGCCGAGCGTGTAGCAGCCGATATCGCCTGTGACCACGGCCTTCATGCGCGAGAGCTCCTTGAACACGAGGCGGTGCGGGCACCCTGCGCACAAGGCCGGGGGACGTCCGGGCACGTCGTCGGGCATCGGCAGGCAGGCGGGCTCCTCGATGCCGAACGCGGCGCGCACGAGGCCGGGCGAGAGCTCCCCGTCGCGCGGCAGCGGATGCGGGAAGGCCGACACCTCCACGCCGAGGGCGCGCACGCTCTCGCTCAGGTACTCCGAGGCCTCCTCCACCACGTACAGGGACTCCATGCTCGCGGCGAAGGCGCGCAGCGCCTCGGCGGGCAAGGGCCAGGTGCAGCCCAGCTTGAACACGCTCGCCTCCGGCAGCGCCTCGGCCACGTGCTGAAAGGCCGCCCCCGCGCACACGACGCCGACGGCGCTTCCTCTGCGCACGACCTCGTTGTAGGGGCAGTCCTCGGCCCAGGCGCGCAGCGAGTCGATGCGCGCGAGCTGCGCTTTGCGACGGGGCTTGGCGAACGCGGGCATCATGACCCACTTCGCAGGGTCGCTCTCGTAGGGCTTGGACGGAGCCTCCACCCTGTCTCCCGGCTCGACCGGGGTCTTCGTATGGGACACGCGCACCGTGGAGCGGATGAGCACCGGCACATCGAAGCGTTCGGACAGCTCGTAGGCCTCGCGCGCGAAGCGCAGCGCCTCGGCGGAGTCGGCGGGCTCGAGCATGGGGATGTGCGCGGCGCGGGCGTAGAAGTGGCTGTCCTGCTCGTTTTGCGACGAGTACATGCCGGGGTCGTCCGCGGCCAAGATCACGAACCCGCCTCCCACGCCCGTGTACGCGGCGGTGAACAGCGGGTCGGCCGCCACGTTCACGCCGACGTGCTTCATCGTGGAGAGCACGCGCGCTCCCGCGGCGGAGGCCCCCACGGCCACCTCCACGGCCACCTTCTCGTTCACGCACCACTCGGCGTACACGCCGTCCTTTTTCGCGAACGCCTCCATCGTCTCGGTGGAGGGCGTGCCCGGATACGCCGTTCCGATGCGCGCTCCGGCCTCCCACGCTCCTTGGGCGATGGCCTCGTTGCCTGACATCAGCTCCATGTGCGAACCCTTTCGCGGGCGGATCCCCCCTTCGGGCGCCCATTCCTTTTCGGAGCGCCGCACGCGCTCCCCTCTCGTTCGAAAAACGGCGCCCGCGCCGCGGCGCGGGCCGCTACTCCTCCTTGTAGACGAGGCAGAACGCCCCGATCTGGATGACGTCGCCGGACGCGAGCCTGCGGCACTCCACGCTCTCGTTGTTCACCCACACGCCGTTGAAGGAGTTCGCGTCGCGGATGACGTAGCCGCCGCCGTCGGGCTCCACTGCAGCATGGGAGCGCGACACGGTCATGTCGTTCAGGAACACGTCGCATTGCGGGCTGCGCCCGATGGACAGCGGCTCGTCGCCGAGCTGGAGCGTCACGCCGGCAGACGGTCCGCGCACCACGTGGAGCGCGGCGCGGGCCTGCGGGGCGGCCTCCACGGAAGGCGGGGCGTCGTCGAGCGGCACCGGCTCGAAGCGCTGCGTGGCGCCGAGCAGTTTGAAGCCGCACTGCGGACAGGCGGCGGCGTCGGACTCGACGGGGTTGCTGCATACGGGGCAGAGCGTGGTCATGGCGTTATCCTCTCTCGACGCCGCTCATGCGGCGGTTTTGTCGACGACGAGCGGCGTTTCGTTCAACGTGACGGACGAGGCCGACTGGGGCTGGCCCGAGAAGCCGCGCAGCAGCCGCTCCCACCAGACGCCGACGCCCTCGAAGAAGTCGGGCGCGTCAAGGTCCTCGCACGCCACGAGGTCGAGCGTGGCGATCTCCTCGTTGCGTTGCTTGAACGTGATGGTCCCCACCTTGTCGCCCGCGCGCACGTCCCCCTCGAGCTTCTCGAAGGAGAGCGTCTGGCTCACGTTGCCGTTGAGGTCGAAGATCTCGACCGCCGCGTCCGGGTCGGAGAGCGTCGTCTTCACGGTCTTGTCGATCCAGCCCTCGTGGGCCACCTCGGCGACGACGGGAACCTCCGCGCCGTCGCACGTCGTCGTTTCGGGGCTGTTGGCCAGCTGATAGGACACAAGGTGCTCGTAGACCCACTCGCACAGCGTCTTGGCGTCCTCGAAGCGCTGAGCCTCGGAGGACGAGTTGAGGACGATGGCGTACAGCTCGCGCGCTCCGTTGTTGGCGGCGCCTGCGAACGAGGGGCCCGCCAACGCGGTGAAGCCGGTCTTGACGCCGATGGCATGCTCGTAGACGTCGAGGAACCCGTCGGTGGTCTCCAGGTGGATGGTCGCCTCCGCGCCGTCGCGCACGACCGCGATGTCGGTGCTGCCGCCGGAGACGATGGAGCGGAACACGTCGTTTTCCATGGCGTGGCGAACCACGGCCGCCACATCGGCCGCCGTGCTGTGCAGATCGCCCGCGTACTGGTCGTAATCGAGGCCGTGGGGGTTCTCGTAGACGGTGTCGGCGCAGCCGAGCTCGGCCGCCTTCTCGTTCATCCGCTCGACGAACGCCTCGACGCTTCCTCCCAGCGCCTCGGCGATGGCCACGGCCGCGTCGTTGCCGGAAGGCACGAGCAGCGCCTTGAGCGCCGTCTCCAAGTCCATGACGTCGCCTTCCTGCAGGCCGGCCGACGACTCCCCCACGGCCGCAGCCGCCGCGGACACGGGGATAGCCGCATCGAGCGTCGTCTCGCCCGCCTCCACGGCGTCGAGCGCCACGACGGCCGTCATGATCTTCGTGATGGAGGCGATCTGCGCGGGGCTTTGAGCGTTGCGCTCGAAGTACACGGTGCCTTCCGCGTCCATCACGAGGGCGTACTCCGCGTCGACGCTGGGACATTGCGCCACGGACAGCCCCCGCGCGTCGACGGTCTGCCCCAAGACGACGTCGGCCTTGCGCACGTCGGCGAAGGCTGGCGTGGGGAGGAAGGGGCAAAGCGCGGCGGCCAAGACGAGCGAGAGCGCGCACGCTCCGAGGCGCGCCCCGCGCGCACCGGCGCCCTTTCGCCGAAGCGGCGATCCGGTATGTCGGCGCGCGCTAGCCAACGCGGTAGACGTCCTCGGGTCGGACGGGCGCGAACCCCGCTTCGGCCAAGCTTGCCTCGACGCCCTCTCCCCCGTCGATCTTGAGCACGTCCACCGCGGACTCGGCGCTCACCGAGAAGCAGTACCCGTACTCGACGTTGACCCCTTGCTCGTCCAGGAACTCGAGCAAAACCGCCAAGCCTCCAGGGGTGTTCGGCACGCGCACGGCGAGGACCGGCGTCACCGTGGCGCGGTAGCCCGCCTCGCGCAGCGCCTCGGCGGCCGCCTCGGGCGTGTCGCACAGCATGCGGGCGACGCCGAAATCGGCCGTGTCGGCCAGGTTGAGCGCGTGCAGGTTGACGCCGGCTTTCGAGACGGCGCGGCACGCGGCCGCGAGGCGGCCCTTCTCGTTCTCCAAGAACACGGTCAGCTGCGAGATCATGGGCTACTTCCCTTCTCTCAGGTCGATGACGCGCTTCGCTTTGCCTTCGCTTCGCGCGATGGTCTTCGGTTCGACGATCTTGACCTCCACCGACACCTGCAGGTTGCTCTTGAGCTCGGCGCCCAGGCGGCGCTTGAGGTCCTCGATCCTGCGCACCTCGTCGATGGGGAAGTCGGGCTCCGTCTCCACTTGCAGCTCCACGTGGTCGAGGGGTCCGCGCGTGGTGAGGATGATCTGGTAGTGCGTGGCGATCTCCGGGAAGTTCGTGATGACCTGCTCGATCTGCGAGGGGAACACGTTCACGCCGCGGATGATGAGCATGTCGTCGGTGCGGCCGCGCAGCTGGTCGATCTTGCGGTGCGTGCGCCCGCACGCGCACGGTTCGGAGATGATGCGGGTGACGTCGCGCGTGCGGTAGCGCACGAGCGGGCAGCACTCGCGGGTGAGCGTGGTGATGACGAGCTCGCCCCACTGGCCGTCGGGAACGGGCTGGAGCGTCTCGGGGTCCAAAATCTCGCAGTAGAAGTGGTCCTCGGCCACGTGCAGACCGGCCCGCTCGCCGCACTCCATCGCCACGCCGGGGCCCATGATCTCGGACAGGCCGTACACGTCGCAGTACTGGATGCCCAGCTTGGAGGCGATCTCGTCGCGCATGTTGTCGGAGGCCGGCTCGGCGCCGAAGATGCCGCCGGAGATCTTGAACTCGGTGGCCGGGTCATAGCCCATCTCGATGGCCGTGTCTGCGATGAGGAGCGCGTAGGACGGCGTGCACGCGAGGATGTCGGTGCCGCAGTCCTTCATCATCTGCACCTGGCGCTTCGTGTTGCCCGAGGAGGTGGGGATGACCGAGCAGCCCATGGCCTCGCCGCCGGCATGCGCTCCGAGGCCGCCCGTGAACAGGCCGTAGCCGTAAGACACCTGGATGGTGGAGTTCTCGTCGCCGCCCACCATGGCGATGCCGCGGGCGAAGCAGTCCCCCCAGTTCGCAAGGTCGTTTTTCGTGTGGCCCACCACGGTGGCCTGGCCCGTCGTGCCGGAGGACGCGTGGATGCGCGCGACGTCCTTCTTCGGCACGGCAAACAGCCCGAACGGGTAGGCGTCGCGCATGTCCTGCTTCACGACGAACGGGAACCTCGTCAGGTCTTCGAGGCTGGTCAGGTCGTCTGGGGTGACGCCCGCTTCCTTGAAGGTGCGCTGGTAGAACGCCACGTTGTCGTAAGCGTGGCGGATGCTTTGCCTCATGCGCTCAAGCTGGAGCTCGCGCAGCTGCTCGCGCGGCATGGTCTCGATGTCTGGCTGGTAGTACACCTCGGAAATCACCTCTCATCGCTCGGACGTCGGAAAGGGCCCTCGCCCTCGCCTACTGTTGCATAGTGTAGCGGTTGACGTGCCGTCCGCACAAGAAACGCGCCAAAACACCGCCTGTCGGCGTGAAGCGGCGCCTCGGCGACCGCTTCCATCGCGGCTATCCCTCGACGTGGGCGCGGCGGGCGGCACGGATGCGCGAGAGGCCGGTACCCACGTAGTAGACCGTCGTGGCGAGCGCGAGCGCGAGGCCGGCGTACACGAACCAGATGCTCCACGAGCACGTCTGCCCGTTGAGGCCCGGAAGCCAGGAGGCGTCGACGACGCCGAGGCCCGGTACGAGCGGCCAGTTCAAAAGCAGACCGGCGAAGCCGACGAACAGAAGCGTCGTGGCCACCTTGCCCGGGAAGACGACGGCCACGCGCACGCGATAGCGCTTGAGCGCGAAGGCGCCGCCTGCGAGCAGAAGCAGGTCGCGGGCGAGCACGACGAGGATGATCCACAAGGGCAGCCGCCCTGTCAGGAACAGGCCCGAAACGCCGGCGATCATGAGGATGCGGTCGACGGCGGGATCGAGCAGCTGCCCGAGGCGCGACACCGCGTTCGTGCGGCGGGCGATCTGGCCGTCGATCCAATCCGTGCCCGCGGCGAGCGCGAACAGGAAGGTGGCTGCGAGGTCGTGGCCTTCGAACAACAGAACGAGGAACACGGGCACAAGGCACAGCCTGACGGCCGAGATGACGTTCGGAACAGTGAAGATGCGGTCGCTCGCCTGCTGGGAGCCGTCCTTCGAACCGTTGCCGCGCATCGTGTACAGCCTTCCTTTCCGTGCTCGCCTTCGTGCAACGAGCCGGGCCCGCGAGGCCCGGCTCGTTTCGAACCGATTCACTCTATTCTAGCAGGTTTCCCTGCCGCTCCCGTTTCGTTTCGCCGTTCGACAGCATTTCCATCATGATCAACGGGGACGGGGGCGCAGCGGAAAGGAGGCTAGGCCGTCTTCTCGACTTTCGGCACGTCGAACACGTCGACGTGCTTCTTCGTGGACGGCGGCGCGTAGGCGGGCTCCATGGACAGGCAGGCCTTCGGACATTCGCGCACGCAGTTGCCGCACTGCACGCAGCGGAAGCGGTCGATCGCCCAAGTGCGGGCGGCCTTCTCCACCGTGATGGCCCCGCAAGGGCAGCGCTTCTGGCAGATGCCGCACAGGATGCACGCGGCCACGTCGTTGGCCACGTGGCCTTTGAGCCCGGGCGGGGGCGTCTTGGTTTGGACTGGGTACTGGATCGTCTCGGGCTGCTTGAACAGCCCTCCGAGCGTCATCTTTCCGAGCTTGAATCCTCCCATGGCCTTACCTTTCCGTGCAGCTGATGCAGGGGTCGATGGTGAGCACGATCATGTTGACGTCGGCCAGGTCGCAGCCCGCCAGCGCCGTGGTCATGCCCGCCAGGTTCTGCGAGGTGGGGGTGCGCATGCGCATGCGCTCGAGGTACTTCGTGCCGTTGCCGCGCGCATAGTAGTAGCATTCGCCGCGCGGCTGCTCGACGAGGTTCGCCGCCTGCGCGCCTGCGGCGGGAGACCCTTTGACGTCCGTCGCGATGTCTCCGGCAGGGAGCTGCGCGATCATCTCCTCGATGATGTCGATGGACTGGAGCACCTCGAGGGCGCGCACCTTGACGCGCGCGTAGCAGTCGCCCTGCGCGTCGAGCACGGGCTGGAAGTCCGAGAGGCGCCCGTAGCCGCCGTTGCCCAGCATGCGCACGTCGTAGTTCACGTTCGACGCGCGCGCGAACGGCCCCACCATGCTCAGGGCGAGAGCGTCCTCGTGGCTGATGACGCCCACGCCCACGGTGCGGTTCTTCACCGACGTGTCCTTGAGGAACGCGTTCATGATCTGGCGGTAGTCGTCTTTGATGCCTTCGAGGACGCGCTTGATCTCGGCGAGCTGCGCCTCGTCGATGTCGCGGACCACGCCGCCCACCTTCACGACGCTGAAGATCACCCGCCCTCCGGTGGTCTTCTCGAAGATGTCGAGCACGCGCTCGCGCAACCGCCAGCAGTGCATGAACAGGCTTTCGAAACCGAACGCGTCGGCGGCCAAGCCCATCCACAGGATATGGGAGTGGACGCGCGACAGCTCGTGCCAGATGACGCGCAGGCACTCGGCGCGCTCGGGAACCTCGACGCCCATGAGGCGCTCGACCGTCTCGGCATAGCCGAGAGAGTGCCCGAAGGCGCAGATGCCGCAGATGCGCTCGGCCACGTAGATGAACTGGTTGTAATCGCGCGTCTCCACGAGCTTCTCCAACCCGCGGTGGATGAAGCCGATCTGCGGCACGGCTTCGATGACGGTCTCGTCCTCGACCACGAGGTCGAGGTGCAAAGGCTCCGGCAGCACCGGGTGCTGCGGGCCGAACGGGATGACGGTCGCCTTCCCCATGCTACTCACCTTCCTTCTGCGCGGCGGCCTCGCGAGCGGCCTTCGCCTCCATGGCGGCGCGCACCTTCGCAGCCTTCTCGGGATCCATGCCGGCAAGCTTCTCCTCAAGCGCGGATTCTTTCGCGGCGGCTTCGGCCTTGGCGGCCTTCTTGGCCTTCGCGGCGAGCGCGGCCTTCACGCGCGCCACCTTCTCCGGGTCGACGCCGGCCAAACGCGCGTCGAGGTCGTCGCTGCCCGAGGGCTCGATCGGCCCGCGGGGCTTGCTGCCCGCCTGCGCGTCGGGGTGCCCGGCCAGGTATTCGGCCTGCGCCGCGGTCGCGGCCGCCTGACGCTCTTTGGCCGCCTTCGCGGCGGCGAGCTTCTTCGCCTTCTCGCGCGCGGCCTTCTGCTCGGGCGATATGATGGTCATGGGCTCTTTCTGCGAAAGGGCGTAGAAGTTCCCGCCGAAGTCGATGGCGATGTCGGATATGCTCACGCCGAACAGGTCGTGCGCCTCGTTTTCGAACACGAACGCCGCCAGGAACTGGTCGGTGATGCTGGGCACCGTCATGTCCGGGCCCACGCCCTTGATCTCGTGGTTGGTCAGGACGCCGCCTTTCATGAACGTGTAGACGAGGTCGATGCCCTCCTCGGTGTTCACGGCGAGCAGCTGCACGAAGCGCGCGCCCTCGGCCTTCTTCTCGGCTGCGAGCGCCGGCAGCTCTTCGACGGAAAGCGGGGCGAACTCGATTTCCAGCGCCATTCCTCACGCCCCCTTTCTTTGAGCTTGCAGGGCCTTCGACTTCTCCTCCAGGATGCCGAGCGCCTGCACCACCGCGTCGATGATGGCCTCGGGGCGCACGGCGCAGCCGGGTGCGTACACGTCCACGGGTATGGCCTGGTCCACGCCGCCGATCACGTTGTAGCAGTCGTGGAAGATGCCGCCCGAGCACGCGCAGATGCCGCACGCGACGACGACCTTTGGCTCGACCATCTGGTTGTATATCTCCTGCACCACCTTGATGTTCTGCTCGTTCACGCTGCCGGTGACGAGGAAGATGTCGGCGTGCTTGGGGTTGCCCGTGTTGATGATGCCGAAACGCTCGACGTCGTAGCCGGGGCACAGCGCCGCGAGCACCTCGATGTCGCAGCCGTTGCAGCTCGAGCCATCGTAGTGGATAACCCACGGTGATTTGGTCGCATACGTCATGGGAGAGCTCCTTTACATCAGGTAGGGGGCGTACGCGAGCACGGCGATGTTCACGCCGCCCGCGACGAGGGCCACCACCCACGCGGACTTGAGCAGGGCCTGCCACTTCACGCGCGCGAAGTTGTTGTCGATCCATATCTCGAGGAAGTAGACGACCGCCGCGACGATGACGGCCACGAGCACCGACGCCGGCGTGCCCCAGATGAAGAACAGGCCCGTCCATCCGAGGAACAGGATGTTCTCGCACCAGTGCATGACCTCCACCTTCGCGAGGGTGCGCCCGCTCATCTCGGTGGTGATGCCCTTGACGATCTCCTGGTGGGCATGGTGCGAGTAGGACAAGTCGAAGGGCGACTTGCGCAGCTTGATGGTGAGCACGAACAGAAAGCCCAAGAGCACCGGCCAGATGACGGTGACCACGGGCGCGGTGAGCGCGAACGCGCCCGCGACGTCGAAGGTGCCCGCGGCCATGAAGAACGCCACGGCCATGAACAGCACCATGGGCTCGTAGGCCATGACCTGCAGCGTCTCGCGCATCGCGCCGATCTCGGCGTAAGGAGAGCGCGTGGAGTACGCCGCCACGATGAAGAACAGGCCCGACAGCGTGACGACGAACACGCTCATGAGCAGGTTGCCGCCGCTGAAGAAGATGCCGCCGGCGATGAGGGTGAACACAAGGGCACAGGTGACGTAGGTCCCTTCGGTGGAGTTCACCGACACGTTGTCCTTCTCGAGGAGCTTGCGCACATCGTAGTAAGGCTGCAGAAGCGGCGGGCCCACACGACCCTGCATGCGTGCGGATATCTTTCGGTCAAGCCCAGCGAGCAGACAGCCCAGAACCGGTGCCAGCACAGCGAAGGCGAGGGTGCCGATGAGGACGGAGAACAACGACATGTCGTACCACATCCTTTCCTAGAACAATCCCGGCAGGGAGACAGCTGCCGCCGCGAAGGCCACGATGATGATGACCGAGCAGCACGCGGTGCCGATCGGCGCGATGCGCCTTTCGCCGAACACGTCTTCGAGGTACCAGTTGCGCGCCGAGGCGGTCGAGGTGCCCGAAAGCGCGTTCTGGAACGTGCGCTCGGCGTTGTCGCGGCTCACGCCCGCGAGGTACACGTCCACCTTGCGGGCCTTCGTGCGACCGAGGCCCGCGAACAGCACGACGGCCAAGGCGATCGACAGGATGGAGGCGATCCACAGGTTCGAGGTCGAGATGTCCTGGCCGAGGGTTCCATAGACGCTGAACACGTAGGGCTCCACCGAAAGCCACGAGACGATGGGCAGCCCTGCGCAGCACAGGATGACGAGCACTGCCATGACCATGACGGCCGCCCACTCGCTCGCATGCACATCGCGCTCCACGTTCTCGCGCGCGGCGGCGATGCCGGAGAGCTTTCCGAGCCACTTCGCCCAGAACATGAACGTGGCGGCCGAGCCGAACGCGAGGATGACGATGAGCGCCACCTGTCCCGTCTCGGCGAAGGAGACGAGGGTGGCCCACTTCGCCACGAGCATGCCGAACGGCGCGATGAACATGCACAAGATGCCGAGCATCATGAATCGCGAAAGGCGCGGCATGCGCTCGAAGAGCAGGTCCATGTCCTCGATGTCGCGACTGCCGATGTGGTGCTCTGCGGTGCCCACGCACAAGAACAGAAGCGATTTGGCGATGGCGTGGAACAGGATGAGGAACGCCGCCGCCCAGACAGCCTCGGGGGTGCCGACGCCGGCGCAGGCGACGATCAGGCCGAGGTTGGCGATGGTCGAGTACGCGAGCACGCGCTTGGCGTTGGTCTGCGAGATGGCCATGAACGAGCAGAGCGCGAACGTGATGCCGCCCACGAGCACCGTCATGATGGCGGGCACCGACGCGAGCAGCCCGCCTTGCGGGGCGAAGGAGCCGGCGTACATGACGGGAGAGAGCTTGACGAGCAAGAACACGCCCGCCTTGACCATGGTGGAGGAATGCAAAAGCGCCGAGGTGGGCGTCGGCGCCACCATGGCACCGAGGAGCCATGTGTGGAAGGGCATTTGCGCGGCCTTCGTGAGCCCGGCGAGGGCGAGCGCCGTGACCGGCAGCGCGACGAGGGCGGGGTTCTGAACGCCGATCTGCAAGAACTCGAGCAGCGACAGCGTGCCCAGCTGGATGGCGCAGACGTACAGCGCGCCGAGGAAGGCGATGCCGCCGACGAGGTTCATGACGATTTGACGGAAGGCGTTTCTCATGGCCTCCTCGGTGCGGGTGTAGCCGATGAGGAGGAACGAGCACACCGTGGTGACCTCCCAGCCGGTGAACAGCCACACCATGTTGTTCGAGAACACGATGAGGAACATCGCCGAGAGGAAGGCGAACATGAGGGCGAAGAACACCGGGCGGCGATCCTTCGCGCCTTCGGGCTCGTGGGCTTGGAAGTCCTCCATGTAGCCGAGGGCGTACACGCAGATGCCCGAGCCGACGACGCCGATGATGAACGCCATGAGCAGCGACAGCGAGTCGAGGTAGAGCCCCTGCGCGACGGGCAGGCCGTGGGCGAACGCGAACTCGAACACGAGCGAGCCCGCCACCTGGACGGCGGCGAGCGCGCAGGCCGCCGCGTTCTTGTGGCGGATGCCGTAGAACAGGATGGCCGCGGCGACGAGCACGCTCACGACCATGCAGGCGTAGTCGACCACGGGCGAGTGGAAATCGAAGGGAATCCACGGGGCGCCCAGGTAGGAGACGACCAGCCAAACAGAAGCGATCCCGATAACGAGCGCCGCGGCCACGACGACGGCGTTTCTCACGCGGTTGTCGCGCACCGCGAGCAGCACGCCCGCCACGACGAGCGGGAAGAGGATCAAAAAGCCGAGCAGAGCCACGGGGCTTCCTCCTTCGTCCTATCCGATGCCGATGAACAAAAAGCGACCCAATGTCGCCTGATCAGTACTCTATCAGAGAAGGGAGGCCGGTCGAGCGGCCAGAGGGAGGCGGGGGATATTGCTCGGTAAAAGGGGTGCGAGCGCTTTCATATGCGAAGAGGCTTCGCGGAGAGTCCCGGCCAGCGGCTCACTTCGACGGGGAGCGGCGGGCTTCGCCTGGTTTGCCGCGCTCGAGGCGCTTCAAGCGGCGCCATTCGAAGGCGAGGAACGCCGACACGATGAGCGTGGAGGTGATGTCGGAGAGGGACGGTGCGAACCACACGCTCTCGAGCGGCGTGATGGGCAGCAGGTGCGGGAGCGCGATCGGGCACACCAAGAGCAGCGGGATGAGGAACAGGATCTGGCGCGTGAGCGTGAGCACCGTGGCCTTCGCCGCCTGGCCCGTGGCATCGAAATAGTTCGATCCGATGGTCTGGATGGGCAGGATGGGAATGAACATGAGGTACAGCACGAGCGCCCACGCCGTCTCCCCCAGATATTGGTCGGGAAGACCGAAGAGGTGCGCGTACAGGTCGGGTGCCAGGATGACCGTGGCCCACAGAGGCGCGGTGATTGCGATGCCGAGGGCGATGGCCTGCGCGAGCACGCGCTTCATACGGTGAAAGCTCCGCGCGCCATAGTTGTACCCGATGATGGGCTGCGCGCCCATGGCGATGCCCATGGAGGGCATGAACGTGAACAGGCCCACGGCCGAGAGCACCCGCATGATGGCGAGCGCTCCGTCCGATCCGAGGGCGTCTGCGGAGCCGTACGAAACGAGCAGGTTGTTGATGATCATCGACGAGACGGCCCAGCCCAGCTCCGTCACTGCCGGGGCCACGCCGAGGGCGCAGACGCGCAAGGCCGTTCGGGGCTGGAAGGAGCGCAAGGGCCGGACGAGCGGCAAAGGCGAGTCCTTCTTGAGGAAGAACTGCATGACGAAAGCAGCCGAGACGCCCCACGAGCATACGGTGGCCAGGCCCGCGCCGCGCATGCCGCCATCAAGCACGATGATGAACAGGTAGCCGAGCACCACGTTCGAAGCGGTTCCGACGAGCATGGATCCGAGCGCGCGGTTCGGCCGCCCCGCCGTGCGGATGAAGTTGTTCATGCCGAAGGCGATGAACTGCAACGGGCAGCCCGCGATGATCACCGCCATGAAGTCGAGCGCGAGGGGAAGCACGACCTCGTCGGCGCCCGAGTAGCGCAGGATGGGCTCGAGCGCGAACGGAGAGGCGATCCAGAGCAGCGCCGCGGCGCCGAGCAAGAGCACAAGGCTCGTGCCCACCACGCGCTCGGCCATGTCCTTCCTGCGCTCCCCCAGCTTGATGGCGGCGAGCGCGTTGCCGCCCACGCCTACGAGCATGGCCACGGCCACGAGCGCCGTCATCGTGGGGTTCGCCACCGTGGTGGCGGCCAAGCCGTCCGCGCCCACCGCATGTCCCACGTACACGGCGTCGATCACGTTGTAGAGCATCTGCACGAGCACGCCCACCACGGCCGGGATGGAGAACTCGAGCAGCAGCTTGAAGGTGCCCTCGGTTCCCATCCGGTCGATGCCGTCCCGCTTGGGGCCTTGCGCGCCCGCTCGGGACGAGATGCGTGTCTTGCTGCCTTCCATGTCCTCAGTATACGGGCACTTGACGAAGCGGGCAACCGTCCCGCTCGGGGAGACGGTTGCCCGCAGACGCTCTTCGAGCACGGCCGCTATCCGGCTACGAGCACTTGAGCCACGAGGAGGACGCCTCCGAAGACGAGCACGAAAAGGACCATCGGCCAAACGAATTTGACCCATTTGGAGTACTTCATGTCCAGCATCGTGAGCGTGGCCAGCACCAGGCCCGTGGGAGCGAGGTAGAGCATGGCGTACTGGCCCCATTGGTAAGCGCACACCACCGAGGCCCGGTCGATGCCCACCGTGTCGGCGAGGGGCGCCATGATGGGCATGGCCAGCACGGCCAGCCCCGACGAGGAGGGGACCACGAAGCCCAGCAGGAAGAACAAGAGCATCATCACAATGATGAACACGGGACCCTGCATTCCCTGCACGGCGTTCGACGACCAGTACAGCAGCGTGTCGGATATGAGGCCTTGATCGAGCACGAGGTTGATTCCGCGGGCAAGACCGATGATGAGCGACACCCCCACCAGGTTGGAGGCACCCTTGATGAATGAGTCGACAGCCGTCTTTTCGGGAATTCCCGCCACGAACATGATGACGATGGCGACGGCTAGAAACGACGCGGCCATTTCGGGAAACCACCATCCGAGCTGCATGACGCCAACCACCATGAGCACGAACGCGCCAACGAACAGCACGAGGATGGCCTTCTTGCGCATGGTGAAGCCGCCCGCGCGCTCTCCGGCCCCCGCCGCTTCGACATCGAACAGCGCGGCGAAATGCTCGCGGTCCTCGTAGGTGTAGGAGGCCTCGGGGTTCTTCTTGATCTTCCGAGCGTACCAGTACAGATACCCGATCACCACCGCGGCGCCCACCGCGCAGCCGAACGCCCGCCATTCGAACCCGTCCATAAAGTTCACGCCGGCCGCGTTGGAGGCTATGACGACCGAGAAGGGGTTGATGGTCGAAAACGTGGTGCCCATGGAGCCAGCGAGGAAGATGGCCCCCACGCATATGATGGAGTCGTACCCGAGGGCCAGAAAGACCGGAACGAGAATCGGGTAGAAGGCTACGGCCTCCTCCTCGAGGCCGCACGTGGTTCCCCCGAGCACCATGAACAGCGACACGAGGAACACGAGCAGGAACTCGCGGCCCTTCGTCTTCTTGGTGAGGGCCATGAGCCCCGACTCGAACGCCCCCGTGGCGTTCACCACGCCGATGAGGCCTCCCAGGACGAGGATGAACACCATGATGTCTACCCCGTCGATGGTGCCCGACACCATAGCCTGGGTGATGTCCGCAATGCCCTTGGGTTGCTGATCGAGCTGCTCGTAGGTGTCCGGAACCGAGATCGGCTTCGATAGGGCCCCCGAGGTGAACTGCTCGATTCCGATGTTCACGCCCAGATCGTCGAGCGACTCCTGAGTAGCTTCGCGCTCGGTCACCTTGCCTTGGGGGCTCGTGACCTGCAAGACGTTCGACTCCTCGACGTAGACGAGCTTCGCATACTGGCCCGCAGGCACGAACCACGTGGCGATGACGGCCACCACCGTGAGCGCGAAGAGTATCGTGAAGGCCGTCGGGAAGTTGAGCTTCCTTCGCCCCCTTCCTTTCCTTTCGCGCTGGTTCTTTGATCGGGCGACAGCTGATTCCATAGCCACTCCCCTTTCCTTCTCCGATGGCTGACGGCCTTTTCATGGTAGGGTCGGCCCGGAGGCGAAGGGAAGGAAACCGAGGTTATAAACTCGTGGTAGGGAGGGTATAATTCGGGTATAGGCTCTCTCAAGCCTTCTCGGGCGCGAAGAGTCAAAGGCGGTTGGACGTTGAGGAGCCGAAAGGAGGGTGTGCGTGGGCGCGGAACTCGCTCTGTTCTACTACTCCCTCGTGGTTCTCCTAGCCGTCGTCTTGGCGGCGGCTACCTGTTTCGCTTCCGCCCTGGTGTCTCGCTCCCGAGCCTGGATGCTCCTCGCGCTCGGCTTCCTGTTCTACTTCTTCGACGTCGCCTTGGTGTTCCAGGACGACTTCCTCTACCGCGAAGGGGGTATGGCCACGCCGTTTTTCATCGGCAGCCCGATCGCCTCCATCGCAACCGGAGGCGGGGCCATCACGTCGTTTTGGCTCGCGGTGTGCGAGCATCTGGACGAGCGGAGCAGGGTCGCACGGTGGCTTCCCGGCGCGGTGTACGCAGTGGGAAGCCTGGCCGTCTTGGTTCTTATGGAGCCGGGGAACGTCGAGGAGTTCTTTTTCTACGGCATGCGCATGGCCGTCGTGATGGGGTGCCTTCTGCGCCTCGCCGCAACCTATGCGGGGATGCGCGACGAAGTGGAGCGCATGCGCATGGACCGACATGCCCGCCTTTACGCGGCGATGTGGGTTCTTTCGGGCTTGGTGGTGGCCGAGAATGTTGCGATCCTGCTCGTGATGGGCCCCGAGGCCGCGAGAAGAGGCCCTCTGCCGTTTTTCCCCGAGAGGAATTTCGCAGAGAACGCCCTTGTCCTCTGCTGCGCGGGCGCGGCGTGCGTCGGATCGTGGAAGGGCCTCGCCCTGCGGCGGGGCAACCCTCCCTCGAGCGAGGACGGGCCCCAGGCGGGCTTCATAGACCAGAACCTTCCTGCGTACAGCGCGCGCAAGGGCCTTTCGCAAAGGGAGTCCGAAGTGCTGAGGATGGCCCTCATGGGCAAGGACAACCAGAACATAGCCTCGTCCATGAACCTGGCGCCGGGAACCGTGAAGGTGCACATGCACCATATCTTGCAGAAGGCCCAATGCGCGAACCGCAAGGAGCTGATGCGGGACTTTTGGGAGTCGCGATAGCGCCGCCCGAATCCCGTCGAGAAGAGCGCGGCATGGACGCCTAAGCCCTCTTTCCCGTGAGCAAGTTGATGGCCCCTATGAGGATGACCGAGCCGACGAGGGCCACTACGAACGACCACACGTTGAACCCGGTGAAGCCATCGGCTCCGAAGAAGCTCATGACGAACCCGCCCAAAAGCGCTCCCACGACCCCCGTCACGATGTTCTTGAGGAGGCTTCCATCCGTCTTCATGATCATGTTCGCTACCCAACCCGCCAATCCTCCGATGACGATCCATACGATGATGCTCATTGCTATCTCCTTTCCGAAGCGTGTGGAGTCGACTGGAAGAACATAGGCTCAAACCACTTCCGCCGAAGGTGCGGGGAGGGGTTCGTATGGATTCCGTAGCCTTGACGTTTCGCAGAGGAGACCAGCAGGAAGCTTGGCGAAAGGAGCTACTCGGAGCCAAGGGAGGACGTCCGCAGAAGGCATTCGTGGATGGCCTTCGTTTCGGCGGGGCGCGCCCCGTCCTCGCCGCGCACAAGGGAGGGTACCGTCAAGAATCTTGCGCACTTTTCCGACAGCCTCATAAGCCCGCCGTCCGGTGCGGCTACCCCTCCAGCAGAGTCACGTCCAGATAGCGCCTCGAGCCCCACTCGCTCTCGGCCACGTACTTGAGCCTCGCGGTCA